>JAKIXW010000296.1 GCA_022708865.1 Acidobacteriota bacterium
CCGCCTCGACGGCGGGGGCGGCCACCGCGAACTCGTCGTCGAGGCCCGCACAGATAGCGCCCCGGTCGCCGCGGGTGGTCACCAGGTAGGGCACCGGCCAGCGCCAGCCGGCGGCCTCGGTCTCGTTGACGATCACCACGTCGCACACCGCGGCCAGGTCGCCCAGATCGGCGTCGCTCGCCGGCGACGCGTTCAGGATGACCGTCGCTGCGCCGATGCGGGCCTGCCGCGCGGCCGCCAGTGCCGTGGCCGCCGGGATCTCCAGCTGCAACAGCACCACGTCGGCGTCCGCTATGAGGTCGCGGTCGCCGGCGGGATCTCCAGCTGCATCAACACCACATCGGCAGAGGTGATGGCGGTGCGCGCGGCGACGGAGTCCACCTTGAGATGCGCGTTGGCGCCGGGCGCCACCACGATCATGTTCTCGGCCGATCGCCCGACCACCACCGCCGCGGTGCCGCTGGGCACGGGCAGCCTGACCACAGCGCCGACGTCGACGTCGTTGCCGCTCAGGTGGTCCAGCAACGCGTGACCGGCCGCGTCGTCGCCCACTGCGGCCACCACAGCGACGTCGGCACCGGCCCGGGCGGCGGCCACCGCCTGATTGCCGCCCTTGCCCCCGGGCTGGTGGTGCAGTGCCGAGGCCAGCACGGTCGCGCCGGGGCCGGGCAACGCGGCCACATCGAACAGCAGATCCATGTTGAGGCTGCCCACCACGACCACCCGAGCCACCTGGCCAGGCTAACCCGCCGGTGTGGTTGTCGCCGGGCCTCGTGCTCGCGGAACGGCACCGCTCGCCGAACCCGCCGGCGAGCCGATAAGCTGCACTAATGAGTCTGCGAGCATCGATGCTTCCGGATACCGATCTGCGGGCAGCGGTGCACGATGCCGCCGGGCGCGCCCGGACCGCCGCCCGGGAACTCGGCACCCTGACCACCACCGTCAAGGATCGCGCGCTGCACGCCGCCGCCGACGCCGTCCTGGGTGCGGTCGATGCGATCCTGGCCGCCAACGCCGAGGATCTCGATTCCGCCCGCGCCGCCGGCACACCCGACGCGATGCTCGACCGGTTGGCACTCAACCCGCAGCGGGTCGACGGCATCGCCGCCGGACTGCGGCAGGTGGCCGGGCTACCGGATCCGATCGGCGAGGTGCTGCGCGGCCGGACCCTGCCCAACGGCCTGCAGTTGCGCCAGCAGCGCGTCCCGCTGGGCGTCGTCGGCATCGTCTACGAGGGCCGGCCCAACGTCACCGTCGACGCCTTCGGGTTGACCCTGAAATCCGGCAACGCCGTGCTGCTGCGCGGCAGTTCCTCGGCGGCCCGCTCCAACGAGGCGCTGGTGTCCACCCTGCGCCGTGCGCTGGCCGCCGAGGGCCTGGCCCAGGATGCGGTGCAACTGCTGCCCAGTGCCGACCGCGCCAGTGTCACCCACCTGATCCAGGCCCGCGGCCTGGTGGATGTGGTGATCCCGCGCGGCGGTGCCGGCCTGATCGACGCGGTGGTCCGCGACGCCATGGTGCCGACCATCGAGACCGGGGTCGGGAACTGTCACGTCTACGTCCATGAGGCCGCGGATCTCGAGGTGGCAGAACGGATCCTGCTGAACTCCAAGACCCGTCGGCCCAGCGTGTGCAACGCCGCGGAGACGCTGCTGGTCGACCGGGCCGTGGCCGGGACCGCGCTGCCTCGATTGGTGGGCGCGTTGGTGGACGCCGGGGTGACGGTGCACGACAACCCGTCCGAGGACGAGTTGCGCGCCGAGTTCCTGTCGATGGACCTGGCGGTCGCGGTGGTCGACGATCTGGACGCGGCCATCGCACACGTCAACGAGTACGGCACCGGCCACACCGAGGCCATCGTCACGCGCGATCTGGCTGCGGCGCAACGGTTCACCGAACGCGTCGATGCCGCCGCGGTGATGGTCAACGCGGCCACCTCGTTCACCGACGGCGAGCAGTTCGGCTTCGGCGCCGAGATCGGCATCTCCACCCAGAAACTGCATGCCCGCGGACCGATGGGCCTGCCGGAACTGACTTCGACCAAGTGGATCGTCTGGGGAGACGGCCACATCCGACCCGCCTAACATCCAGCTAGTCAGTGCTCACTGCGAAAACGTGCGAGCGACCTTCGCGGGTAGCGCAGAACAGATATCGAACCGAGGAGCCCAATTGGACACCCCCGCAACGACGACACCGCTGTTCGCCGACATCGACGACGTGTCCCGCCGGCTGGCCGAGACGGGCTACCTGCCCGACACCGCAACGGCCACAGCGGTTTTCCTGGCCGATCGACTCGGCAAGCCGCTGCTGGTCGAAGGGCCGGCCGGGGTCGGTAAGACCGAGCTGGCGCGCGCGGTGGCGCAGTGCACCGGCTCGGGACTGGTCAGACTGCAGTGCTACGAGGGCGTCGACGAGGCCCGCGCGCTCTACGAGTGGAACCACGCGAAGCAGATCCTAAGGATCCAAGCGGGATCGGGGGACTGGGACCAGACCAAGATGGACGTGTTCAGCGAGGAGTTCCTGCTGCAGCGCCCGCTGTTGACTGCCATCCGACGCACCGAGCCGACCGTGTTGCTGATCGACGAGACCGACAAGGCCGACATCGAGATCGAGGGCCTGCTGCTCGAGGTGCTCTCGGACTTCGCGGTCACCGTGCCCGAGCTGGGCACCATGACCGCGCAGCGCAAACCGTTCGTCGTGCTGACCTCCAATGCCACCCGGGAACTGTCCGAGGCGCTCAAGCGTCGTTGTCTGTTCCTGCACATCGATTTCCCCGACGCCGACCTGGAGCGGCGGATCCTGCTGTCGCGGGTGCCGGAGTTGCCCGAGAAGATGGCCGAGGAACTGGTCCGCATCATCGGGGTGCTGCGCGGTATGCAGCTCAAGAAACTGCCGTCGGTCGCCGAGACCATCGACTGGGGCCGCACCGTGCTGGCCCTGGGACTGGACACCATCGACGACGCCACCATCGCCGCGACCCTGGGTGTGATCCTCAAGCATCAGTCCGATCAACAGAAGGCATCCGGCGAGCTTCGCCTGAACTAGAGGAGCCGACCGATGCGCCGCACCCGCCCGCCGCAACCGCTGGCCCCGCACGGCCTGCCGGGGCATCTCGTCAATTTCGTCGACGCGCTGCGCGCACAGGGGATCTCGGTCGGGCCGTCGGAAACGGTGGACGCCGGGCAGGTGCTGGCGACGCTCGGCCTGGCGAACCGCGACGTACTGCGGGAGGGCTTGGCGTGTGCGGTACTGCGCCGTGCCGACCACCGCGAGACCTACGACGCGATGTTCGACCTGTGGTGGCCGGCCGCGCTGGGGGAGCGCACGGTGCTGGTTGCCGACGAGGATGGCGCCGGGGAAGACCTTCTCGAACTGCCCCCCGAGGACGTCGAGGCCATGCGCACGATGCTGCTCGACCTGCTGGCACAGAACGAAGATCTGGCCAACATGGACGAGCGGATGACCGCGATGATCGCCCAGATCGTCGAGCAGTACGGCAAGTACAACTCCAGCCGCGGCGCGTCGTACTCGAGCTATCAGGCGCTCAAGGCGATGGCGCTGGACGAACTGGAGGGCAAGCTGCTGGCCGGGCTGCTGGCGCCCTACGGCGACGACGCCACCCCCACCCAGGAGGAGATCGCCAAAGCAATTGCCGCCCAACGCATCACGCAACTACGCAAGATGGTCGAAGCGGAGACCAAGCGCCGCACCGCCGAACAGCTGGGTCGCGACCACGTTCAGATGTACGGCATCCCGCAGTTGTCCGAGAACGTCGAGTTCCTGCGCGCCTCCGGCGACCAGCTCAAGCAGATGCGCAAGACCGTGGCGCCACTGGCGCGCACCCTGGCCACCCGGCTGGCCGCCAAGCGCCGCCGGCACCGGGCCGGTCAGATCGATCTGCGCAAGACGCTGCGCAAGTCCATGTCCACCGGCGG
>JAKIXW010000297.1 GCA_022708865.1 Acidobacteriota bacterium
GGTGTGGTCACATTGGACCGCCCGGCGGCCCGCAATGCGATGACGCCCGCCATGTATTTCGGGATCCGCTATGCGGTGGGTCTGGTGGACGGCGACCCCGAGCTGGCCGGTCTGCTGATCACCGGCACCGGTGACGTATTCGCCCCCGGGGGCGACCTGGGCGGCGGCGACGGCTCCGACAATTGGCTCGGTGCGGTGGGCACCGGCATGGACATGGACATCACGCCGTTCGAGAAACTGCGTCAGTCGATCAAACCGGTGGTCAGTGCGGTCAACGGACTGGCGCAGGGCGGCGGACTGCAGATCGCGCTGTGCAGCGACATGGCCGTCGTCAGCGATCGCGCGACGTTCCGGGTGCCCGAGCTCTACCGCGGCATCGCCGATACCTACTACAGCCAGATGCTGGCCCGGTTGATCGGCCCGGTGCGGGCGCGCGACCTGATGTTCACCGGCCGGGTGCTCTCGGCGCAGGAGGCTCTCGATTGGGGCATGGTGGCGCGGGTGGTCCCGCACGATGATCTGATGCCGGCGGCTGCCGAGGTGCTGACCGCGTGCTGTCGCACCGCACCGCGGGCCCGCGGAGTGGTGAAGGCCAGCCTGGATGCCTACCTGGGTCTGTACGACCGGATAGGGATGAAAGCCAGCTACAGCGGGGACGAAGCGCGGCAGGGCTTCGTCGCGTTCAAGGAGCGCCGCTCCCCTGACTGGGTGCATCCCGATCTGCGCGGGGACGGCCGGCTGTAGCGGTCGCGGGCAATCACTCCGCCGGCACGTTCCGCTCGATCTCGTCGAGCCAGATCCGGGCCGACATGTCCGACGGCGCCCGCCAGTCCCCGCGTGGCGACAGCGCACCACCGGCGGACACCTTGGGCCCGTTCGGCAGGGCCGAACGCTTGAACTGGGCGAAGGAGTAGAACCGCTGCACGAACACCGTCAGCCAGTGCCGGATCTCGCCCAGCGAGTAGGACGGCCGCTCGTCGAGCGGGTAGCCCAGCGGCCAGTGCCCGTGCTCCGCATCACGCCACGCATGCCAGGCCAGGAACGCGATCTTGGACGGCCGGAACCCGTGGCGCAACACCTGGTACAGCGAAAAGTCCTGCAGCGCATAGGGTCCCACCGTGGCCTGACTGCTCTGCACCTGCTGAACGCCGTCACTGGGCACCAGTTCGGGCGTGATCTCGGTGTCGAGCACCGACTGCAGGACCTCACCGACCGCCAGCTCGAACTGACCCGAGGAGATGACCCACCGGATCAGGTGCTGAATCAGCGTCTTCGGCACCCCGCCGTTGACGTTGTAGTGCGACATCTGGTCGCCCACGCCGTA
Organism: Acidobacteriota bacterium; assembly: GCA_022708865.1. Classification (GTDB taxonomy): domain Bacteria; phylum Actinomycetota; class Actinomycetes; order Mycobacteriales; family Mycobacteriaceae; genus Mycobacterium. The sequence continues at coordinate 1,325 of JAKIXW010000297.1, forward strand.
GGTGGACCAGCCCAGCGCCAGTTCGGACAGGTCGCCGGTGCCCAGCACGATGCCGCCGCGTTGGTTGGCCAGCCGGAACAGGTAGTCGGTGCGCAACCCGGCCTGCACGTTCTCGAAGGTGACGTCGTACAACTTCTCGCCGCGGGCGAACGGATGGTCCATCTCGGCCAGCATCACCCGGGCGGTGTCGCGGATGTCGAGTTCGGTGAACGTCACGCCCAGCGCCTTGCACAGCGCGATCGCATTGCCCTTGGTGTGCTCGCCGGTGGCGAATCCTGGCATGGTGAACGCGAGAATGTCTGTGCGGGGCCGGTTCTCGCGGTCCATCGCGCGAGCCGCGACGATCAGCGCGTGGGTCGAGTCCAGACCGCCGGAGACGCCGATGACCACCTTCGGATATCTCAGTGCCCGCAGCCGCTGCTCCAGGCCAGAGACCTGAATGCTGTAGGCCTCGTAGCAATCCTGTTGCAGCCGTGCAGGATCCGACGGCACGAACGGGAATCTCTCGACGTTGCGCCGCAAGCCGATGTCGACTTCCGGCGGGTTCAACACGAAGTCCACCCGACGCACGTCGAGGTCGTCGATCCCGAGGGTGCGCCGATTGTCGTCGAAGGTGCCCATCCGAAGCCGCTCGGCGGCCAGCAGTTCGACGTCGACGTCGGCGACGCTGCGCCGGGCGCCCTTGGGGAAACGTTCGGATTCGGCCAGCAGCGCACCGTTCTCGTAGATCATCGTCTGGCCGTCCCAGGCCAGATCGGTGCTGGATTCCCCCTCACCGGCGGCGGCGTAGACGTAGGCCGCCAAGCACCGCGCCGAGGCGGAGCGGGCGAGCAACTTACGGTCCTCGGCACGTCCGACGGTGATCGGGCTGCCGGACAGGTTCGCCAGCACCGTGGCGCCAGCCAGCGCGGCCCCCGCACTCGGGGGTACCGGCACCCACATGTCCTCGCAGATCTCGACGTGCAGCATGAAGCCCGGCACATCGGCGGCCCCGAACAGCAGGTCCGGCCCGAAGGGCACCGAGGCACCGCAGACGGTGATCTCGCCGCGCACGTCGTCGCCGGGGGCCATCTGCCGGCGCTCGTAGAACTCCCGGTAGGTCGGCAGGTACGACTTGGGCACCACACCGAGGACGGTTCCGCGATGGATGACCACCGCGGTGTTGTAGAGCCGGTTGCGGTGCCGCAGCGGTGCCCCGACCACCAGCACCGGCAGCAGCTCGGCGGAGGCCGCCACAATCGTGGCGAGCGCGTCCTGCACGGCCTCGAGCAGGGTCTCCTGCTGGAGGATGTCGTCGATCGAGTAGCCGGACAGGGTCAGCTCGGGGAACACCGCCAGCGCTACGGCGTCGTCGTGGCATTCGCGTGCGATGGTCAGCACCGCCTCGGCGTTGGCGGCGGGGTCGGCGATGGTGGTGTGCAGCGTGCACGCGGCCACCCGGACGAAACCGTGCCGGTAGGCCGAGTGGAACCTGTCGGGGCAGCTCACCGTTCCATTGTGGCATCCGGGGGTCGCCGTCCGGGCCTACCCTGGCAACCGTGAACCGCCCCGCACCGTGCGCCGAGGCCCCCGAATTGGTCGCCGCACTGAACGGCCGGCGGCTCGCCGTGCTCACCGGCGCCGGGCTGTCGACCGATTCCGGGATCCCCGACTACCGGGGTCCGGACTCGCCGCCGAGCAACCCGATGACCATCCGTCAGTTCACCGGCGATCCAGCGTTCCGGCGGCGCTACTGGGCCCGCAATCACGTCGGGTGGCGGCACATGGCCGCCTGTGAGCCCAATGCGGGGCACCGCGCCCTGGCCGACCTGGAACACGGCGGTGTCCTCACTGGAGTGATCACCCAGAACGTCGACCTGCTGCACACCAAGGCCGGCAGCCGGCGCGTGCTGAACCTGCACGGCACCTACGCCCGGGTGGTCTGCCTGGCCTGTGGCTACACCCTGAGCCGAGCGGCGCTGGCCGACGAACTCGAAGCGCTGAATCCGGGGTTCCTCGAGCGCGCCGAACAGGTCGGCGGGATCGCGGTGGCACCCGACGCCGACGCCACGGTGGCCGACGCTTCGTCCATCGCGGCGTTCCGATATCGGGACTGCCCGCGTTGCGGCGGGATGCTCAAGCCTGACATCGTCTTCTTCGGTGACAGCGTCGCCAAGGACGTTGTCGAACAAGCCTATTCACTCGTGGATGAGTCCGACGCACTGCTGGTGGCGGGCTCGTCGCTGACGGTGTTCTCCGGATACCGGTTCGTCCGCCGCGCCGTAGCGCGGGCCAAGCCGGTGGCGATCGTGAACCGCGGAGCCACCCGGGGCGACCCCCTGGCCACCGTCAAGGTCGACGCCGGCTGCTCGGAGATGCTCGCGCTGTTGCGCGACGAGCTCGCCTGACCCGTCCACCGATCGGGGGACAGCTGAATCCCCCTGCGCATCCTCCGGTCACCCGATCCCGAATCTTCCTGTCCCGCGGCATTGTTGGGTCATCGCCAAAGAACACCGGCCAGGCAGACCAGAAACACACTCACACAAGGAGATTCACATGAACACCATCGCCCGCCGCATCG
>JAKIXW010000298.1 GCA_022708865.1 Acidobacteriota bacterium
CGAGACCCGCCGTCACCACCGTTGCCGCCGATACCCATCATTAGACCGCTGGCTCCACCGGCACCGCCGACCGCGCCGGCTCCACCATCGCCGCCGTCACCGCCATTGCCGAGCAGGAGGCCGCCACGTCCACCGTGACCGCCGGCTACACCATCCTGGGTGCTGTTCCATCCGGCGCCACCGTCGCCCAGCAGCCACCCGGCATCGCCACCGTTGGGATTCTCGACATTGCCCTGCGCTCCGTTACCGATGACATAGGAGCCGGCGATCGCGTTGATGAGCCCGTCGACGATCTTTCCGACTTCGCTGGTGATCCATAGCTGAACCACGGCATGCACGGGGTTGTAGATCAATTGCTGGATGATCGAGGCCAACGTGCCAGCGGTCTGCGCCACAGTCGCAGTGGTTGCATTCAGTGTCGCAGCGTTGGCCGGTGCGACACTGCGGGGACCGCTGGCTTCAACGGCACCGGCCAATGACGAGGTTGGCCGCGCCGCGCCGGTGTCGGCTGGTTCGGCCGTCTCGATAGCGGCCCGCGCTGACGCGGTCTTCGAGCGTGCGGAGGAGCCGTAGGTTTGACGGCTCGCGGCGGCAAGCATCGCCCACGAGAATGGATCATTCTGTTCAGGGCCGTTGGGCACACCGCCCGCCAGACGGCTCGCGGAGGTAGCGACGAATTTCGAGCTCGCGACCTCCACCACAGCCAAGGTGTCCGGCCTGGTGTGTGTTGGTTGCAGTTCCTCAGGATCGGTTGGCTCTACCGCAGAGGCCGGAGTGCTCTCCAACGGCACCGACCCTGTCACATCGACAGTGGAACCGTCATCGGTAGCGGCATCGCGCGTCGGCACTGCCGGCGCAGCACTGGAGTGGGCCACCTCGGCGCGGCCATACTGTTCCTGGGTTTCGATCGAGTCCCCGCGGGCGTTGGTATGCGTGGCGCCGCGCGACGATCCGCGTGAGGGACCATTTACCGAATGCGCCTCGCCCGAGCTGTCGCTGCCCGGGGTAGAACCATCGCCTCCGTCACCGGATCCATCGCGGGCCGGCGTACCCGCAGACTGGTCGTCGCCGCCGCCTGGCAGATCCCTCGACGTGCCGTCGGAGGCATCCGCCGGACTGGTCGACACGCTCGTTGAACCGCCCGACTCGCCGCCGCGGCCTGGATCGGCGTCAGTTGAGGAACGCGACGATCCTGCGGACTTCGGACCCACCGCATCCGCTGCGCCGGCCTGGTGCGAGTCACCGGTGTCGGCGAATGCCACCGCGCTACCCGAGGCGACCGCTGCTCCGATACCGAGAGCGACCGCTAACCCACCGACCCGACCAATGTACGCAGCTGCCTTCATAGGGACCGTTATAGGGCACCAACCACGATGCGGGAAGCAGATTGGGCAAACTTTCCCCATGTGGGGAAAATATTTCCCTCACGTGGGCGAAATGCCCTGGTCCGTTGATCAGAGCGACAGGTCTCGTCAAGACACCTCTTCGACCCCTGTAGGTTTTACCAACCGTTCCAAAGCAACCACCAGGACGCGCAAACCAAAATCGAACTGTCTGTCTCGATAACGATCGCCCGAGCGTAATTCGACCAACTGCCGCAGCGCCGAATCCTCATTGCCTTCCGCGTTCGGCAGGGTGTCTCGGATATCGGCTCGTCGACCCCGAGAACCGCCATCGGCGCCATGTCGCTCGCTCGCAGCGCGCAGGTCCTCCCGTGCCCCGCAATAGGCCAGATCGCTGACGAACTTGTAGGCCAAACCTGCCTCCTCGACCGTGAAGCCAGCCGCGATCAACCGCTGGAGCATGTCCTCTGTGGCTCGGAGACCATCGATGCCGGCGAAAGCCTGGATATCCGTGTAGGTGAGCAGCGAGCCCACAGCGGACAGCGTCGAACGCATCGCGTACGCCACCGCCCGCAGCAGCTCGCGCCAGTCAGCGTCGCGGGGTATGTCCCATCCACGAATCTGCGCCTCGAAGACATCGATAGCGACCAGTTCTTGCAAACCCGCGCGGTCCTTGACGTAGTAGTGGACAGATTTGCGGTCTACGCCCAGAGCTGCCGCGACAGCACGTATCGATAGGTCCTGCGGAGGCAGCGCACGGGCAGCCCCAACGATCATGTCGAGGTTGATTGTCGGTCGCCGCCCCAACCGGCGTTGCGGTACATGGTCGACGGGAGCTTCTTGTGCATCGTCGGAACCGCCAGCCATCCAATGAGCCTAACGGGCTGGTGGTCGAGTATGTTCGCACCAACTGGGAAGCCGGGTAGCGGATCAGCTGTAATCGCTACCGCGCCAGCAGCAGACTGACGTGAAGGTCATGCGCTGGGGATGAGGTGTCGGTTGACACGACAATGCCCACTTGCGGGCTGATGTGCCCGGGTTGCCCGGAGTCGGTTTGCTTGAATTTCGGTCCCGACGGCCGGCAGAGCATCCGGCCTGATCCACGGCTGCGAGCTACGGAAACAGCCGCGGGAACATCTCATGCAGTCGCTCCCGGACCGGCCGCTGGTCCGCCGGTACCGGCGCAGGTGCCGGTGGTGCCATCCGCTCCGCCGACACCACCGCTGTCGGGGGCGGGGTGCCCGCTGCCTGAGCGGGCGCCGGCTCCGGCAACGACGACGGCGTGATCACCTGTGCGGTAGGGGTTTTCGTCACGGGGGTCACCGGCGGTCGGACGATGGTGGTCGATGAGTTCGACGCGTTGACAACGAGAGTCACCAGCAGGGCCAACAGGCCGAGGCCGGCAATGGCGCCGACTGCCGCCAAGATCAGCGTCCGGCGGGCATCGCGGCCCAACACCGGGGGCAGTACTGCGGTCTGTTCCAGCGTCTGCTCCGGCGCTCGCTCTGGGTGCGCCACGAGCGGGGCGGCAGGTACCGCCGAGAACACCGTCGTCATCTCCTCGGGATCGACGGCGTGGATCGCCTTGCGCAGATCCTCATCGCGCTCGACCCACAGGGGCGTGGTGTGCATGCCTCGATTGTCGGCAGTGAACCTGAGCGAAGCCTGAACTCCCAGCTCAGACCGGGTCGACGAGCCACGCTCCGCCCCGTACGACTCCCGATACGGCCAGCTGGTCATCCAGGACCACCAGATCAGCCGAGCCACCGACGGCCAGGCCGTCCGAGGGCAGACCCAGGGCGCGCGCCGGGTTGATCGAGGCCTGCCGAACGGCCTGCTTCAGCGCCTCGTCACGGGGCAGCCCGCTGTTCTCCACCGCGAACCGGAACACCCGGTCCATGGTCGCGGTGCTGCCGGCAATGGTGTCCGTCCCGGCGATCGTGGCCACCCCGTCCACGACGTCGACGGTCAGCGCACCCAGGGTGTACGGCCCGTCGCTCATCCCCGCCGCCGCCATCGCATCCGTGATCAGGGACACCCGGTCCATGCCAGCGCTGCGGCACACGTGGCGGTACAGCGCCGGGTGGACGTGCACGCCATCGTCGATGATCTCCACCGTCACCCGAGGGTCCTCCAGCAGCGCGATGATCGGCCCCGGCTCGCGGTGATGGATCGGCCGCATCGCGTTGAACAGATGGGTGCCAACGGTGGCGCCGGCATCGATGGCCGCCCGGGTCTGGTCATAGGAGGCCTCCGTATGACCCACGGCCACTACCACTCCGGCGTCGACGAATTGAGCGATCGCTCTCATCGCTCCGTCGCGTTCAGGGGCGATGGTGACCATCCGGATCGCGCCGTCGCCGGCGGCCAGCAGACGGTCGATCTCGGCCGGATCAGGGTCGCGCATGAGCGCTGGGTCGTGGGCACCGCACCGCTGCGCCGAGATCCAGGGACCCTCGAGGTGGATCCCCGCGATGACCCCGGCCCGCGCATCGGCGGCCAAACCTGTTACCTGGC
>JAKIXW010000299.1 GCA_022708865.1 Acidobacteriota bacterium
TCAAGGTGTCGTAGGCATCAGTGGAGATCAGGTCTCGCGCCACCAGAGACCACGCCGCGTTCCTCGCCGCGTTCCTCGCCGCGTCCCTCGCCGCGTCCCCCGCCGCGTACCACGCCGCGTTCCTCGCCGCGTTCCTCGCCGCGTCCCTCGCCGCGTACCACGCCGCGTCCCTCGCCGCGTTCCTCGCCGCGTTCCTCGCCGCGTCCCACGCCGCGTGTAGTCGCTTAATCTCGGCTGCGGTGAGACACCGCGCCCGCTCGATCAGCGCCGCGACCTGTTCGCCCTGCGGCCCGAACGCCTCATGCGCGGGCAACTCCCGCAGAACTCGGACCTCACGGCACCCGATCTTGTACGGGTGACCCTCGCCGCGGTGAAACTCCCCGACAGGCTCCACCTCGAACAGTCGGCAGGGCCACGTCATCCCGTCGCATTCAGTCGGCACGGTGGCCAGGTGCAGCCAGCCGGGACCGGGGAACTCCGTTTCGTCGGAGTCGAGTCGGATCGTGTCGCCGGAAGCCAGGGCCGCGCCGTAGTCGACGGTGCCGGTGTAGAAGTCGGTTCCGTCCGGGCGGGTTGCCTTGTAGTAACTACTCATGCGTCACCGCCGTCGAGGGCGTCGGATTCCCAGGGCGTGGTGCCGTCCCAGTGTTCGGACTGTTCGGCGTCGTCTTCTGTGTCGACGATCAGCACGAGCAAGCCGCCACCGACTACGTCACCCACGACCTCCCCGTGCCATTTCGGCCGCTTCTCGTATTGAGAGCACCATGCGACGGTCTGTGGACTCCAATCGGGTCCTCGTCCTACGTGCTCGGTGGGCTCTCCGAGCAGCAGTTGGAGGATGATCGGGCAGCCGTCCTCCGGCCCGGCGGCGTCGTGGATGCAGGTTTCGCACCAGGCGGCGCTCCATGCGTCCCACTCACTTCCGTTGCTGAAGTAGGCGGTCATCGGGTGCCGTCCTTTCGGTACATGTAGTAGGTGGCGGCCAGCGAGCTGCGTCCGCAGATGGAGCAGTTCATGTCAGCCCCTCCACCCATGCCAGGGCCATCCGTGACCAGTCGGCCAGCGATGCGCGCAGCGCCCAGGGTGCGTCGGTGGGCAGCACCTCGTCCCCGGACAGCAGCAGCATCCAGTCGTTGGCGGCCATCACCGCATCCCAGTACTCGACGCGCACACCCTTACGGGCCACGATCAGCACCGACAGGTCCGCCCCGGCATGGACCGCCTCGCGCTCGGTCTCCTCGAGCCAGCGGCCCAGCTGGGCGTCACTGAATGCATGGTCGCGATACTTCACCTCGGCGATGATCAGCGGGATGCGGGATACCACCAGGTCGCCCTGGTCGCGGTCGCCGCGCAGCGGTTGCCGGTCGGCCTGCGGCCAGCCGGACGCCTGCAGATACCGCTTGGCGGTGGTTTCCATTCGCGTGCCCTTGTCGCGGGACGGATTCGCCATCAGCGCTTCACCTGCTCCCCGATGATCCGCTCGAAGTCCGTGCGTAGCCGGCGGTCCTCACGCCACACCCGCACCGCGCCGATGCTGTAGGCGGTGATGAGCAGCACCATGGCCAGGGCCATCGGTGCGAGCACGATCAGCCCGCATATCGCCAGCAGGGTCAGCACTACATTCATCGGTTCCTCCACTTGGTCCAGACATCGGCGGCCCACACGATCAGTCCGGTGATCACCGCGATGGTCCCCACGGTCAGGAAGCCCTTCTCGAAGGCGTCGGCGAAGTCAGACATCCCGGCCCCCGAAGGCGGGGTGCCGGTCGCGGGACACGTGCTCGACGGCCTCGAGGTGCAGGCGGTGGCGCCGGTACACCTTCAGCTCGTCGCGGGGGTCGACGGCGATCCCGATCCCGCACTCGCACAGCCGGAAGGGCCCGTCGGTCTGGTCGGTCAGCCGGTGACCGTATGGCGCGCGCATCAGGCGGCCCACGCGGCGAGGAAGACGCCCGCGCCCAGGCCGGCCACGATCGTGCCGGCCACCGCGGTGGGGGTGTCCCAGTGGGCGAGGTCCAGGATCCAGGCCAGCAGCCCGGCGGTGAACAGGATGGACAGGAAGACCAGGTGCGGCATGGCGATCATGAGGTCACCGCCGTCCATTCGGCGGTGAACGCCTCCGCCGGCCAGATCCGGAACACCCCGCCGACCTGCACCACCCAGGACCCGATCGGGGCGGTGTCCTCGCCACGCTTGCCGTCGCTGTAGATGGGCACCACCACTGCGGAGGCCCAGGTGTGCCCGCCGCACCAGGCGGCGACCTGCGGCAGGTTCTCGGTGGTGACCCGCATGGCTTTGCAGCGGGTCACCTTGCGCCGGTATTCGCCGGGCCAGATGGTTGTGCTCATGTCCCTTGTCTCCTGGTTGTCGGGGGCTTGTGCGGGGTTGGTAGGTGGCAGGGCGGCGGGGGTGAGGAACATCCGGGCGGCGGACTCTCCGGCCGTGCCAATGGCTTTCGGGGAGCGTTTCACGCGAAGTCCTCGAACAGCGGCGCGTCCTCCACGGGAGCGGGCTTGTCCAGCGACCGCAGGTTGAGCGCCGCCTGCTGGTAGTAGGACGGCTTCAACTCCGCGCCGATGCCGTAGCGGCCCATCGCGACAGCGGTGTAGACCTCCGACCCGACACCCATGAACGGGGTCAGCACCCGCTCACCGGGCAGGGTGCGTAGATCGACGAAGCGCTCGATGACGTCGAGTTGCAGCGGGTGGACGTGCTTCTCGGCGTCGTCGTCCTCCGGGTCGGGTTGGAACGGCAGCACACGGGTCATGCGCACGTCGTCCCACACCGAGGAGGCGTAACGCCGCCAGATCCAGTGCGAATAGCGGTTCTGCTTCTGGTCGCCGTCCCAGCCGCGCCAGCGGTGCAGGTCGTGGGGCACCTGCTCCTCTCCCGCGTAGTCGCCGGTCAGTCCGCACGGGTGGGTGATCGGGGCGGCATGCTCGCCGCGCTTACGGAAGATCAGCAGCTCGTCGGGAAGCGCAAAGTTCACCTTGCCGGCGTCCTCGGTGACCTGCCGGTGCGCGAGGTTCTTGGCCATGGTGCGGTTACGCACCCACAGCGGTTCCTTCCAGATGACGTGCCGGCCGATGAAGTCCCAGCGGCGGCGCTGGTGGGCGCGGATCACGTCGCCAGGAAAGTCGGTGAACGAGTCGACACCGGTATTCCCGGACGGCACCAGCGAGGCATGCACGGCGATCACCCGGCCGGGGATCAGCAGCCGGTGCAGTTCCTTGACGAAGAAGTCGTACTGCTCGAAGAACTCGTTGTAGTCCCGCGCGTTGCTCAGATCCCGGTCGTCGCTCGAGTAGTGGTAGAGCCCGCCGAAGGGTGGGCTGTAGATCGCTGCATGGATCGACGCGTCGGGCAGCGCCTGCATCATCTCCATCGAGTCGCCGCAGTAGATCGCCCAGCGGTCGGTCACGTCTTGGTCTAGGAAGCCCACGGTGGCATCTCCATCTCTCGGTCGAAGGCGCTGGCCTCTATGCGCAGCGCGTCGTTCATGTGCTCGATCAGCCGGGCGAACATCTGGTCAGCCCGCGCGGCTTTCGCGTGCAGGTTGCGCAGCACTCGCTCCCCGCCCGGCGTGGTGATGGCATCCACCTGGACCGGTGGGCGTGCTGCCAGTTCAACCCCCACGCCCCAATCACAGGCTTGGTGACCAGCACGCGAATCTCGCCGCGGCTGAACGCCGTGAGCTTCTCTTCCTTGGCCTCGTCACTGTCCGACCCGGCAACTTCTACGGCGTCGTCAATCAGGCGGGTGAGCATCGCGGACTCGTCGTTCAGGTGGCACCAGGCGACCGCCCGGTCAGCGTCGGCAAGGATCGCCGTCGCGCCTTCGCAGCGCTCGGTCAAGGTG
>JAKIXW010000029.1:0-362 GCA_022708865.1 Acidobacteriota bacterium
GTCCGGGTAGAAGGTCAGCAGCACCGAGATGACCAACACAGCAATGAGTTTCGTGCCGGCCCACAGGTCGTGGATGGGCGAGGGGCCCGGCACCGCGCGCAGCAGCGCCACCGGGCGGCGTTGCTTGTTGCGGGGCGCGGGCCCGGCCGGCGCGGTCATGACAACTCCCCCGCCGACGCCGACTCGGTCGCCTGGAGGCGATGCACCCCGGCGTCCAGATGCACGATCCGCGGGCACAGTTCCTCGAGGCCCACGAAGTCGTGCGAGATGACGACCACTGTCAGCCCGATCTCGCGGCGCAGATCGACCAGCAGCCGCACCAGGTTGCGTTGGCTGGCCGCATCCAGACCGGCCAGCGGCTC
>JAKIXW010000029.1:372-22382 GCA_022708865.1 Acidobacteriota bacterium
GGTGCCCTCCCGGTTGAGGCGCCGGATATCCTCCAGCAGGTAATCGCGCGCGCGCGGGTCCAGCCCCGCGGTGGGCTCGTCCAGAACAAGCACGCTCGGCTGCATGGCCAACACGCCGGCCAGCGCCACCCGGCGCATCTGCCCGCCGGAGAGCTGGTCGATCCGGCGGCGGGCCAGCGCCGCGTCCAGCCCGATGGCAGCCAGCGCCGCGGCCACCCGCGGGGCATCGTACGGCGAAAAGCCAGCTGCCGCAGCCACATCCAGGTCGACGCGGGGCCGCAGCAGCTGCAGGCGGGCGGCCTGGAACGCGACCGCGACGGTGCCCACCTGCTGGTCGGCGGGCAGCCCACCGACCAGGCAGGTCCCGGTCGACGGTTTGAGCAGGCCGGCCATGATCCAGGCCAATGTCGACTTGCCGCAGCCGTTGCCGCCGTGGATGAGCACGCCGTCGCCGGCATGCACCCGAAATGTGATGTCGCGCAACGCCGTCTTGGCCCACGGCGTGCCCGCGGCGTAGGTGTGTCCCACGCGGTCCAGCTCGATGATCGTCGCGCCGGCGGGCCGCTCGGTGGTGGCCCGCGGGGCCGCGGCGATGTCCACCATCCCGGACGTGTTGTCCAGGGACTCGGAGAGGTTGACGACGCGGTCGGCGACCTCGGCCTCGTTCGCGTAGTGCGTGATCTGCACCAGGCCCAGGCCGTGCCGGTCGGTCAGGCCCGCGAGCACATCGCGCAGCGCGTCCCGGCCGGCCTGGTCGACCATGCTGGTGACCTCGTCGGCGATCAGCAGCGCGGGTTCACGCGCCAGCGCGCCGGCGATGGCCAGGCGCTGCAACTCCCCGCCGGACAGCCCACCGGTGTCGCGCTCGCCCATGCCGCCCAGCCCCACCTCGTCGAGCAGCCGGTCGATGACATCGGGGCCGACGGCCCTACCGGCCGGCAGACCCCACACCACATCGTCGGCCACCCGGCTGCCCAGCACCTGCGTCTCGGGATGCTGCAGCACCACGGCCGTGCCGCCGAGTTCACCGAGGCCGACCGCACCGGGCCGGTCCACGCTTCCGGTGGTCGGCGGCCGGCCCGCCAGGATCAGCATCAGGGTGGTCTTGCCGGAGCCGTTGGCCCCGACGACCGCGACGTGCTCGCCGGGGTCGATGTCCATGCTCATCGGAGCCAGGGCGTCGTGATCGGCGCCCGGGTAGCGAAAGCCGATGTGGCGCAGACGAACCGGCAGTGGACCGACCGGACCGCGCGGCGGCGTCTCGAGCTTGTGGACGTCGGGCACGCCGCGCAGCGCCTCGAGCACCATCGAGAGGGCCCAGAAACCGATCACCGAGACCACCATGATTGCGAAGATCGCGTAGCCACCCACCAGCAGCGGCCAGTACCGCAGGGCGGTGGCGGTCATATTTCGCACCAGGTCGGCCGATATGTGCATCTGGTCGGCCAGCTGCGCCATTCCGATGCCGCGCAGCGTGTCGGCCAGATACTCGACGAAGCGCGCCGAACCCTCGACGTTGGCGGTGATGGTCTCGAAAATCAGGTGCCGCAGTCGTGAGAGCAGCGCCAGTGCGCCGACCGCGAACACCCCGAATGCCGCGCCGGCGATCAGCGACGCGAACAACATGGTGGGCCAGCCCCGGCCGCGACGTTTGATGACACCGGTCAGGCCGCCGATGTAGGCGCAGTTCACCACCGTCATGAAGCCGCCCAGACCGGCGACCAGGAAGGTGATCATGCCGCCGGCCACCAGCGCGGCAATCAGCACCCGGATGCGATAGCGGTAGGCCAGCAGACCCATCGGCACGTTGCCCAGCAGCGAGAACACCTGGCCGAACGGGACGACGATGGCGATCACCGCGCAGGCGGCGCACAGCGCGGCCATGACGGCGGCCTGCGCCATTTCGGAGGGACGAAGGGGGCCGGTGGGACGTGGCGCGCCCGGGCTCCCATACGTCATCAGACGATTCTGCCAGCCGCCGGCGGGAGGCCGTGCACGCGACGGCAGCGACGGCGTGCGGTTTCGTCGACAAGCGCCGTGGCGCGTCGGAATCGGCGCGCTCGGCACACCCGGTTGACTGCATAGTAAACCTATGTAAAATGTGCGTATGGCTGCGGCAACCGACCTGGGCGTGGACCTGCTGAGCATGGTCGCCCGGCTCAACCGGTTGGCCACCCAGCGGATCCGGATGCCCGTGCCGTGGGCGCAGGCCCGCCTGTTGTCGACCATCGACGACCGCGGCGAGGCCCGCATCTCCGATCTGGCCGCCCTGGACAACTGCTCGCAGCCGACGATGACCACCCAGGTCCGCCGCCTCGAGGACGCCGGACTGGTCACGCGCACCGCCGACCCCGGCGATGCCCGTGCCGTGCTCATCGCCATCACCGACGAGGGCCGTCGCACGCTGGCGCAGGTTCGCGCCGACCGCGCGGCCGTCATCGACCCGGCGATCGAACAACTCGACGCCGCCGACCGGGAAGCTCTCGGCGCTGCTATCGACGTCATGCGCCGCCTCCTGGACAACGTCTCCAACGCCTCATCCGAATAGGAGTACTCGCGCGATGTGGCGCTGACCCTCACCTCATCTCATGGTGCAGATCCGGCTCGGGTCAGGAGTGGTCAGCGCGAGCTCATCGGGGTCCACGTGCTCGACGCTACCGGTCGGCTACGAGATCGCCGCGCCGATCAGATCACCGATGAGATAGGTCGCCCCGACGGCGACGGCACCGAACAGCAACTGCCGCAACGCACCCAGCCACCGGGACTGCTTGGTGAAGTGCGCCGCGAACGCTCCGGCGATCAGCAGACCGACGCCGCCACAGATCAGGCCGATCGGCAGCGAGCCTAGGCCGAACAGGTACGGGATCAGTGGGATGACGGCGCCGATCGCGAACATCAGGAACGACGACCCGGCCGCCACGTACGGCGAGGGCCGATGGCCGGGTTGGATGCCGATCTCGTTGCTCAGGTGCACCGCGATGGCCTCCTCCTCGTCGGCGTGGATCTCCTCGACCGCGTCGCGGGCGGTCGCCTCGGACAGACCCTTCTTCATCAACATCCGGACCAGTTCGGCCTTCTCGGCTTCGGGGTTACGCGCGATCGCTCTGCGTTCCACCTCCACCTCGGCGTCGATCTGTTCGTTGGCCGTGGTCACCGAGGTGAACTCGCCGAGCGCCATCGAGAAGGCGCCGGCCGCCAGCCCGGCCACCCCGGACAACAACACGGTGTGCTCGCCGGCGGCCGCCCCGACGCCGGCGATCAGCGCGGTGTTGGTCACCACGCCGTCCATCGCCCCGAACGTCGCGGCACGCAACCAGCCGCCACTGACGTCGGCATGGGTGTGATCGAAGTCGTGCGGGTCCAGTAGTTCGGTCATGGCGCAATTGTTCTCCAGCGCTGTGACCCTGCTCAATTCAGGTTTGCCTCATCCGGCAACGGGCTACCGTGCGGTATGAGCACCACCGCGGAGCACCTGCGCAACGCACTCGACGGACGCTTTCGCGACGTGAAGAACCGCGTTCGCGCCGAGCTGTCCAACGAGGTCTTCAGGCCGCACTACACCCCCAACACCGTCATCGCCCGGACCAAGGTCGGCGAGCAACTGAAGATCATGGCCGCCGCCGGTGTGGCCGAGGACGGTTTCAAGAAGGAGCACGGCGGCAACGGGGATGTCGGCGCGGCCGTCACCCAGATCGAGATGCTCGCGATGAGCGACCTATCGCTGATGGTCAAGGCCGGCGTGCAGTGGGGCCTGTTCGGCGGCGCCATCGAGAACCTCGGCACCGAGCGGCACCACAAGGCCTACGTGCACAAGATCATCGACCTGGAACTGCTGGGCTGCTTCGCGATGACCGAGACCGGGCACGGATCCGATGTGCAGTCCCTGGAGACGACGGCCACCTACGATCCAGCCACCCAGGAGTTCATCGTCGACTCCCCCACGCCGTCGTCGCGCAAGGACTACATCGGCGGCGCGGCCCAGACTGCCCGTGTCGCAGCGGTTTTCGCGCAGTTGATCACACCCGACGGCGAGAACCACGGGGTGCACTGCCTGGTGGTGCCGATCCGCGACGACGAGGGCAACGACCTGCCGGGCATCACCACTGGCGACTGCCAGTACAAGGGCGGCCTGCCCGGCGTCGACAACGGCCGGATCATGTTCGACCATGTCCGGGTGCCGCGGGAGAACCTGCTCAACAAGTACGGCGACGTCACGGCCGACGGGGTCTACTCCTCCCCCATCGAGAACGTCGGCCGCCGGTTCTTCACCATGCTGGGCACGCTGATCCGCGGCCGCGTCACCGTCGGCGGCAGCGCCGGCGCCGCCGCGCGTGTCGCCCTGGACATCACCACCCGGTACGCGTTGCAGCGCAAGCAGTTCGACGATCCGGACACCGGCCAGGAGATCGTCATCATGGACTACCTGGCCCACCAGCGCCGGCTCCTGCCGCTGATCGCCAAGTCCTACGCGCTGCAGTTCGCGCAGAACGAACTGGTGGCCAAGACCCACGACCTGCAGACCGCCGAGGATCCCGACCCCGAGGAGCAGCGCGAGCTGGAATCGCGCGCGGCGGGCCTGAAGGTGGCCAACACCTGGCACGCCACCCACGCCATCCAGGTGGCGCGCGAAGCCTGCGGCGGCGCAGGCTATCTCGCGGAGAACCGGTTGATCGCCCTGAAAGCCGACACCGACGTGTTCACCACCTTCGAGGGTGACAACACGGTGCTGACCCAGCTGGTGGCCAAGGCGCTGCTGACCGCATACGCCGACGACATCAAGGGCATGAGCCCGGTCGAATGGGTCCGGTTCGCGGCCAACTTCGCCGGCGAACGCGTACTCAAACGCACTGCGGCCGAGACGATCATGCAGACCATCCTCGACACCCGGCAGGACAACGAGGAGGAAGGCTCACTGTTCAACCGCGGCACCCAGGTCAAGATGTTCGAGGACCGCGAGGAATACATGGTCGCCTCGGTGGCCCGCCGGCTGCAGGGCAAGTCCAAGGAGATGAGCGCGTTCGAGGCGTTCAACTCCGTGCAGGATCACGTGCTGCACGCCGCCGAGGCCCACATCGAGCGGATGATCCTGGAGGCGTTCGTCGCGGGAATCGACGGATGCACGGACAAGGAGACCCGCAAGATCCTCGGCATGGTGTGCGATCTGTACGCCCTGTCCGTCATCGAGGACGACAAGGCCTGGTTCATCGAGCACCGGTTCCTGTCGACCGAACGCGCCAAGGCCGTCACCCGCGGCATCAATGACCGATGCAAGCGGCTGCGCCCCCACGCCGAGCTGCTGGTCGACGGGTTCGGCATCCCCGAGCAGTTGCGGTACGCGGAGATGCTGCATCCGGAGCACCTGCCGGCCTGAGGGTGCCATCGCCGGTTCACATCGGTTCACTGCCCGAACAGCACTGCCCGGTAGGCGGGCTCGGTGAGGGCGTACCGTCGTGAGCAAGTGGTTTCCCACCTCAGCGGCGGTGTCCGCCGCCGGATGTGAATCCTCCCCCAGCGTCCCGCGTGGCGCCCACAAGCAGGGATGAACATCCATGGATCCGAACGACTTCACCCTCAGCGGCCGGGGAATCGCAACCCCCCGGGATCCACGGGCTGTCCGCGCCAGCCTGGCCGTCGAACTCGGGCGACCCATTGACGGGGCGTGGTGGCCACGCAGTGCGAACATCGCCCGCGAGCTACCCGCCTTCGTGAAGTTCGCTGGCAGCCAGATGGGCGAAGTGAGCGGCATCGCCATCAACTGGCCGAATCATCAGCGCCCACCGGACCTGAATTGGAACGGGTGGAAAGACGTCCCGCAGCACCTGATCGTCGTACACAGCGCCCACGCCCGGGCCACAGTTCTGGTGATTCCCTACGAGACAATCCAGACACTCGCACGAATGCTGCTGCAGCTGGCGGCATTTCAGCCAGTGACGGGCAGCGACCGGACAACGACACTCTTCGGGACGGCTCAGCAGATCCTCGACGCCGCCCGACAACAGCGCCCGTCGGTTGCGGACCCGAGCTGAACCCAGCTGCGACCTTCGGCGGGTAACTCGCTCGACTCCGTGAACGCACGGATTCGCTGGGGCCGAGGCCGGCGACGTCGAGGGTAGCCCCCCACCATCCCGTGACCGCTGGGGCTCACGCGACTTGTGCGACACCTGTGATTCGCGGCGAACGACACACCCCCGGACACGCCCGCGGCGGCGGCCGATTGTCGGCCCGGTGCCCTATCTTGAACCGTCCGGACCAGAGGTACACACGAACAGGAGCCAGGTGGACGACAACGCATCATTGTCGGCCACCGAGCTGCTCGAACTCAATCGCGAGATCCAGGCCTCACCCACCGTCCGGCTGCTGGCTGCCAACAACCTGGGCCTGTATGCGGCCCTGATGGAGCGTCACCTGGCCGGCGGCGTCATCCCGGAGACCGAACTGGTGGTCCTGCTCGAACGCGACCTGGACGACCTGGGCCACCCCGACGGGCAGTCCGGGCTCGCGCTGATCAAGTCGTGGGCCAGCCAGGGCTGGCTGCACCGCGTCGCCGACACCCGCAGCGGGTACGAACGCAACCTGTGCTACCTGACCCAGGACGCTCGGCGCGCGCTGGACTTCCTGCGCGGGATGCGCCGCAAGGACACGATTGCCACCGGCGGTTCGATCAACGGCATCGCGTCGCGGCTCAAGCAGGTCGCCATCCGGGTCGGCACCGACCCGGACCGCATCCGCGCGGGTATCGAGGCCGAAATCGCCGCTCTGCGAGCCGAGCTCGACACGCTCGGGACCGACACCGAGGTGCATCGGTCGGATTCCGACCTGACCGACGCCTACGACGAGGCCCGCGCGATCGCGCTGCAGATGGAGCGGCTGATCACCGACATCGGTCAGTACGGCACCCTGATCGAACAGGCCACCGCCGCCCTCGACGAACCCATCGACAGCAACACCGCCTACGCCGACCGACAGCGCCAGATGTACGCCGACTACCAGACCGCCTGGGACTCCCAGGGGCGCGATTCGCACCGCGCATTCCTGCGCATGATCAACGATCCCGACCAGCGCGCCGAGTTCGAGTCCGACGTCCTCGCCGTCGCCGACGCCCTGCCGGCCCTGGACCCGGCGCTGCGCACGGTGATGGCCGGCTTCTTCGAGTTGGTCGGCCACCAGATCGACGAGGTCGAACGCATCCAGCAGCGCTGCGCCCAGCGGGTCAAGCGTTTCACCGCGTTCGGCACCCTCGAGCAGAGCCGCGGGGTGGCCCGCCAACTGGGCGACGCGATCGGCGCGGCCCGCAATCTGCTGAAGTCGTCGCTCATCGATTCACGACTGGACATCGAACTGCCCCTGGCCCGCCACACCATCAGTTCCGTTGGGGCACTGAGCTTCCGGATCGGCGACCTGTCAAGTCCGAAAGCCGCCGAGGCGGCCCGGGGTGACATCGACCTGGCCAGCTTCGCCGCACTGACCACCCAGGTCGACGCGCCGGCGATGTCGGAACTGATCAACAACGCCATCGTCGACGGGCCGCTGTCGCTGCCGGACGCGGTGGACCTGCTGGACTCCGCATACCTGGGCCACGTCATCGTGCTGTGGTCGTGGGCCCTCAAACAGCCGGGGCCGGCCGATGCAGCGGAATCGCAGATCGTGCGGTTCCAGTCCCTCGACGGGCGCGACCGCGAGATAGAGGTCCCGCGTCTGATGTTCACCGAACCGATCTCGACCCTGGCAGGAGCCCAGTGACCGACACCGACGCGGTTGACATCGCCGCACTGTCCGCACTGCCCCAGGTCGACCAGACCGCACGGACCCCGCAGCCGCGCCGGCCCCGCTTCGAGGGCGACGTCAGCGAACTGCCCGACCGCGCCTGCTGGGCACTGCAGAACCTGATGACCCGGCGCTACATCAGCGCCGACTCCGACGCCGACCTCTACAGCTGGGTGATGGAGTACCGCCGCCCGATCGAGGTGCGACTCTGCGAACTGGACCTTCAACTGCGGGTCGTCGAGGGTGTCTTCGACAACGGCGGCATCGCGTTCGTCGAGCAGGCCCGGTACGAATCCGCCAGGGGTGTAAAGCTTCTGCGGCGTGAACCGCTGGGCACCTACGACTCGATCCTGGCGCTGCACCTGGCCCAGTTGATGCGCGCCTCCGGCGGGCAGAACGTGGTGATCAGCCGCGAGGAGATGCACGGCATGTTCACCGGCGTGCCGGACGGCGTCGACCGCGACGTGGTGGCCTTCACCGCCCGCATCGATGCGGCGATTGCCCGCCTGGCCGGGCTGGACATCCTGCGCAGGACCCGCGACGACGAGAACAGCTACACCGTCAGCCCGGTGATCACCGCGGTCTTGACGGCCTCGGTGATCACGGAATTGCAGCAGCAGTTCGAACTGCTGCTGAACGGCGGGGCACCGGCGCCCCAGGACGAGGAGGACGACCCCGATGACTGAGCAGTTCCATCTGGCGCGCCTGCAGGTCGTCAACTGGGGCGTCTTCGACGGGTATCACGATATCCCGTTCAGCAAGGGCGGCGCCCTGATCGCCGGCGCCTCCGGTAGCGGCAAATCCTCACTACTGGATGCGATCTCACTCGGCTTCCTGCCGTTCAACCGGCGTAACTTCAACGCCTCGGGAGACAACACCGCGGCCGGGTCCAGCGCCGGCCGGCGAACTGTCGACAAGTACGTCCGCGGCGCCTGGGGGCAGCGTAGCGACGGCACCACCAGCAAGGTGATGTACCTGCGCGGCGACGGAACCGCCTGGTCGGCCATCGCCGTCACCTATGCCTCCGACAGTGGTCGGGCCGTGACCGGCCTGGTGCTCAAGTGGCTCACCGGCGATTCCCGGTCCGATTCGTCGAGCCGGTTCGTGTTGGCCGACGGCAACCGCGATATCGAGGACATCTGCAACCGTTGGGCCGCAGGACGATTCGACACCGGGGTGTTCAAGGACGACTGGCGGTTCACCACCAAGGTGGAGTCGCAGTATCTGGCCCAGCTCTACGCCACCATCGGCATCCGGGCCTCCGACGCCGCCCAGCAGCTGCTGGGCAAGGCCAAATCGCTCAAGAGCGTCGGCGGCCTCGAGCAGTTCGTCCGCGAATTCATGCTCGACGAGCCCGACAGCCTGGCCCGGCTACCAGAGGCGCTCAAGCAGATCGACCCCCTGGTGGAGGCGCGCGAGCTGCTGGCCGTCGCGCAGCGCAAACGCACCATCCTCGGCGACATCGAGAAGATCCAGCAGCGCTACGCCTCGGAGTCTTCCGACCTGGGCATCATTGATCTGGTGGACGCACCGATGGTGCGCGCCTACACCGACCACATCCGGCTGGCCCAGTGCCCGGCACAGATCACCTCGCTGGATCACACCATCGATCAGCTGGGCAACGAGTACGAGGATGTCACCCGAGCGCTGAATCTGGCCAAGGCCGAAGCGGATTCGCTCAACGCACAGATCAGCGGATCCAGTTCGAGCATCGGCCCGCTGCAGTCGCAGGTGGCCGCCGCCGAGGCCCAGGCCGAGGAGGTCTCGCGGCGGCGCGCGGCATACGAGATGCTGCTCGGCGCACAGGACATCGACCTGCCCGACATCGCCGACGAATTCTGGAACCTGCGTGAGGAACTGACCACGCAGACCACCGAACTGCTGGCCCGCCTTGACCGCGGGCGGGAGACCTCCACCGACGCCGAGTACACCCAGAAAGTCGCCCGGATGGCCCGCGACGCGGCCACCAAGGAACTCCGGCGCGTCGAGCAGGTCGGCTCGGCGCTGCCCGAGTCCGCGATCACCATGCGCGAATTCATCTGCGCCGCAGTCGGTCTCGATGCGGCCGAACTGCCGTATGTCGCCGAACTGCTGGACCTGCGGCCCGAGCACAGTCGCTGGCGGGTCGCCGTCGAGAAGGTGCTGCGCGGGGTCGGGCTGCGGCTGCTGGTGCCCGACCGGCACTACGCGGCCGTGCTGCGGTTCGTCAACGAGACGGACATGCGCGGACGGCTGCAACTGCACCACGTGCGCGCCGGCCTGGTCGGCGCCGTGCCCGTCGAGGCGGACCCGAACACGTTGGCGGGCAAGCTCTTCGTCGTCGACGCCACGCACCCGTGCGCGGCCGAGGCCGCCGATATCGTCGCCACCGCCGGCGACCACACCTGCGTCGACACGCCCGACGTGTTCCCCCGGTTCCGCCGCGCCGTCACCGATACCGGCCTGTACAAGGACTCCGACCGGCTGGCCATCAAGGACGACCGGCGACCACTTCGGCAGTCCGAGTACATCTTCCAGGGCGACGTCACCAACAAGATCGACGCCCTGACGGTTGACCTGGCGGCCGCCGAAGAGTCCTATCAGAAGGCCCGCCGCGCCGCCGACGACATCGCCGCACAGCGGCAGCAGTGGCGCGACCGGGCCGCGGCCAACAAGGCCATCTGCGAACAATTCCCGCAGTGGAACCAGATCGACTCCGAGACCGCCGACAACCACGCCGACCGGCTGCGCGAGCAGTTCGAGATCCTGCTGGCCGACCATCCCGACATCGAGGCGTTGTCAGCCCGGGCCGAGGAGTGCTGGTCGGAGATCCAGACGCTGATGACCCGCCGCGGAGCGATCCAGACCCGCCGCGACGACCTCGACAGGCGTCGCACCCAACTGCTCGAGCTCGAGGACCGACTGAGCCCGGCGTTCGTCTCCGAGCCGCTGACCGAACTGCTGCACCGCTACGCCGCCGAGCTGCCGGTGTCGCTGGAGCTGCTCAGCCCCGAGCCGCACCGCGAGGCGCTGTTCGCCGCCATCCGCCGCGAACGCGAGCAGCTGCGCGAAAACCGCAGGCGCTCATACGATGAGCTGGCCCGCATCCTCAACACGTTCGACACCGCGTTCCCCGACGCGATCCCCAACGACAGCGAGGTGTTCGACGAGCGGGTGCACGACTACGTCGCGCTGTGCCGTCACATCGACGAACGCGAGCTGCCCGAGGCCTACGAGCGGATGATGCGGCTGGTGACCGAGCAGGCACCCGACGCGATCCTGACCCTGCACCGGGTGGCCGAGCAGGAGACCCGGCGCATCAGCGATCAGATCGCCCGGGTCAACACCGGTCTGGGTGCCGTCGAGTTCAACCGCGGTACGCGGCTGACCCTGCGCGCCACCCCGCGGGCGCTGACCGCGGTGTCCGAGCTGACCGACATCGTGCGCAAGATCTCCGGCCGGATCGCCGAGGTGGGCCTGGGCGACAAGCAGGCGATCCTGGACCAGTACGCCGACATCCTGCGGCTGCGCAACCGGCTGGCTTCGGCCGCACCCGAGGACAAGGCCTGGACCCGCGACGCGCTGGATGTGCGCAACCGGTTCACCTTCGACTGCGCCGAATGGGACGCGCACAGTGACGAACTGATCCGCACCCACAGCAACGCCGGCGACAACTCCGGCGGCGAGCAGGAGAAGCTGATGGCGTTCTGCCTGGCGGGCGCGCTCAGCTTCAACCTGGCTGCGCCCTCGACGGCCGACGGAGATGAGGCCAACAAGCCGGTATTCGCGCAGCTGATGCTCGACGAGGCATTCTCCAAATCGGACCCGCAGTTCGCCCAGCAGGCACTGCAGGCCTTCCGCAAGTTCGGCTTCCAGTTGGTCATCGTGGCCACCGTGCAGAACGCAACCACCATCCAGCCGTACATCGACAGCGTCGTGATGGTGTCCAAGCGGGAGGCCACCGGCCGTGACGCCCGGCCGGTCGCCACCGTCGCGACCAAGACGATCGCGGACTTCACCGCGCTGCGCCAGGAGATGGGCGTTGCGGGGCGAGTCCCCGCGGGAGTCTGACCAAGAGCCTCACCGTCCGCCCGCGGGCACCTATGCTGCGCGCATGACCGAGTTTGCACCGTCACTGCCCCCGGAGCTCGACGATGTTCCGCTGGTCACCGCCTTACCGACCACCGCGGATCTGGCCGGGCGGCCCTATGCACTGCCGGTCGACCTGCTCGGCGAGCTGTACGGGCCGCTGTTCTACGGCGAGTACAGCGGCGTCCGCAAGCTCTACGCGTGCTCACTGGAACTGGTCGAGGAGCTCTGCGACGAGACCCGGTTCGCCAAGAACCTGACCGGAACGCTGGCCAGGGTCCGCCCGTTGGCCGGCGACGGTCTGTTCACCGCCTACCACGGTGAGCCGAACTGGCAGAAGGCCCACGACGTGCTCCTGCCCGGATTCAGTTACGCCGGGCTGCGGAACTACCACGCGGCGATGTTGGAGATCAACGCCGCACTGGTGGCCCGCTGGGATGCGGCGGTGGGCCACCACCCCGTCGACGTGTCCGGCGACCTGCAGAAGCTGGCAATGGACACCGTGGGCCTGGCCGGGTTCGGCGCCCACTTCGATTCGTACGACCACGACGGCCTGGCCCCCATCCCGCAGACCTTCATGTCGGCGCTCGTCGAGGCCGTAACCAACGGCACCACAACGGAATTCGAAGCCGACCGGGCGACCCTGCACGCCTATTTCGACGACCTGATCGCTGAACACCGCGCCGACGGCACGTCCCAGGACCTGTTGACGGTGATGCTCGGGCAGGGCCCCGACGGCGCGCCGCTGCTCGAGACCGAGAACATCCGCAACCAGATCATGACCTTCCTCATCGCCGGCCAGTTGACCACGTCGGAACTCATGCCCACCACCGTCTTCAACCTGGTGAACCACCCCGCGGTGCTGGCGCGGGTGCGCGACGAGGTCGACGAGGTCTTCGGCCCGGACGACGACCATCTGCCGACATACGACGATATCGGTCGGCTGTCGTTCTTGCGTCAGGTGATCAGCGAGACGCTGCGGCTTTCCCCGCCGGTGCTCAATTTCGACCGGATGGCGCTGCAGGACACCGTCATCGGCGGGCGCTACCCGGTGAAGCGCGGCGAGGCCGTCACAGTGCTGACCGGTGCGCTGCACCGGCAACCGCAATGGGGCGACAACGTCGAACTGTTCGACCCGGGACGCTTCGATGCCGACCGGTCCGCCGATCGCCCGACCTCATTGTTCAAACCGTTCGGTACCGGAGAGCGGTCCTGCATCGGGCGCCAGTTCGCCCTGCACGAGGCGGCCATGGCGATTGCGCGACTGGTGCATCGCTACCGCCTGATCGATTCGAAACACTATGTGCTGCAGTGGGACAGCCCGGGCAGCCGACGGCCAGTGGGGTTCCAACTCGACCTCGTCCGGCGCACCCCGGACGAGCGTCGTCGCGCCGAACCCACACCTGCCCGGGTGGAGCCCGCCGCCGCAGTGACACCGATCAAGGCCGGCACCACCTTGGCCGTCCTGCACGGCTCCAACCTCGGCACCTGCCGGGCACTGGCCAAACAACTCGCCGAAGAAGCAACCGACATCGGCTGTTCCGCGACAGTAGGCCCGCTCGACGATGCGGCCGGCGGGCTACCCGACGCGGATGCGGTCCTGATCGTCGCCTCCTCGTACAACGGTCAGCCGACCGACGACGCACGCAACTTCATGACCTGGCTGCGCGCTGGAGACACAGCGCTGCAAGGAGATCCGCTATTTGCCGTGCTCGGTGTCGGCGACCACAACTGGGCCGACACCTACCAGGCGATTCCCGAGGTGATCGACGAACGCCTGACCGAACTCGGTGCCACCGCCCTGGTCCCGCGCGCCTCGGCCGACACCTCCGGCGATCTGACCGGCACTCTCGAGGAGTTCACCACCGCACTGTGGGCGGCACTGTCGCAGCGCTTCGGCGACCCGAACGCCGCGCCGGTGACCGCCGAGGACGAGCCTCTCTACGACCTGCAACCCATTCTCGGGCCGGTGACGACGGCCATCGATGCCCGCTTCGCTGTCGAGCCGATGACCGTCGTGCTCAACGACGAATTGGTCGATGTTCCCGGACAGGCCAAAAGGTATGTGCGCGTGAGCCTCCCGGATGGTGTCGAGTACTCCACCGGTGATCACCTGACCGTGCTGGCCGACAATCCGCCCGAGCTGGTGGACGCCGTGACCGACGCCCTGGGCATCGATCCGCGGTTGCGGCTGTCGATCAACCCGCGCCGGACGTCGCGCCGGCTCATTGCGCTGGATCGCGAGGTCAGCGTGCACGAGCTGCTGACCCACTTCGTCGAGCTGCGTAAACCAGTGACGCACAATCAGCTGCGCAAGCTGGCCAACTCCAATCCCTGTGCACCGGAACGGGAACGACTCCAACAACTCGCCGACTCGGAAGAACCGTGTGCGCTCAGCGTCATCGAGTGCCTGCAGGAATTTCCCGCCTGTGCGATCACCGGCGCCGAGCTGCTCGAGCTGCTCGAACCCATGACGCCCCGGCACTATTCGATCGGATCCTCATCGAAGCGCTCACCGCGCGAAGTGGCCCTGATCGTCAGCGTGCTGGACACCCCGGCCCGGTCCGGCCAGGGCGTGTTCAAGGGAGTCGCCTCCAACCACCTCGCCGGAGTGACCCCCGGCACCCAGATTCGTGCTCGTGTCGATCCGGCTCGGCAGGCCTTTCGAGCGGGCGCGGAACCGCAGAAGAGCGTGATCCTGGTCAGTGCGGGCACCGGCGTCGCGCCGTTCTGCGGATTCCTGGGCGATCGGCTGGCAGCCAAGGACGCGGGCGAACCGTTTGCACCGGCGCTGTGTTTCTTCGGGGTTCGTGATCCCGATGTCGACTACATCTTCCGCGATCTGTTCGAGGAGGGCCAACGTCTCGGGATCGTGCGAATGCGGCCGGCGTTCTCGCGCGCCCCGCAGGACGGGGTGCGCTACGTCCAGGACCGGATCGCCGCGGACGCCGATGACGTCTGGGCCCTGCTGGGCGATCCCGCCACCGACACGCACGTCTACATCTGCGGGGACGGCGCGCGGATGGCGCCCGCGGTCCGGCACTCGTTCCTCGGCATCTACCGGGACCGCACCGGCGCCGACGAGGACACCGCGAAGGACTGGCTCGAGGCGCTGGTGGCCTCCGACCACTACGTCGAGGACGTGTGGGCGGGCTGACCTACTCCATCCAGCTTCCGTTATGTCCAGGAAACCTGGCGTGGCCCCGAGAACGCATCGCACGGTCAATAGCCGGGGCGCTGATAGGGAGCGTTCGTCGTGGTCGAGGTCGTCGCTGGGGCCGGCGGACTCGGGCCACTCGGGGTCAGCCGCGTTGCCGTGTACCGCGCTGTGAAGTGTGCGAGCTGACCGCCGTCTTCTTCTTCGCCCGCGTGGCGGCAGGGACGTCGGCCTCCCTCCCAAAGCGCTGGTACGCGGCCTGACGGCTGATGCCCAGCGCGGTGCCCACCATCGCCCAGGTGTCGCCCGCAGCACGGGCTGCGGCGACGGCAGCGTTCAGTTCGACCTCGGCAGCACCCACTGCCTCGGCGGCGGCGCTGATACGACGCATATGCCGACCGTCTCGGGCTTGTGCCGCGTCTACGTCGAGGTTGTCCAGCCAGTCCTCAACATCGCTGTCAGCTGAGTGAACTTGGGGCGTTGTGGTCATCGTGTCATCACCTTTCAGAGGTAGTCGTAGAAGTTCGGCCTCAACATGTCGGCGTGGATGATTCGCGCGGGTCCATCGGCAACGACGACCACCTCCAGCAGTCGGGCGGTCGCATCCGCCTCGATCACGAGCTGCCGGATCTGGCCGTCGTATTCCTGCTCTATCACCTGGATCGCATTCTTGACCGCGTGCAACATGTCCGCATCGCCGATGCCGTGCTTGCGCGCACTGTCGGCGATGCGCATGCGTAAACATTACGTTTACACAATGTGGACTGTCAATGTTTCATTTACACAGCGACGAAGGTGTAAGCGGCGCTGGTGGAGCACGCATTGGTACTCACAATGTCTACAACCCGGCCCGATATTTGTGCAGATGTTGTGCACACTCGGCAGAGACCGCCAATGACGTGGCTCCCCCGATTGGACTCGAACCAATAACCGCCCGATTAACAGTCGGGAGCTCTGCCAATTGAGCTACAGGGGAATGCACCCGGCCGCGAAACATGCCCGCGGACCGAGCGTTGACTTTAGCGCATCGGGCCGCGTACCCGGGAATCGCCTGCTCACCGCGCCCTGGCGTCGCCACCCAGCTCGGTGAGGCAGGATGGAGCCCGACGAACCACTTGTCGCCGGGCCTCGCGCTTCGCCGAACCCGACGATCCCGATCCGACCACCGGACATGGAGGCCACCAGTGTTACGCGCTCTCGCCGTGCTCGGGGTCGGCTATGTACTGGGCACCAAGGCCGGCCGCGAACGCTACGAGCAGATCGCCGCGACCACCCGGGCCATCACGCAGAGTCCCGCAACCAAGTCGGTGATCGATGCCGGACGCCGCAAGCTCGCCGAGAAGGTGTCGCCGGACCCAAAGATCGTCACGCTCAACGAGATCGAGATCGACGATGAGATTACGGTGGTGGAACCGATCCTGGAGACCCCGCAGGTTCCTGCGCGAAGCCGGCTACGCCGGCGCTGACCAGCGTCAGCCGCCGTATCCGGGGTGGGTCGGCGGCAGGACGGACTGCCCGGGCTGGGCCGGATTGATGTAAACGCCGTTGGTGCCCACCGACCAGGCCGGGGCACTGGTATTGGCCCAGCCGATGCATTTGCCGGTGTCGCGGGCCCCGAACCAGGCCAGGCACTGACCTTGGCCGGCCTGCGGCGCGGCGGTGTCGGTGGTCAGGGTGGACACCAGCGGAGCGGCCCCCGCGGCCAGCAGGAACGCGCCGACAGCGACGGCGCGACGGGTCCGCTTCATGGATGCCATGGGTGCAAGGGTAACCGCTGAACGGTGGTCATGTCCCGACATCGTCGCCGCTGGCCTGCTGCAGCAGGCTCTTGCGGTAGGTCTCGAGGGCGATCAGGTCGCCGAACACGGCGTGGTACTCATCGGCCTGTTCGACCGGTGACATGCGCTGCAGCTTCGACTTGACCTCGGCGATCTGCCGCCCGATCCATACCTCCTGCAGGCGGGCGAGTACGCCGCCGATGTAACGCGGCAGCTTCTCCTCGTCGTCCATCCGGATTGACTCGACGCTGAGCTCGTTGATCAGCCCGGCGTCGGACTGCCCCTGCTGGCGGACCGCGTCGATCCACTGGGCACCGCCCGGGCTGCTCGCCGTTCCCCCGGCGGCCGCGATGGCCCCGCACACCGCCGCATAGCCCGGATGGGTGAAGCCCTCGACGGCCAGCGAGTCGAACACGGGGCCGGCCAGCGCCGGGTACTGCAACGCGGCCTTGAGCGCCTCTCGCTGCGGCCAGAGTGTGGGATCACGCGGGTCCGGGAGCCCCGGTAGCGGCCCGCGGCCGGCCCCGGACGTTGTTCGACCGGCCGCCCTTGGCGGTCTCGCGGACCCGGGCGATCACCAGTGCGACGTCGTCCCAGCCGACCCAGCCGGCCAACTGACGGGCGTACTCGTCGCGCAGCGTCGGGTCCTTGATCTTGGCGACCATCGGCACACAACGTCGCAATGCGGACACCCGGCCTTCGGCGGTGTCCAGGTCGATCTCGGAAAGCGCTGTGCGGATGGCGAATTCGAACAGCGGGGTGCGCCGGGCCACCAGATCGCGCAACGCGGTGTCGCCGTGCGCGAGCCGCAGATCGCACGGGTCCATGCCGTCGGCGGCCACCGCCACGAACGACTGCCCCGCCAGATTCTGTTCGCCATCAAAGGCTTTCAGCGCCGCAGCCCGCCCGGCGGCATCGCCGTCGAACACGTAGATGAGCTCGCCGCGAAAGAAGTTGTCGTCCATCATGAGCCGGCGCAGCATCGACAGGTGCTCGTCGCCGAACGCGGTGCCACACGAGGCCACCGCGGTGGTGACCCCGGCCAGATGCATCGCCATGACGTCGGTGTAGCCCTCCACCACGACGGCCTGATGTCCCTTGGCAATGTCCCGCTTGGCCAGATCGATGCCGAACAACACGTTCGACTTCTTGTACAGTGTGGTCTCGGGCGTGTTGACGTACTTGGCGGTCATCGGGTCGTCGTCGTACAGGCGGCGCGCGCCGAAGCCGATCACTTCTCCGGCCGAGCCACGAATGGGCCACAGCAGCCGGCGCATGAACCGGTCGATCGGCCCGCGCTTGCCCTGCTTCGACAACCCGGCCGCTTCGAGCTCCTTGTATTCGAATCCCTTGCGCAGCAAGTGCTTCGTCAGCGGATCCCAGCCCGACGGCGCATACCCGCAGCCGAACTGCCGCGCCGCGGCGGCGTCGAAGTTGCGTTCGGTCAGGTACTGCCGGGCCGCCGCGGCCTCCGGTGATTCCAAGGCGGCGGCGTAGAACTCCTGTGCGGCGGCATTGGCGGCGACGAGCCGGCTGCGGCTACCCCGGTCGCGCTGGACGTTGGTGGCCGCTGCCCCGGTGTAGGTGACGGTGTGGCCGATCCGGTCGGCCAGCAGTTCGACGGCCTCGACAAAGCTGACGTGCTCGATCTTCTGGATGAAGGCGTAGACATCGCCACCCTCGCCGCAGCCGAAGCAGTGGAAGTGGCCGTGGTTGGGCCGCACGTGGAACGACGGCGACTTTTCGTCGTGGAACGGGCACAGCCCCTTCAGCGAATCAGCGCCGGCTCGGCGTAGCTGGACGTAGTCGCCGACGACGTCCTCGATGCGGGTGCGCTCACGGATGGCCGCGATGTCGCGATCAGAGATGCGGCCGGCCATGCGGGTCAGTGTACGGACGGGCCACGACGGCACCCGTCCCCACATCTGTTCTGCGGTGGCTGCGAAGAAGTGCGAGCAGACATCGCAGTGGGCGAAGAACAGATCCAGGGTTCAGTCCAGGGTGGCGTGGAAGCGCTCCAGCCGGGTCTCGGTGAACGACGCGATCTGATCGATCACCACCCGCAGCCGGGCACCGTCATCGGGCGCGGCCGCGAACTCCGGCGCGAACCGCGGATCCAGCGTGGCCGGCGCACCCGCGAGCATCGCGTCGGCCACCTGATGGATGCGCACCCGCTGCTCGGCCTGGATCTTCAGATGCGTGGGGTCGGACATGATGAACTGCAGCGCGAGCGTCTTGAGGACGGCCACCTCGGCGCGCACGATCGGCGGGACCGCCAGATCCGCCCCGTAGCGGCGGTGCGGCCCGGGACCGGCCTCGGTGCGCGTCTCCTGGATGGCCGCGTTGGCGAACCGGCCGACCAGTTCGCTGGTGAGTCGTTTGAGCGCCGCCGACGCAGCCAGGGTGCCGTCGTACTTGCCCACCGCGGCGACCACCGGCAGCCGAGAGAGCCGCTCGGCGGCGGCCAGCAGATCGTCGAAGTCCGCGCCGTGCGAGGAACCGCCCAATTTGGCGACAGCCGCAGCAGTGTCACTGTCGGCCAGAACCCGCAGGTCGATACGTCCAGAGATGACGCCGTCCTCCACGTCGTGCACCGAATAGGCCACATCGTCGGCCCAGTCCATGACCTGGGCCTCCAGGCACGGCCACGCCGACGGCGCCCCGGAGCGCACCCACTGGGCGGCGGGCAGGTCGTCGTCGTAGAACCCGAACTTGGTACGGCCCACCGATTGTGGGGCCCGCGGCCACGGGTACTTGGTGACCGCGTCCAGCGATGCGCGGGTCAGGTTGAGCCCGTCCGAACGACCTTCGAGGTCAAGGACTTTCGGCTCCAGCCGGGTCAGTATCCGAAAATTCTGGGCATTTCCCTCGAACCCGCCGTAGGCGACCGCGATCTCGTCGAGAGCCCGTTCGCCGTTGTGCCCGTAGGGCGGATGGCCGATGTCGTGGGCCAGGCCGGCCAGGTCGACCAGGTCGGGATCGCAGCCCAACCCGATGGCCATCCCCCGCCCGATCTGGGCAACCTCGAGGGAGTGCGTCAACCGGGTGCGCGGGGTGTCGCTCTCTCGGGGTCCCACCACCTGGGTCTTGTCGGCCAGGCGACGCAGCGCGGCACAGTGCAGTACGCGCGCACGATCCCGGGCGAAGTCACTGCGAAACTCGGTGTCCGTGCCCGGAATGCCCGCGCTCTTGGGGCCCTCCGCGACGAGCCGTTCGCGGTCGAACGGCCCGTACCCACCGTGTTCGTTGCTCATGCCGCGCCCCAGTCTGCCAGGGTGCGCCCACCAATCAACGGCACCGTGTCCGCGGCTACCACTAGATTGCATTTCATGCGCGTTGCCCGGCTCCTGCCACTGCTGCTGGTCATACTGTTCACGGGTTTGCTCTGGGCACCCAGCGTCGTCGCCGAACCCCCCTTCCGGGTTCAGCAGCAGGTCACCGACAACGCCGGAGTGCTCTCCAACTCCCAGAAGCGTGAGGTCCAGACCGCGGTCGACAAGCTGTTCAACGACCGACGCATCAAACTCTGGGTGGTCTACGTCACATCGTTCGACGACCTCGGCTGGCTGGACTGGTCCAAGCAGACCGAGAAGCTCAGCGATCTGGGCACCGACGATGCGCTGTTGGCCATCGCCACCCAGGACCGCTCGTTCGCCTTCAATGTCGACCCCTCGATGACGGGCGGGTCCTCCTCGCTGATCGACAGTGTCCGGCGCGACAAGATCACTCCCGCCCTGCGCAACGACGACTGGGCCGGCGCGGCCATCAACGCGGCCAACGGGCTCAACGCCCAACCCCCGACCGGTGGTGGAACGCAGATCTCCGGCAGGGCGGTGTTGATCGCCGTTGCGGCGCTGGTCCTGCTGGTGGTGCTGCTGTGGTGGTGGATGCGCTCGCGACAGCGCCGCCGGCACCGGGCCGATGTCGAAGCGGCCAAGCGGCTGGACCCCACCGACGAGCGGGCACTGGCGTCGGTGCCGCTGGAAGCGCTCGACGAGCTCTCCAAACAGATGGTCGTCGACGTCGACAACGCGGTGCGCACCTCCGAGAGCGAACTGCAGCTGGCGGTCGAGGAGTTCGGCGCCGAACGCACCAAGCCCTTCGCCGACGCGGTCGCCAATGCCAAAGCTGCTTTGGCCCAGGCGTTCTCGGTCCGGCAGACACTCGACGACGCGTCGCCGGAGCCGCCGCTCGAGCAACGCCGCCTGCTGACCAGCGTGGTGGTGGCCGCCGGGAAGGCCGATCAACAGCTCGAGTCGCAGAACAAGGCGTTCCACGAGTTGCGGGACCTGGTCATCAACGCACCCGATCGCCTCGACGGGCTGACCCAGCAGATGGTGGCGCTGACCGCGCGACTCGATCCCGCCGCACAGACCCTGGCCGGGCTGCACAAGCAGTTCTCCGACACCGCGCTGTCCTCGGTCTCGGGCAACGTGGACACCGCGCGGCAGCGACTGACCTTCGCCGACGAGAGCATCACCTCCGGACGCGGGCTGGTCAGCAAGCCGGCCACCGATCAGACGCAGCTCGTCGACGCGGTGCGCGCCACCGAAGGCGCACTGGGACAGGCACAGACGCTGCTGGACGCCGTCGACAGCGTGGCCACCGACATCAACCGCGCGGTCACCGACCTCCCGGATCGCATCGCCGACATCCAGACCGGCATCGACCAGGCTGCCCAGCAGCTGGCGCAGTCGGGCACACCGCACGCCGACGATCTGACCAAGGCGCGCACCGCCGCCGTCAAGGCCGCCGACGACGCCCGCACCAACGGCACGGGCGATCCGCTGGGCACCTTCGTGCGGCTGACCGCAACCGACGCGGAACTGGACCGGGTGCTGGCCGCCGTCACCCACCAGCGCCAGGAGGACGAAACGCAGGCGCGCATGCTGGCCCAGGCCCTATCGACGGCGCAGACCCGGGTGCAGTCGGTGTCGGACTACATCGACACCCGGCGGGGCAGCATCGGCCCGGAGGCGCGCACCCGGCTGGCCGAGGCCAAGCGGCAGCTGGAAGCCGCGCAGGCCAAGCAGACCACCAATCCGACCGAAGCGATGGCGCACGCCAATGGCGCGGCTTCACTTGCGGCACAAGCACAATCGCTGGCCAACAGCGACGTGCAGTCCGCGCAGCGCAGCTATGCGCCGCAGTACAGCCGTAATTCCGATCTCGGTTCGGTGCTGGGCGGTGTGATCATCGGCAACATCCTGCGCGGGGGGTTCGGTGGCGGATATGGCGGCGGG
>JAKIXW010000029.1:22399-22712 GCA_022708865.1 Acidobacteriota bacterium
TCTAACTTCCCCCTTTCTCGCGAGCGGCCGTGTTTGTACAGCGACACGCCGCCGCGGGTGTACAAACTCGGACGCTCGGCATTCATCCACAGGGGTGACTACTGCTAATTCGGCATTCCGACCACGATGCCGGGCATGGTCGAGCTGGAACATCTACTGCGCCAACAGGGTGGGGCCGCGACATCGGGCCAACTGCTGACAGTTCTCAGCCGTCGCGGTCTGCAGTCGCGTCTGCGCACCGGCGAACTGATCAAGCTGTGGCCCGGCATCTACGGCGTCGGCGAACCCGACCTGGAACTGCGGCTACGGGGTC
>JAKIXW010000002.1 GCA_022708865.1 Acidobacteriota bacterium
CCGGCTTCCCGCCGGCCACCACGCTGCTGTTCTCGGGCGTCGGCACGCTGCTCTTCCTGGTCATCACCGGCAATCGGCTCCCCAGTTACCTGGGGTCGAGTTTCGCGGTGATCGCACCGGTGCTCGCGGCAAAGACCGCCGGCAGCGCGCTCGGCGGGCTGGTGGCCGTCGGCGTCGTCCTGATCCTCATCGGCGTCGTCGTGCACCTGGTCGGCACCCACTGGGTCGACGTCGTGCTGCCGCCGGTGGTGACGGGTGCCATCGTGGCACTGATCGGTTTCAACCTGGCCCCGGCGGCGAGGACCAACTTCGAGCAGGGGCCGCTGATCGGGTTCGTGACGCTGCTGCTGCTGGTCGGCGCGCTGGCGTTCTTCCGGGGACTGCTCGGCCGGTTGGCAATCTTCCTGGCCGTGGTGCTGGGCTATCTGCTGGCGCTGGTCCTCGGTGAGGTCGACACCACCGGGATCGCGTCAGCGGCCTGGGTCGGGCTCCCGCACTTCCAGACCCCGACGTTCGACCTGGCCGTGCTGCCGATGTTCCTGCCGGCCGTGATCGCCCTGGTCGCCGAGAACATCGGGCACGTCAAGTCGGTGGGGCAGATGACCGGGACCGACACCGATCCACTGACCGGCCGCGCGTTGGCAGCCGACGGGGTGGCCACCGTGCTGGCCGGGCTCGGCGGTGGTTCAGCGACGACGACCTACGGCGAGAACATCGGGGTCATGGCCGCCACCCGGGTCTACTCGACGGCCGCGTACTGGGTCGCCGGCATCGTCGCGATCGCATTGTCGTTGTGCCCCAAGGTCGGCGCCGCCATCTCGGCCATCCCGCCAGGTGTGCTCGGCGGCGCGACGATCGTGCTCTACGGCCTGGTCGGCATCCTGGGCGTGCGGATCTGGATGACCAACCACGTCGACTTCGCCCTGCCGGTCAACCAGATGACCGCCGCCGTGGCGCTGATCATCGGGATCGCCGACTTCACTTGGCGCATCGGCGATCTCACGTTCACCGGTATCGCCCTGGGGTCGATCGCAGCACTGCTGGTATTCCACGGAATGCGCGCCCTGTCGGGCCTGCGCGGCGGCACCTGAGCTATGCGGCGACGGTGCTCGTCACACCCATCTTGGTCGCCACCCCGGCCGCGACCGTCGGCAATGACACCGCAACATCCGAAATTGTGATGACCCCGAAACTGGTCAGGTTCTCGTAGGCCGTCGCGGACCCGACCAACTGCAGCGTCAGCGAATCGGTGGCGGACATCGTCTGGGCGATGGCCTCCAGCGGCACCGTCGCAATGTTGCGCTTCCCGTCCAGGTTGACCGAGACCGGTGTGACGAGATTGCCGATCACCAGTCCGGTCTTGTTGTCGATCAGCTGGGCGTAGATGTGGGTTGCGGTGCCCACGCCCGAGTAGCTGAATGTCAGCGTCGGTGAGCCGACGATCTGGGCGGCGACACCGGGCTTTATCGGAACATTGACGGCGACACTCGCCACCTCGCCGTCACCGATCGAGTACGGGAACTTCACGTGCGTGGACGGACCCGACCCGACCAGGGGGATGATCGGCAGCACACCGCCGGTGCCACTCACCGGAATCGAAGCGCCGTGGAATGTCTTGTCGGTCGGCAGGACTCGCGACGACCAGTACTGGCCGTTCTGATCGATCCACTCGAACTTCGGGCCGGTGTTCACCGTCGCCTTCTTCATGACCCAGCGGTCCAGCCATGCCATCGTGGCGCTGAGAATGGCGGCGTTGTTGTCGTTGGGGGTCTCACAGTCCCCGTGGCCGCCGCAGAACCAGACCATCTTCACCGGAACATTCGCCGCCGCGAGCATCTGGGCATTGGTGATCGCCTGCTGGAGCGGGAACAGAACGTCGACGGTGCCTTGGAGCAACAGTGTGGGGGCCTTGATGGTCTTGACCAGGTCGCCCGGCCCGCTGCGGGCCAGGATGGCCTGCTGTTCGGCGGTGAGGGTGCCGGTCAGGGCGCCGCTGATGATCGCAGGATAGATCTCGGGATCGACGCGCGCGCCGCTGACCACGAGGTCCAGCATCAGCAGGACCGCGTAACCCGTCCGGAATGCGTTGTCCCGGTACAACGAGTCGTTCAGCGTGTGCCAGGCGATGCCCGGCACGATCGCGTCGACGCGGTGATCGGTTGCGGCCGTGACCAATTGGATGCCGCCGCCGTAGGAGAAGCCGACCATGCCCATCCGCGGATCGTTAGTGCCGTCGAGCAGCGCCTCGGGGCGGTGCGATAGCCACGTGATGATCCCGGACATGTCCCGGGCTTCGTAGGCGGGGCTGTCGAGCTTGAGCACACCGCCGGAGGCGTGCTCCCCGCGCGGATCCCAGGTGACCACGTTGTAGCCCGCGGTCCGGAACGTCGAGATGTTGTACGCCCGGGTGCCCGCAGTGCTGAACGGATTCGTGTCCCCGGCTTGTGACAGTCCCGGTCCGTCGAAGATGGTCGGCGCTTTCTGGCCTTTCGTGAGTCCCAGGGCCGGGAAGAAGTTCGTGCTGATGAGGGTGCCGTCGACCGGTGATTTCACCATGGTGGTGAACGCAATCGGGGTGCCCCTGGGTACCACCCCGCAGATATTGACGGCGACGGGCACCACGATCTGCACACCGATGATCGGCGCCAGAAGCTGCCCGACAATGGGCACCCCGCGCAGGAACACCACCGTCGGCTGGACCCAGTCACCGACCACCGGCAGGGCTTTCAGAGCCGCGACGATCGGGGTCAGCTCGGAGACCTTGACCTGGAAGGTCTCCGTCCCGCGCTTCTTGACCACCGACTCGTCCGGCAGGAACGTGAAGGTGCCCGTCACCGGGTCCAGGGCGACCTTGCCGCCGGCATCCGGACTACCGACCACCTCATAGCTCAGGGTGTTCTGCGGGTTGACGTCCTTGGCGTTGACGGCGCCGGTGATCACCTGCTGGGTGAGGGTCACCTTGACGTCGGTGCTGACCGGACCGGCCGACGGGACGCCCACCTCGCGCCGCGCCGCGGCCGCTTCCATCCACTGGGCCGGCGAGTCCGCCGGGGTGGCGGGGGTGCCGCCGGAGAACGGATCGGCCAGATCCTTGACACTGTCGACGACGAGGTCGACGGCGGCGGTCCGGGGCGCAGCCTTCTCGACGGCCGCCATGGCCACGGCTTCGGCTGTCCGGACCTCGGTAGCCGGCGCGTCGGTATCGGGCGCGTCGGCCACCTCCGACGCCCGGGACCACTTGTGGTCCGTCCGTGCGGGCGGGTCGCTGTCCTCGCCAACGCTTTTCGCCGGATCGTTGCCATCCTGTGCCGCTAGAGAATTCGATGTGCCGGCTTTGTCGTCGGCGGCGGGTTCGGTCGCCGGGTCGTCGGTGGATTCGGTCTGCTGCGACGCGGCCGGTGCGGTCTTGTCCGGCTGGGCGGCGGACGCTCTCTCCGACGCCGAAGCTGACGACGCCGAAGCTGACGACGCCGAAGCTGACGACGACGTCCCGGCGTCCGTCGAGCCCTCCGAGGCCCAAGCCACACCCGTGCCGGTGATCACCGCGCCACCGAGACCCAGGGCCACCGCCAGTGCGCCCACGTGCCCGACGTACCGCGAACATCCCCTGTACCGGGAAGACTCCATCGTCTCGCTCCTCGAACCCCGACCCGCGGACCAGCTTTCCCCGGGGCCGACCCTAACCCCGCGCGCACGTTTGCCCGAGCGGAATCTGGGAAATCTTCACCCCGGGCGGACTCAGGCCGCGCCGATGCGCTCCGAGTCGTAAACGAGCAGCCCGCCGGCGACCGGCACCACGCTCAGCCACCGGTCCTCGGTGTCCACCCGCCCGTCGTTCATCACGTAGCGCAGGCGCACCGTCACGCTGTGGTCGTCGCGCGGTGTTACCGCCAGCACCGTGACCGACTGCACCGTCGACCAGACCCCCCGGAAGCCCTGCAGACCGGCCTCACCCATCCCCCCGGCGCCCAGCAACCGGAGGATCCGGCCCCCGGCGAATATTGCGCCGTTGGCTAGCGGCATTGCGCGATCCTACGGTCGTCCTGGAATGCCAGCCGTGACGTCGGGCATCATTGGTCCATGTCAGCCATCGGGGGGGCGTCGTTGAAGCGGTGGTGGCATGACCCCGGCGAGTACGGCTGGCTGGTCTCGTTCATGGAGGCGCGCGGCCTATCGGGCGCCATGAAGCGGATCGTGGCAGTGGTCGGCGCGTTCCTGGCGGCGCTGGCCGCCGCGATGTCCCTCGGGCCCCGCGTCAACTCCGACCCGCTGGCCCGGGTGCTGTTGATCGTCGTCATCCTGCTCGCCGTGGCCTGGGCGATCAGGTGGTGGTACTGGGACTGGCCGTCGGCCCGGATGTCCATCGTGCTCGCGGCGGCCGGTGACCTCGGCATCGCCATGGGCGCCCTGCTCAACAGCGACCCACTGGCCGGGCTCGCGGGTGCGCCGCTGTTCGCAATGATGGGCGCGTACATCGCCTTCTTCCACACGCCGAAGGCGCACGTCTGGCACATCCTGCTGGTGACTGTCACCATCGTCGCCATGTCGACCTGGCTGGCGATCCAGCAGGGTCACGATGGCGTCTGGTTCGCCGTGAGCAAGGGCGGCATCGCGCTGGTGGTGAGCGTCGGACTGCTGCCGCTGCTGCACTACGGCTTCTGGATCATGCAGCGCAGCTTCGTCGACTCCCTGAGTGATCCGTTGACCGGGCTGACCAATCGACGCGGGCTCGACGAGGTCGCGCGCCGGATGATCGCCGACGGGGGCTCCACGGGTCCGCTCAGCGCCCTGTGGATCGACCTGGACGGGTTCAAGGCGGTCAATGACACCCACGGCCATCTGGCCGGGGACGCCGTCCTGGTCTGCACCGCGCAATGCATCAGGGACTGTGTGCCCGCCGCCGCGGTGGTGGCCCGCCTCGGTGGTGAGGAGTTCCTGGTCGTGGATGTGCTGGCCCAGCCCGAGGCCAGCACAATCGCCGAACGCATCCGCAAGGCCATCGCGACCACCACCGAACCGTCCGTCACTGCCAGCGTCGGTGTCGCGACCGCCGAGTCGGGAACCGACGGTCACCTCGACGGGCTGCTCCAGCTCGCCGACGACGCGATGTACGAGGCGAAGCGACTGGGCGGGGACCAGGTGGTCGCGGCCACCTGAGACCGCTGTGGGGTCAACCGTCGTGTGCCGCGAACCAATCCGCCAGCAGTTCGGCCAGCCGGTCCGGGCATTCGTCGGCGATCCAGTGCGTGACGCCCCGCATGATCTCGAGCCGGTACTCCCCGGTCACGTGACGACCCGTGGTGCGGATGCCATCCTCCTTGACGATGACGTCACCGTCGCTCCAGACCATCAATGTCGGTGCGGCCACCGGGCCGAGCTCGGGGCCGACCAAGGTGGCCGGCATGGCCCGGTACCAATTGAGGGCGGGGGTGAGTGTTCCGGTGTCGATCATCGCGCGGACATCACGCATCGCATTTTCCCGGGTATGACCCTTGAGCCCACGTGCGAATCCCCGGCCGCCCCGACGCGTCATCCACAATTCGGGCAGCCGCGGGAACTGGAACAGATAGATGTAGTACGACGACAGTGCCTGCCGGCTGCTCAGCAATGCTTCCTTGAATGACGCCGGATGCGGCACGGACAGCACCGCCAGCGACCTCACCTTTTCCGGCGCCCGCGCCGCCAGGAACCAGCTAACCGCGGCACCCAGATCGTGCCCGACGAGATGCACTGGGCCACCGCCGATTTCGTCGATGAGTGCGGCGACGTCGTCGGCGAGGTTCTCGAACGAATAGTCGCGGCGGCGCGGCGGGCGGGCCCCCGGCGAATAGCCCCGCTGATTGGGCGCCAGGCAGCGGTAGCCGTGCTCGGTGAGCCGATCCATCACCGGTTCCCAGAGCGTGTTGAACTGCGGAAAGCCGTGCAGCAGAACCACCGGGTGCGCGGCCGGTGCACCGGTGGGGCCCCGGTCGAGCACATCGAACGTCAGGTTGCCGCGACGGTATGAATCCATCCTGCTCCTCATCTGGGTTCCACACATCACTTGGGTTCCACGACGTGCCGGGTCCGGTCATCGCGCGGCGGCACGCCCGTCCGGCCGGTGATGTCGGTGGCGTAGAAGCCGATCGCGTAGCCGACCCCGCCACCCTGGATGTCCAGCGCGGTGCGGTCAATGTGCTCGATGGTGTCGGTGGCCTTGTGGTAGTTCGGGTCGAACGGCTCGCCGGCCCGACCGTTCCACAGCTCGGCCTGCTCATCGTTCATGTTCTCCTCGGCGCCGGCGAACAGCCCGCCGGCGGGGATGCCGGCCAGCGTGAACCCGTCGTAGTCGGAGCGGCCGTCGAACGACGTGTCCTGCGCGGTCTTGCCGGCCGAGTCGAGATAGCCGACCAGCAGCCGCTCGA
The DNA here is from genome assembly GCA_022708865.1 of Acidobacteriota bacterium. Lineage (GTDB taxonomy): Bacteria > Actinomycetota > Actinomycetes > Mycobacteriales > Mycobacteriaceae > Mycobacterium. The sequence continues at coordinate 6,405 of JAKIXW010000002.1, forward strand.
TGCCGGGCGATCCCTCGGGCACCCGCGGCACCCGCTCGTCGCGGGGAACCTTGGTGGACTGATCGCCGTCGTACGTGAAGTAGCCGGGGTTCGGCGAGGCGAGCATGTCGAAGTTCAGGTACAGCGCGATGTCGCGCAGTTGGTCGACGTTCAGCGATTCGATGTATTTCTCGGAACCGACCAGCCCGCGTTCCTCGGCGCCCCAGAACGCGAATCGCACGGCGTTGTGCACCTGCGGCGAAGGCCCCAGCTGCAGCGCGGTTTCCAACAGCGCCGCCGTCCCCGACCCGTTGTCGTTGATGCCCGGGCCCTCGTCCACGCTGTCCAGATGGGCCCCGGCCATCACAACATCGGCGGTCGAGCCCGTCCTGGTCTGCGCGATCACGTTCTGGACGGAGACCTCATGATCGTCGACCTTCAGCCGCACCGTCACCGGGCCGGTCCGGCCCCGCAGCGCGGCGCCGTCGGCCTTGGTGACGCCGACGACCGGGATCTTCACCTCGGTGGACTCCCCCAGATTCCCGCCGATGTCCTGTTGTTCGACATTGTCGGCGACGACGAGCGCCGCCACGCCCAGCCCCGAGGCCACCTTCATCTTCTCGGCGAATTCGCATTCGCCCCGGTCGACGAGCACCACCGCACCCCGCACCGGCAGCCCGTCGTAGTCCGACGCCGTACAGCCCGGTGAGTCGTCCCGCGCCGGCGCGGCCACCAGGGGCCCGGTCACCCCGTCAGCGGGCGTGCCGATGCTGTACATCAGACCGCTGGCCTTGAATGAGTCGGCACCGACGGTGACGGTCCCGGGTTGCGCATCGAAGACCCGGACCTTGAACTCCGGGGTCTGCACATCGAAGCCCTTATCCCGCAATGACTTCGACACGTACTCGACACTGGCCTCAAACCCGGGGGTGCCGATCGCGCGGGTGTTGTCATTGGCGTTCGCGATGTCCTGGAGCTTCTGCAGGTGCGCCAACATGGCGTCGACCTTGATCTGCTGCCGCAGATGGGTGCCGAAAGCGTGGGCCTCCGGCGCGGTGATTGTGAAGGCCGGCGCCGATGCGGCGTGCCGCGTGCAACCACCGGCGACGAGAACCACCGCGAGCAGCGCCGCGCTGACGCGCAAACCGGCCCCGCGCTGGATCAGTGACACACGAACACCGTAGTTGGTCCCCTGCGCGGTTGGGCAAACGCGAGCGCGGGCACACTGTGCCCATGGCAGCACACCGCGTGGTGTTCATCCGGGCCGTCAACGTCGGCGGGGCGAAGCTGCCGATGGGTGAGCTGCGCACCCTGGCCGAGAACCTCGGTGCCACTGACGTGTCGACCTACATCGCGTCGGGCAATCTGCTCTGCACCCCGAAGGGCGCCCCGACCGCTTTCGACCGGGCGCTCGAGAAGGCGATCCAGGACAAGTACGGCTACCACCGGGAAGTGATCAGCCGCACCCCGGCACAGCTGCAGGCCGCCCTGGACGCGCATCCGTTCGAGGTGGCCGAGGATCGGTTCTCCTACGTCTACTTCCTGACGGGCACGCCAACGGCCAAGGCGGTCAAGGCTTTCGAGAGCATGGTTGCGGCCGCCGACTCCGGCGATGAGGTCAAGGTCATCGGCACGGATCTGCACATCCGCTACCACGCCGGCGCCGGGAAGTCCGATCTGGGCGCCAAGTCCATCGCGAAGGCCCTCGGGGTGCAGGGCACCGGGCGCAACCTGAACACGGTGCGAAAGCTCATCGGCCTGGCCCGCGGCTGATCGGTCTCGTCATCGGACGGTGGCGACGACAAGATCGGCCACCGCGGCCATCCCTGCGGCATTCGGGTGCAGCGGCGCGGGCCGGCGCGGCCACGGCAACCCAGGGCCGACGGTCCACGGCACGGCCGACCAGGCGTGGTGCTCCCGGCTGAGCACCGCGGCGGGCACCAGCACACAGCCCGTCTCCCCGGCTGCCTCCGCTGTCTCGGCGGCCAGCCGGTCCGCGATGTGCCGGCCCAGGTCGGCGTGCAGATCCGACAGCGGCCGCGCGGGGACACCCGGGGGCGGCAGCAGTGTCAGGTAGTCGACGAAACACACCGTTGCCCGAGGCACCCGATCCCGCACGGCCCGGCCGACGGCGCGCAGCCGGGCGCCGACGGCGGCCAGTGCACGGTCCCGGGCGCCCGGGTCCAGCAGGTCCCGGATCGGCCCGAGGCGCCGCACCGGCCCGGGCAGGCTCGCCGCCATCAGCATCGGTACGTAGCCGACGTCGTTGCCCCCGATGGTGATCGTGACCAGTTGCACGGGATCACCCGACAGCGCTGCGAGCTGTGGCGGTGCCCCGTTCTGGGTATCGCTGAGGATGTGGTCGGTGGTGGCGCCGGAGTACGTGACGTCGGTCAGGTCGAGCCCCAGCGCGGTGGCCACCAGGGCGGGATAGTTGCGCGCCGAACGGCCCGCGCGCCATGGCGAACCGGGAGTCCGTGGGACGATGCCGGGCCCGGCGGCCATCGAGCTGCCCAGCGCGACGTAACGTGTCACAGCGCCGGGCTGGACGCCTGCGCCCAGAACCGTTTCGGGATCCGGCCGGCATTGCGGGCCAGCCAGCCCGCGGTCACCGCCGACGCCATTGCGGCGGCCATCGCCGGCGGATCGGCCGCCCGGGTCACGGCACTGGCCAGAAGTACTGCGGCGCAACCCAGTTCCATCGCCAATGCGGCGTCGCTGGCGGTTCCGATGCCGGCATCGAGGATCACCGGGACGCCCGCCTCGGCGACGATCATCTCGATGTTGTGCGGATTGGCGATGCCCAGGCCCGTACCGATGGGCGACCCCAGCGGCATCACCGCGGCGCAGCCGACGTCCTCGAGACGGCGCGCCAGCACCGGGTCGTCGGTGGTGTAGGGCAGCACGGTGAAACCGTCGTCGACGAGTTGCTCTGCGGCCCGGACCAATTCGATGGCATCGGGCAACAGCGTGCGTTCGTTTGCGATCACCTCGAGCTTGACCCAGTCGGTCTGCAGCGCCTCCCGGGCCAGCTGCGCGGTGAGCACCGCCTCGGCGGCGCCGCGGCAGCCGGCCGTGTTGGGCAGCGGGGTGATGTTGAGCCGGGCCAGCAGATCGAGCACGCCGGTCCCGCTGGCGGCGTCGACCCGACGCATGGCCACGGTGGTCAATTCGGTGCCCGAGGCGATCAGCGCCTCCTCGAGCACGGTCAGGTTGGCCGCACCGCCGGTTCCGAGGATCAGTCGGGAGCCGAACGTGCGCCCCGCGATGGTCAGCATCGACTCAGCCACCCTGCACCGCCGTCACGACCTCGACGCGAGATCCGTCGTGCAGCAGCGTGTCCCATTCCGAGCGGGGTATCACCGCCCAGTCGACGGCCACTGCGATGCCCTTGTCGGGGAAGCCGAACTCGGTGAGCACACCGGCCACCGAAAGGCCCTCCGCCACCTCGAGTTCTTCGTCGTTCACCAGGATTTTCATCAACGCACTCCTCCCGCAGCCACGACACCCAGTTCGGCCGCGACCCGTTCCACGGTCCACGGTGCCAACAGGAATCCGGACCGGCCGTGGCCGGTGGCCACCAGTGTCCGCTCATCGAGCCGGCCGACGATCGGCAGGTTGTCCGGCGTGCCCGGCCGCAGCCCGGCAGCACACTCGGCCAACTCGTACTCCCCCAGCGACGGCAGCACCGCGCAGGCGTCGTCGAGCAGTTCCCGCACACCGCTGACCGCCGGGGCGGTGTCCCGGCCGTGCTCGTACTGGGTGGCACCCACCACGACGCCGTCCGCGCGGGGCACCAGGTACACCTGCCGGCCATGGACCCGGGCGCGAATGACGCGCTGCGGCACCGGCATACAACCGGGGCGCCAACGCAGCCGCAGGACCTCACCCTTGACCGGGCGGACCGGAAGACCCGGCCACAGCGCCGGAGCGTCGATCCCGTTGGCGATCACGGTTACGTCGGCCGAGATCTCGGCCAGGTGCGCAACCGGACCGGCCCAGCCCACCCCGAGCCCGGCGCACGCGTCGCGCAGCGCCTCGACGAGCAGCCGATTGTCCACCGCCAGCTCGGTGACCGATCGGAAGCCGTGCCGAATCCCCTGCGCCAGAAGCGGTTCGATGTCGCGGGCGGCCGACGTCACCGCCACCGGATGGCCCTGCGCCGCCAGCCAGTCGGCCACCGTGCGCAGGTCCTGGGCGTCGCCGCGGTCGACGGCCACCACCAACGATTCGCGGGCGGTCACCACCCCGTCCGGAAGACCGGTCAAGTACGACCCGTGCCACAGTTCGAGGGATTCCAGCCCGATCCGCAGCAACTCTGCCTCGCCGGGCCAGCCCTCGCTGTGCGGGGCGATCATGCCGCCGGCCACCCAGGACGCGCCGCGCTCGCCGGTGTCGTGCACGCGCACCGACCAGCCGTCCTGCGCGGCGCGGCGCGCGACGGACAGCCCGATGACGCCGCCACCGATGACGGCAAGCGTGCGCCTGGGTGCCACTGTTGCTTTCCTCCCTTCGCCGGCATGACCCGGATCAGGTGCGACGGTCAGGGCCCCCGGCGCCAGGCCCACTCTCAGCCCGGTTCGCCGGGCTCCCGTGATGTCCGGTCCAGCCTACGCAACCGGCTACTCTCGGCTCGTGCAACGGCTCTACCTGTGCACCGACGCCCGCCGGGAGCGCGGCGACCTCGCCGAGTTCGCCGACGCGGCGCTGGCCGGCGGCGTGGACATCATTCAGCTCCGCGACAAGGGCTCGCCCGGTGAGCAGCGCTTCGGCCCGCTGGAAGCCCGCAGCGAGATAGCGGCTTTGGAGATCCTTGCCGACGCGGCCCGCCGCCATGGCGCGATGTTCGCGGTGAACGACCGGGCCGACATCGCCCGCGCAGCCGGCGCCGACGTGCTGCACCTGGGACAGGACGACCTGCCGCTGAACATCGCGCGCGACATCGTCGGGGCGCGGCCGCTGCTGGGCCGGTCCACCCACGACGCCGCGCAGATGGAACGCGCGGTGGCCGATGCGGTCGACTACTTCTGCGTCGGCCCGTGCTGGCCGACCCCCACCAAGCCGGGCCGTACGGCGCCCGGCCTGGACCTGGTTCGCGCCACCGTACAGCTGCGGCCGGACAAACCGTGGTTCGCCATCGGCGGGATCGACGAGGACCGGCTGGCGCAGGTACTCGACGCGGGTGCGACGCGCGCGGTGGTGGTCCGCGCCATCACCGGTGCCGAGGATCCGCGGGCTAGTGCTGCGCGGCTGGCGGCGGCACTGGGTCGGGCAGCACCGGCATAGTCGCCGTCACCGCACGAAGGTGCTGCCAGCTGGCCGCGAAGCCGGGGTGCAACGGCAGGTCGGCCACCTCGTCCTCGGCCACCCAGCGCAATTCGGAGCTTTCCCGGTTGGGGACGGTGTCCAGCAGACCCGGGGCGTCGGCGATGACGGTCGTATAGGACCAGTACGGCCCGCCGTCGGTCGAGCCCACCTCCGCAGTGACGACGGTGGTGCGGACGCGAACGTGCTCGGCGGGCAGCCCCGCCTCCTCGCGCGCCTCGCGCACGGCCGCCTGCTCGGCGGTCTCATGGCTGTCGCGGGCCCCGCCGGGCAGTGCCCAGGTGCCGCCCTGATGGCTCCACGGTGCGCGGTGCTGCAGCAGGACCGCGGCCCGGCCGTCCGGGCGCAGGGCCCGAAGTAACAGACCGGCGGCGCCGTGCCGGCCCCAGTAGTGGGCACCGGATTCGGCGATCACCCAGCCGTCTCCGTCGCCATGCACGGGTTCAGGATAAGGCGCAGGCTGATAACTGGATGAAGTCCCGCCCTGATTAGCCACATGCGTCACACGAATGCTCTTAGACTTCACTTATCAATTGGTCTCGAAGCCCATTTCCGATGAAGGCGGTCCGCAGAGGTGACGGTTGAGCTGACGCACCCGTCGACCGAGCCGCTGGCGTCCCGGTCACCGGCCGGTGTCACGCAGCCGCGGTGGGCATTCCTGTGGACCACCCCGGGCCGCATCCTCACGATCGGGATCATCCTGGCCACGCTCGGCGTGATCAGTGCGGTAGCCACGTCGACGACGATCAACGAACGCCAGCGGGCAATGACCACGGTGCTCGACCACACCGAGCCGCTGTCGTTCGCGGCCGGGCAGCTGTACACCAAGTTGTCGGTCGCCGATGCAGCCGCGGCCACCGCCTTCATCGCCGGCGCCGAACCTCGCCCGGTCCGGCAGCGCTACGAGCAGTCGATCACCGATGCCGCGCTCGCCCTCACCCAAGCATCCGGCGGGCTGACCGACCAGCCGATGCAGGAGCTGCTCGGCCGGATCAACGCCAACCTGGCGGTCTACACCGGGCTGATCGAGACCGCCCGGACCAACAACCGCGCGGGCAACCCGGTGGGTTCGTCGTACCTGGCCGAAGCGTCGGCGCTGATGCAGGAGACCATCCTGCCCGACGCGCAGCTGCTCTATCAGCAGACGTCGGCGCGCGTCGAGGCGGAAACCACCGCGTCGACCAGGATGCCGGCGCCGGTCATCCTGGTACTGGCCAGCACCGTCGTGTTCGGGTTGTTCGCACACCGCTGGCTGGCGCGCCGGACCCGGCGGCGGGTGAACGTCGGGCTGGTGGCCGGCGGCCTGGCGATCATGGTGATGGTGGTCTGGGTGGGCACCGTGCTGGCCGTCTCGACCGCCACCAGCCGCCGTGCGCAGGACACCTCCGCCGACTCGCTCAAGACCATCACCAACCTGGCGATCACCGCCCAGCAGGCCCGGGCCGATGAGACCCTGTCGCTGATCCGCCGTGGCGACGAGACTGTCCGCAAGCAGTCCTACTACCAGCGGATCGACACGATGCAGCAACAACTTTCGTCATACCTGGACAGCAACCGATCGGCGGAACGCGCCGCACTCGGCGACGCCGAAACGCTGCTGTCGAAGTGGCGCGCGGCCGATGAACGGATCAACGCCTACATCTCCGTCGGCAACTACCAGGCCGCCACCCAGGTGGCGCTGGGCACCGGCGAGGACGACTCCACCCCGGCGTTCGACAAGCTCGAGCAGGCGCTGGACGAGGGCATCCGGGCCAGCCGGGAACAACTGCGCTCCGACATCGTCAATGCTCGCCGGGTGCTGTCGGGCGCCACGGTGGGTGGCGTCGTCCTCTCCCTGAGTGCCGCGCTGGCCGTTGCGCTCGGGCTGTGGCCGCGAATGAGCGAGTACCGATGAGCCGCAAGCCTTCTCCCGCTCGTCGGCTCTGCGGCCCGCTACTGGCAGTCGCGGTGCTGCTGGCCGGCTGCGGGCAGACCGCGCCGCCGTCGACACCACCCGGGCTGACCCTGGCGCCGCCCACGCCGGCCGGCATGACGGAGGTCCAGCCCCAGCAGACGTCCCAGCAGGACGCCGACGGCGACTGTGACCGCACCGCGAGCTTGCGCCCGTTCCCCGATCCCGCGCAGGCCACCAAGGCGGTGGAGAACATCCGCAATCGCGGACGGCTGATCGTCGGCCTGGACATCGGCAGCAACCTGTTCTCGTTCCGGGATCCCATCAACGGCCAGATCGCCGGGTTCGACGTCGACATCGCCGGTGAGGTCGCCCGCGACATCTTCGGCAACCCCACCCAGGTGGAATACCGCATCCTGTCGTCGGCAGACCGGGTCAGCGCCCTGCAGAACAACCAGGTGGACATCGTGGTCAAGACCATGACCATCACCTGCGAACGGCGCCAGCTGGTCAATTTCTCGACGGTGTATCTGACTGCCTACCAACGTGTTCTGGCCCCCCGGGATTCGCCGATCACCTCTGCGTCGGACCTGTCGGGCCGGCGGGTCTGCGTGGTGCCGGGCACCACCTCGCTGGACCGGGTCCAGCGCATCAACCCGGCCCCGATCATCATCTCGGTGGTCACCTGGGCCGACTGCCTGGTCGCGATCCAGCAGCGTCAGGCCGACGCGGTCTCCACCGATGACACGATCCTGGCCGGGCTGGTGTCCCAGGATCCGTACCTGCACATCGTGGGTCCGACCATGAGCCAGGAGCCCTACGGCATAGGCGTCAACCTGACCAACACCGGCCTGGTCCGATTCGTCAACGGCACGCTGGCCCGCATCCGCGCCGACGGGACCTGGAGTGCGTTGTACCGCAAGTGGTTATCCGTTCTGGGGCCGGTGCCGGCGGCACCGATCGCACGGTATTCGGACCAGGCATGACCGAACCCACGCGACCCGAGCACCCCGTCGAGGACGGCGATCCCGGCACCCAGCCCGCCGAGGTCGAGTTCGACACCGCGTCCACCATGCGGCCGATGGCCACCCAGGCGGTGTACCGGCCGTCGTTCGACGACGACGACGGGATCTCGCTGCCCAGCCTGGGCACCGAGGCCGAGGACCGCGCCACCGCGGTCACCCGGGCCGTCTCGCCGGCCCGTCGGCTCGGCGGCGGACTGGTCGAGATCCCCCGGGTGCCCGAGATCGACCCGTTGACCGCCCTGATGACCAATCCCGTTGTGGCCGAATCGAAGAGGTTCTGCTGGAACTGCGGGAAACCGGTGGGCCGCTCCAGCACCGACGGCGCGGCTTTGTCGGAGGGCTGGTGCCCGTACTGCAGCAGCGCCTACTCGTTCCTGCCGCAGCTGGGCCCCGGCGACATGGTGGCCGACCAGTACGAGATCAAGGGCTGCGTCGCCCACGGCGGCCTGGGCTGGATCTACCTGGCGGTCGACCACAACGTGAACGAGCGGCCGGTGGTGCTCAAGGGCCTGGTGCATTCCGGCGACGCCGAGGCGCAGGCGATCGCGATGGCCGAGCGTCAGTTCCTCGCCGAGGTCGCCCACCCGTCGATCGTCAAGATCTTCAACTTCGTCGAGCACCCCGACTCCCACGGCGAGCCGGTCGGCTACATCGTGATGGAGTACGTCGGCGGTACATCGCTCAAACAGGATGGCAATCAACGTCTTCCGGTGGCGCAGGCGATCGCCTACATGCTGGAGATCCTGCCGGCGCTGGGCTACCTGCATTCCATCGGCCTGTGCTACAACGACCTCAAGCCCGACAACATCATGCTCACCGAGGAACAGCTCAAGCTCATCGACCTCGGCGCGGTGTCCAGGATCAACTCATTCGGATATCTCTACGGCACACCGGGTTACCAGGCGCCGGAGATCGTCCGCACCGGCCCCACGGTGGCCACCGATATCTACACGGTCGGTCGCACGCTCGCCGCGCTGACCCTCAGACTACGCACCCATAAGGGCCGCTACGTCGACGGCCTGCCCGACGACGACCCCGTGCTGCGCCAGTACGACAGTTTCGGGCGGCTGGTGCGGCGCGCGATCGACCCCGATCCGCGCCGGCGGTTCCGCACGGCCGACGAGATGTCGGGCCAGTTGCTCGGCGTGCTCCGGGAGGTGGTGTCGCAGGACACCGACACCCCGCGGCCGGGCCTGTCCACCGTATTCAGCAGGGCGCGTTCGATATTCGGCGTCGATCTGCTGGTCGCGCACACCGACGTGTACCTCGACGGCCGCCCGCACTCGGAGAAGCTGACCGCGGCCGAGATCGTCGGCGCACTGCCGGTGCCGTTGGTCGACGCAGGTGACGTCGGCGCGAATGTGCTCAGCGCGATCGTTCTCTCCCAGCCGATCCAGACGCTGGACTCGCTGCGGGCCGCCCGGCACGGAACCCTGGATTCCGAGGGCGAGGATCTCAGCGAGTCGGTCGAACTGCCGCTGATGGAGGTCCGTGCGCTGCTGGACCTCGGCGATGTCGCCAAGGCCACCCGCAAGCTCGACGACCTGGCCGAACGGGTCGGCTGGCGCTGGCGACTGATCTGGTTCCGGGCGGTCTCCGATTTACTGAACGCCGATTTCGACTCGGCCACAAAGCATTTCACTGAGGTGCTCGATCACCTGCCCGGCGAGCTGGCGCCCAAGCTGGCCCTGGCGGCCACCGCCGAGCTGGCCAGCAGCACCGCCGAGGAGCCGTTCTACCGCACGGTCTGGCACACCGACAACGGTGCTATCTCGGCGGCCTTCGGGTTGGCGCGCGCGCAGTCCGCGCTCGGCGAGCGGGAGGCCGCGGTACGCACCCTGGACGAAGTGCCGGCGTCCTCGCGGCATTTCACCACCGCCCGGCTGACCAGCGCGGTGACCCTGCTCTCCGGCCGGTCGATCAGCGAGGTGACCGAGGACCAGCTCCGCGAGGCGGCCCGCCGGGTGGAGGCCCTACCCAGCAACGAGCCGCGGGTGCTGCAACTGCGCGCCCTGGTGCTCGGCACCGCACTGGACTGGATCGCCGATCACGAAGCGTCGGGCAATCACATCCTGGGGTTCCCGTTCACCCAGCACGGGTTGCAGCTCGGCGTCGAGACCTCGCTGCGGGACCTGGCCCGGATCGCCCCGACCCAGGCGCACCGGTATGCGTTGGTCGACATGGCCAACACGGTCCGCCCGATGAGCACCTTCTGACCTAACGCCGGAACCGCTCACGCAATTCGGGGTCGGATTCCCACCACAGTCCGGTCGTTGCGGGTTCGGCATCCGCCCGGGCGTCCATCGCGGCGTCCACCTCCTCGGCGCGCGCGGATTCGTGCGTGCGCAGACTGCGGAACAGCACCAGCAGGAAGGGCAGGGCCAGCACGTCGCCGAGGATCCACAAGATACCGGCGCCCACCGACTGGTCGGTGCGCAGACTCGGCCCCCACGTCCGGCCGAGTCCGGTGTAGTAGTCCTGTGCGATCAGCGGACCCAGCCACAGCACGATGCCGAGGATCCCGTCGCCCAGCCCCTCGGCGATGCTGATCCCGATGGACAGCAGCGGGGAGTACCGCCGCGGGACCGGGTCAGCCTGCAGCCGCGCGTAGAAGTAGCCAAATCCGACGACCACCAACAACAGCCGCGTGGCGGCCCCGGTGACGCCGCCCATCGACGCGATGTACCACGGGGTGAGATAGAGCAGCCAGGGCGCGGCCAGCATCGCCAGTGATGTGGTCAACGGGGACAACAGGATCCGCGCAGCCCTGCCGGTCACCACGGCGCCGAGCCCGAACGTGGCCACCGGGCGGCCGGCCGCCAGGAAGAACGGCACGACGTAGAGCAGCAGCAACACCTGCAGCGCCCGTACCCAGAACAGCACCGGTGCATACACACCGATGGCACTGCACACGGTCAGCGCCCACATCGTCAGCCCGGTGTAGAAACACCAGGCCGGCCCGACGTCGCTCCGGCGGGACCGGCGGTAGTACCCGCCGCCCACCGCGCCGATCACGATCAGCGCCAGCACGTCCACGGTCCAGGAGCCCGCAGCGGCGGGCAGCGTCAGCGGCACCGCGGCCGGATCGCCCATGGCCGGAAATCGTAGGCCCCGAACCTGGCAGATCCGTGGGAGCGGGAACCTCCCAGGAAGGCCGGGGCCCACTCGCAGGCGTGCGGACTACCGTGCGGCCGTGTGAACCTGCCCGTACTCGGACCGCTCTCGCTGACCGGCTTCCAGCACGGCTGGTACTTCCTGTACGCACTCGTCGCGCTCGCCGCGCTCGGTGGATATGTCGCCACCCAGCTGTGCCGTCGCCGTCATGTCCTGCGGTTCGCCAACATGGACCTGCTGGCTTCCGTCGCTCCGCCCCGGGGCCGCCAGTTCGTCCGGCATCTGCCCGCGATACTGCTCGTCGGCGCGGTTGCGCTGCTCACCCTGGCGCTGGCCGGCCCCACCTACGCACAGCGGATCCCGCAGAACCGGGCCGTGGTGATGCTGGTGATCGACGTCTCCGAATCCATGGCCGCGACCGATGTCGGCCCAAGCCGACTGGCCGCCGCCAAGGACGCGGGCAAGCGGTTCGCCGACGAGCTCACCCCGGGCATCAACCTCGGTCTGGTCGCATTCGCCGGGACCGCCTCGGTCCTGGTCCCGCCGACCACCGACCGCGCGAGGACCAGGGCGGCGATCGACAAGCTCCAGGTCGCCGAGCGGACCGCGACGGGTGAGGGCATTCTGACCGCGCTGCAACAGATCGCCACCGTCGAAGGCGTGATCGGTGGCGGCGACGGTCCGCCGCCGGCCCGGATCGTGCTGGAGTCCGACGGCAAGGAGACCGTGCCGACCCACCCGGACGATCCGCGCGGCGCGTTCACCGCCGCGGAATCGGCGAAGGAGCAAGGCGTAGTCATCTCGACCATCTCGTTCGGCACTCCCGACGGTTATGTCGATGTCGACGGACAGCATGTCGCCGTGCCGGTGGACGACGACACGTTGCGCCACGTCGCCGAGATCACCGGCGGCGACCTGATGCACGCCGACAACCTCGGCCAACTGGACCATGCCTATGCGACCCTGCAGGACGAACTGGGCTATCAGACCGTTCCCGGGGATGCCAGCACCGCGTGGATCGCGTTGGGCACCGTCGTACTATTCGCAGCGGCGCTGACGGGACTGCTGCTCGACCGCCGGCTGCCGGGCTAGTCGCTCGGCTGGTCCCCCAGCACGTCCACGCACGCCCGGGCGATCGCCAGCTCCTCGTTGGTCGGAATCACCAGCACGGTGATCGGCGAATTCTCGGCGGAGATCACCCGCGGCCCCTTGCCCGGACTCTCGTTGAGGTGCTCGTCGAGCTCGATCCCCAGCGGTGCCAGCCCGGTGAGCGCATCACGGCGCACGGTCGCGTCGTTCTCGCCCACCCCGGCGGTGAACGAGATGACATCAGTATTGCCCAGCACCGCCAGGTACGCGCCGATGTACTTGCGCAGCCGGTGGATGTACACGTCGTAACCGAGTCGTGCTGCACGCCTTTCGGTTTCGGAGCCAGTTTCGATCAGCTTGTGCAATTCCCGGAAGTCGTTGTGGCCGGCCAGGCCGAACACGCCGGAGCGACGGTTCAGCATGTTCTCGATGTCCTCGGTGGCCATGCCGGCCGTCCGCGCCAGGTAGAAGATGATCCCGGGGTCGACGTCACCGCTGCGCGTTCCCATCACCAGGCCCTCCATCGGGGTCATTCCCATGGAGGTGTCGACGGGGCGCCCGCCGACGATGGCCGAGGCCGATGCGCCGTTGCCCAGGTGCAGCACGATCTGGCTGATGCCGGCGGGATCGGCGCCCAGGAATTCGGCGGCCTGCTCGCTGACGTACTGGTGCGAGGTGCCGTGGAAGCCGTAGCGGCGCACCCCCCACGCTTCGGCGGTCTCGCGGTCGATCGCATAGGTGGCGGCCGCCGCCGGCAGATCGTGGAAGAACGCCGTGTCGAACACCGCGATGTGCGGCAGATCGGGCAGGATCCGGCGCGCCACTTCGATCCCAAGGACGCCGGGCGGATTGTGCAGGGGCGCAAGGGGAGCCAGTTCGTTCAACCGCGCGATCAGCGCATCGTCGATGACCGTCGGACGGTAGAACTCGCGCCCGCCGTGCACCACCCGGTGCCCGACCGCCACCAGACCCAGCGTCTCGAGGTGGCCACCCGCCTCGGCGAACATCTCGAAGGTGAGGCGCAGCGCGTCGTCGTGGTCGGCGATCCGGCGCTCCCGGCCGATCTTGAGCCCGCCGAACTCCAGCGTTGCCAGCGCGTGATCGCTGCCGATCTTCTCGACGATGCCGTGCGCCACCGAGATCCCCGGATCCGGTTGCACCATGCTGTATTTCAGCGACGAGGAACCCGAGTTGAGCACCAGGACCGTACGTTGCACTGCTCAGTCCTCCTGGGCCTGGATCGCCGTGATGGCCACCGTGTTGACGATATCGGCCACCAGCGCTCCCCGGGACAGGTCGTTCACCGGCTTGTTCAGGCCCTGGAGCACGGGGCCGATCGCGATCGCCCCGGCGCTGCGTTGGACCGCCTTGTAGGTGTTGTTACCGGTATTGAGGTCGGGGAAGATCAGCACGGTGGCCCGGCCGGCCACCGGCGAATCGGGCATCTTGGTGACCGCGACGGATGGCTCGACCGCGGCGTCGTACTGGATCGGGCCCTCCACCAACAGCGCGGGATCCCGCTGCCGGACCAGATCGGTTGCGGCCCGGACCTTGTCGACATCGGCGCCGCTGCCCGAACTGCCGGTCGAATAGGACAGCAGCGCCACCCGCGGTTCGATGCCGAACTGCGCGGCGGTACGCGCCGAACTGATCGCGATGTCGGCCAGTTGTTCGGAGGTGGGATCCGGGACGATCGCGCAGTCGCCGTAGGCCAGCACGCGATCGGCCAGGCACATCAGGAAGATGCTGGACACCGTCGACACGTCGGGCCGGGTGCGAATGATCTCGAACGCCGGGCGCACCGTGTGCGCGGTGGTGTGCGCCGCACCCGACACCATGCCGTCGACGATGTCGTTGTGCACCAGCATGGTGCCGAAATACGAGACGTCATGGATGATCTCGCGGGCCTGCTCGACAGTGATGCCCTTCTTCTTGCGCATCTCGGCGTACTGCTCGGCGAACCGGTCGCACAAGTCGGACGTGCGCGGGTTGAGCACGGTCGCCGCGGCCAGGTCGACGCCCAGTTCGGCGGCCCGCGCCCGGATGGCGGCCTCGTCGCCCAGGATGGTCAGGTCCGCCACCTCGCGGCGCAGCAGCCGCCCGGCGGCCTCGAGGATGCGGTCGTCGTCACCCTCGGGCAACACGATTCGCTTGCGGTCGGCCCGGGCCCGCTCCAACAGCTGGAACTCGAACATCTGCGGGGTGGTGACCGTCGGGATCGGCAGCGACAGCGCGGCGACCAGTTCGCAGACGTCCACGTGGCGTTCCATCAGCTCCAGCGAGGTGTCGATCTTGCGCTGGGAGTTCACGGTCACCCGCCCGCGGGCGGCGGCGGCCGCGCTGGCCGTCTCGAAGGTGCCCAGGTCGGTGGCGATGATGGGCAGCCGTAGGCCCAGGCCGTCGACCAGGGCCGCGATCGACGGATGCAGCGGTAGCCCACCGTTGAGGATCACCGTCGACAAGGACGGGAAGTTCTCCGCCGCATGGGCACCCATGACGGCGAGCACCACGTCGGAACGATCACCCGGGGTGATCACCGCCATGCCCTCGCGCAGCCGCTCGAGCACGTGCTCGGCCGTCATGCCGGCGACCAGTACACCGATCGCTTCGCGGCCGAGCAGCGCTTCGTCACCCTTGATCAGCGTTCCCCCGACGGCCCGCTGCAGATCACCGACCGAAGGCGCGACGAGGAACGGTTCTTCGGGCAGCACATAGGATTTCGGCGTCAGCCGGGACAGCTCGGCGGCCACCGCCGGCAGCTGTTCCGGAGCACAGCGGTTGGCGACGATCGCGGCGGCGCGGTCGTGGTGCCGAGCTGCTCGGCGCGGCGCTGCTGATCGCGCCCAGAGATGACGAGCATGACCGGGGCGCCGAGATTCGCGGCGATCCGCGCGTTGTAGCTGAACTCGGCGGGGCTGGCGACGTCGGTGTAGTCGCTGCCGACGACGAGCACCGCATCGCATTGTGCGGCCATCCGGTGGAACCGGGCGACGATATCGGCGATGGCGCCGTCGGGGTCCTCGTGCAGTCGCTGGTAGTCGACGCCCACGCACTCCTCGTAGGGCAACCCGGCGGTCGAATGCGCCAGCAACATCTCGAGGATGTAGTCGCGCCGTTCGCCGAGCCGGGTGATCGGCCGGAACACCCCGACGCGGGCCACCATGGCGGTCAGCCGGTGCAGGATGCCGAGCGCAATGGTCGATTTCCCGGTGTCGCCCTCGGGGGAGGCGATGTAGATGGTCGTGGCGAGATGTCCGTCGTCCGGCACGGCTACAGTTTAGGGCGGCGGGGGCGGATCGGGGCCCGTGCCGGCCGATCGAACGGGGCACCGTCATCTCGTGCCGACCGGAGGCGTGGCACACCGTCCAGAACGGGTACAGGTATGCAACACTCGGAAAAGAGATCGAGCGTGGTGATGGAACAAACTCCGGCCGGCATCGGCACCGACAACTGGTTCGCCCCCGACGAACTGGCATTACATCCGCGCAATGTGCACTTCGACCTCGCCGGTGCGCCACTGCACTGGATCCCCGGTGACCCTTACGGATCGCACGCGGTGACCGCGTTGAACCTGTTCCTGCCGGCCGCCGAGCGGTGGTTCAGCAAGCTGCTGTCCGACGCGCTGGAGTATGTCCGCGACGACCACCTCCGCGAGGAGATGATCGGATTCATCGGCCAGGAATCCGTGCACGCCAGGACACACGACCGGGTGCTGGTGGACTACCTGCGCCAGCACGGGATCGACCCGGGGCCCTTCGAGCGGCAGCTCGACTGGATCGCCGGTCAGTACGACCAGCGGATCGCGAAGGTCGAGCCGCACAACCGGCGCAAGGTGCTGGCCTCCGGCACCCATGCGCTGTGCGCGGCGGAGCACTTCACGGGTGTCCTCGGAAACTGGGTGCTCAACAATTCCTGGGACGAGATGTCCGTGGATCCCACGCTGGCCGACCTCTACCGCTGGCACGGGGCCGAGGAAGTGGAACACCGCCACGTCTCCTACAACGTCGCCAAGTACTTCGACATGGACTACCTCGCCCAGGTCTTCGCGACCGTCGCGGTGACCGTCGCGCTGGTGGGCATCGTGCTGCGCGGGACCAAGTTCCTGGTCAACGCGGATCCGACGCTGCCCAACACGGGGTACCTCCGCCTGCTGTGGAAGCTGCACCGTTCGGGCGAGCGCGGGTCCATCTTGACGGGCGGCATGATCCTGCGCGCCGCCGCGCGCATGTTCGAGCGCGACTACAACCCGGCCACCGAGGGAGACACGGCGCAGGCGGTGGCGTACCTGGCCACCTCGCCCGCGGCGCGCGCGGCCCATGCCTGACCCGCGGCGACGCGCGCGAGAGTTACTCAGGCCCTACACCGGTGAACCGCCCCCCGGGCTGTACCGGTCCGGGCCCGACCTTCTGATTCGCCTCGCCGGAACGGCGGTGTCGCACTTCGTCTCGGTGGTGTCCCGGCTGGGCGGCGACGCCGAGCCGCCCCCACGCCCGCACATCGTCAACCGCACGCCGGTGACCGTCGCGCAGCGCCGGTTGGTGGCGGTCGACAACGACGTGGTTGCGCTCACGCTCGCCGCGACCGACGGTGCGCCGCTGCCCCGGTGGCATCCGGGCGCCCATATCGACGTCGAACTCCGGTCCGGGCGAACCCGGCAGTACTCGCTGTGCGGTGATCCGCGGCAGGACCGGGAGTACCGGATCGCGGTCCGGTTGATCCCGGGCGACGGGGCGTCGGCCGAGGTGCACGCGCTGGCCGCGGGCGACCAGATCCTGATCAGTGCCCCACGCAACGGGTTCATGATGCCGGTGCCGGGATCCGGGTCCAGGGCAGCGGCAGTCCATTTCGTCGCGGGCGGCATCGGCATCACCCCGATCCTGCCGATGGTTCACCTCGCCGATCGGCTGGGTGTCCCGTGGTCGCTGTGCTACACCGGCCGGCACCGGCAGAGCCTGCCGTTCGTGGACGAGTTGCTGGCGTTCGGTGACCGGGTGACCGTGCGCACCGACGACGAGCACGGCCTACCGTCGACACTCGACCTGCTGTGCGGCGTCGACGAGCGCACCGCGGTGTACGTGTGCGGCCCACCGCCGATGATCGAGATGCTCCGCCGGCACATCGGCCCCGAGGTGGAGTTCCATGCCGAACGGTTCTCGCCGCCACCGGTGGCCGGCGGACTGCCGTTCGAGCTGGAACTGGCCACGACCGCGACGGTCGTTCCCGTCGCCGCCGATCAGAGCGCGCTCGCCGCGTTGCGCGCGGTGCGGCCCGACGTCGGCTATTCCTGCCAGCAGGGCTTCTGTGGCACGTGCGTGCAGCGAGTGATCGGCGGCGACATCGAGCACCGCGACCACATCCTGACCGAGCGGCAGCGCGCGCTCGGTCAGGTGCTGGTGTGCGTCTCCCGGGCCCGATCCGAGGGCGGCAGGTTGGTCCTGGACCTCTGAGGTCCGGGTCAGCCCAACTTCCGCAACCGCGGCTCCAGGTCCCGCTGGAAGAGTTCCAGGAACCGGCGCTGATCGTGGCCGGGAGCGTGGAACACCAAGTGGTTCAAGCCATATCCGACGTACTCGCCGACCTTCTCGACAGCCTCGTCGGGATCCGAGGCCACGATCCAGCGCTTGGCCACCTGCTCGATGGGCAGCGCGTCGGCAGCCTTCTCCATCTCGATCGGGTCGTCGATGGAGTGCTTCTGCTCGGCGGTCAGCGACAGCGGCGCCCAGAACCGCGTATTCTCCAGTGCCCGTTCGGGATCGGTGTCATAGGAGATCTTGATCTCGATCATCTTGTCGATGTCGTCGACACTGCGCTCGGCGGCCGCGGCGCCCTCGCGAACGGCCGGCATGAGCTTGTCCTTGTACAGTTCCTCACCCTTGCCCGAGGTGCAGATGAACCCGTCGCCCGCACGGCCGGCATACTTGGCCACCGCCGGTCCGCCCGCGGCGATGTAGATCGGCACCCCGCCGTCGGGGACGTCGTAGATCGAGGCACCCTTCAGCGTGTAGTAGTCGCCGTCGAAGTCGACCCGGTCGCCGCGCCACAGTTCCCGCATCAGGCGCACCGACTCGCGCAGCCGCGCGAAGCGTTCCTTGAATTCCGGCCATTCGCCGGTGTAGCCGGTGGCGATCTCATTGAGGGCCTCGCCGGTGCCCACACCGAGGAACACCCGCTCGGGATACAGGCAGGCCATGGTCGCGAAGGCCTGCGCCACCACGGCGGGGTTGTACCGGAAGGTCGGGGTCAGCACCGAGGTGCCCAGGATCAGGTGCTCGGTGCGCTCGCCCACCGCGGTCATCCACGCCAGCGAGAACGGCGCGTGCCCACCGTTGTGCCGCCACGGCTGGAAGTGGTCGCTGACGGTCGCACTGTCCATGCCGTGGGCCTCGGCCGCGACGGCCAGTTCGACGAGTTCCCGCGGCGCGAATTGCTCCGCTGACGCCTTGTATCCCAGTTTCAGTCCAGGTTTGAGTTCAGCCACTCTCCTTTTCTACCCTCCGGTCCTAGGATTGCGGAATGGCAGCTGCCGGGGGTGAGCTGGTCCAGGTCACCGATGTCGTGCACATCGCCAGGACCGACCTGGTGAACTGGACGGTGGTGATCGACGGGGACGGGGTCCTGTTGATCGACGCCGGCTTCCCCGGTCAACGCGCCGAGGTGCTGGCCACCCTCGCGCAACTGGGCGTCGGACCCGGTGACGTGCACTCAATTCTGTTGACGCACGCCCACATCGACCATTTCGGCGCCGCCATCTGGTTCGCCGCCGAACACCGCACGCCGGTGTACTGCCACGCCGACGAGGTCGGGCACGCCAAACGCACCTACCTCGAGCAGGCCTCGCCGCTGGCCGTGGCCGCGCACGCCTGGCAGCCACGCTGGGTGCGGTGGTCGGCCGAGATCGCACGCAAGGGCGCCTTCGTGAAAGCCGGAATCCCCACCGCGCAGCCGCTGACCGCCGACGTCGCCGCCACGCTGCCGGGCAACCCGATCGCCATCCCCACTCCCGGGCACACCGGCGGGCACTGCTCGTACCTCGTGGACGGCGTACTGATCAGCGGCGACGCCCTGGTGACCGGCCATCCCACCTCGCCGCGGCGCGGACCGCAGCTGTTGCACCGGGTGTTCAACCACGACGAGGAACGCTGTGTGCGCAGCCTGGGCGCGCTGGCGATGCTGGAGACGACGGTGCTGGTGCCCGGTCACGGCGACGTGTGGCGGGGTCCGATCCGCGAGCTGACCGATCAGGCGATCGCCGCGCACGCACACTGATTTGACACGTGTAAAGTTCGCTGGCATGGACCGGATCAGGGGCAAGGTCGTCGTCATCACCGGGGCGGCCCGCGGCATCGGCCGGGCCACCGCCGAAGCACTGCTGGCCCGCGGCGCGCGGGTGGTCGTCGGGGACCGTGACGTCAGCGCACTGGAGGCCTGCGTCACCGATCTGAACCGGGCCGGCCAGATCAGCGGTTACCCACTGGACGTCACCGATGCCGAATCGTTCGCGGTGTTCCTCGACAAGGCCCGCGCCGATGGCGGCGGCCGGATCGACGTGCTGATCAACAACGCGGGAGTGATGCCCGTCGGGCCGTTCCTGGAACACTCCGAGCAGGCCATCCGCTCGGCGATCGAGGTCAACTTCTACGGCGTGCTCAACGGCTGCCGGCTGGTGCTGCCGGAGATGACGAAGCGGCGTTCGGGCCACATCGTGAACATCTCGTCGGTGGCCGGGGTGCTGGCGGTGCCCGGCCAAGCCCTCTATGCGGGAACGAAATTCGCCGTCGTCGGCCTCTCCACCGCACTGTCGGACGAATTCGCGCCGCACGGCGTCGACGTCAGCGTGGTGATGCCGACGTTCACCAACACCGAGCTGATTTCCGGAACCGATGCCACTGGGGCTCGAAAGCCGTTGCAGCCCAAAGAGATCGCGGCGGCCGTCGTCAAGATCCTGGACAAGCCCACCACCGCGGTGTCGGTGCCGGGCCCGCTGCGCCCCATCAGCATCCTCTCGCAGTTGCTGCCACCGCGCGGTCGCCGCTGGCTCTCGCACAAGCTGGGCAACGACACCGTGTTCCTCAGTGTCGACACGTCGGCGCGGGCCGCCTACGAGAAACGCGCCCAGTCATCCACCGGCGTCCAGGAGGATTAGCCGGCCCCCGCGGCGCCGGCCCGCATGATCGCCGCCAGGTCCTCCCGGGACGATGCGCCCACCCGCTGACAGGCGCGGTACAGGTGGCCCTCGACGGTGCGCACCGAAGTAACCAGCCGGTCCGCGATCTGCTTGTTGGACAGACCGGCGGCCACCAACTCGGCCACCTCCCGCTGCCGCCCGGTCAACGGGGTCGGCGACACCGGACTGCGGGTGGCCGGTGTGCACAGCCCACCGCACTCGGCGGCCAACTGAGCGGCGATCGACGCGGCGTACAGACCGCGGCTGCGCGACTGTGCGGCGGTCAGCGCCACCGCCGCCTGCGCCGCGGCGTCGGCCGCCGTGCAGCGGTCACCACTGTTCCGATAGGCCTCGACGACTTCCAGGAGCGCTTCGCCGTCGCCGCGGCTCAGTGAATCCGCATATGCGGCAACCGTTCCGGCCAGCGGAATGTCGATCTCCCCGGCCAGCTCACCGGCCCGGGCGGCCACCTCGGCGATCCGTTCACCGCAGTCCCACTGCGTAGCGGCCTGCAGGCACGCCAGCTCGTGGGTGGGCTGGCCGCGCTCCCGGGCCACCGCCGCCTCGGCCAGCACCGTGTCGACGGCATCGGTCAGCTGTCCCGCAGCGGCCTGCGCCCAACCGGTTGCCAGCGCGAAGGCCGACTGCATGAACAGGTACTCGGCCGGCACCACGGCGCGCGCGTTGGCCAGCATCTCGGCCGCGGCATCGGCCTCGCCGAGTTTGGCGTGCACCTCCGTCAGCGCGAAGTAACACGCCGGTCGCAGGGTCGCGGCGCCGTGCTGTTCGGCCGCGGCCAGTGCCTCGCGCAGCAGTCGCGCGGCCTCCCGTAGTTCACCGCGCAGCAGCGCGGCATGACCCCGCAGGAAGATCAGGTTCGCGTACGGACGACCGGGTGCGTCGCGGGCCAACTCCGAGAGCACCTCGGTGGCCCGCTGGCACTCGTCGAGGAGCCCGTTGAGCCGGCACGCCCGCAGATAGACCCCGCCGAACCAGAACCGCATCGGGGCGGTCTCATAGGAGCCGGCAGCGCGCTCGATCGCCTCGTGCGCCACCGGAATCACGTCGGCGGCATGCCCGAGGGCGCCGGCCGACATCACCAGCGCCAGCGCGGCCATGAACGCGTTGAGATCCGAAAGTTCACCGGAATCTATTGCCGCCCTGGCTTTTTCCTCCGAATCGGCGCAACGCGCGCCGATGGCGTCCACACATGCCTCGACGGCCATCCGACCCGCGCGTTCGGCGCCGTTCTCGTCCTCCGTCCCACCCAGGGCGGCCAGCTCCGCCAGGATCGCCGCCGCGTCGGCCGGCCGGGCGAGCACCCAGATCATGTTGACCGCGCGCATCAGCGCCCAGACCCGGCGCTCGGCGTCATCGGCGGGCCGCAGGTTGGCCAGGAACTGGTCGGCCTCCTCGCCACCGCGGGTGGCCAGGATGCAGTGCGCCTGCAGCGGGGCGGCCGCGGCCGGGTCGGCGGAGGCGGCGGCCTCGGCGAAGCGTTCGGCCAGTTCGACGTCGAGCATCCGCATCGCATGCTCACCGGCGTCGAGGAACAGCTGCGGGTCCGGCGGCAGATCCGAATCGAGCGCCAATTGCGCCCGCACCACGGTCCGCTGGGGATCGGCGTCACCGGGCGGGGCGTGCTTGGCCAGGAGCGTGGAAAGCCGCCCACGCAGCTTCGAGCGGTACATCTCCCCGGCCGCCGAGCGGCGCAGTTCACCGAAGAGCGGATGGGCGAACCGGGCCAGCAGCTGGCGTCCGGTGCGCTCGACGCGCACCAGGTTCAACTGCTCGGCGGTCTCCAGGTCCTCCCCCGAAACGAGTTCGAGCAGCACGTCGAGGTCCAGCGGCTCGCACAGGGACAGGGCGTCCAGCATCAACGCCTGTTCGGGTGGCAGCTGATCGAGCCGGTTGCCCACCAGGTCGCTCATGCTCTGGGACACCGCGACGTCCCCGTCCCACAGCCACACCCCGGCGACGCGACGGATCCGACCGGCGGACACCTGATCCTTGACGAGCTGCTGGATGAACAGGGCGTTGCCGCGGGTCAGCCGCCAGAACCGCTGGGCACTCTGGGCATCGACGGGGCCCTCCAGGATCTGCTCGACGACCGCGCGGGTTGCCGCCGCCGACAACGGCTCGAGGTCCAGCCGGTAGAGCAGCTTGTCCTTCCACAGCGCGGTGACGGCGTCGGGTTCGCCGGCCCCGGTGCGCACCGTCACCACCAGCCGGGCCTCCCGGGTCTGTGCCAACTGGTGCACGACGTGCGCCGAGAAGCCGTCGAGCAGATGCGCGTCGTCGACGCCGATCACGACCCGGCCCTGACGTTGTTGCGCCACAAGCGCATTGATGACCCGCCGGACGCTGGGGGCCGGCTCGGCGGCGGCATCGCCGAGGGTTATCGAGAATGCGCCCAACGGTATTGGCCGCGCCGATGCGGTTCCGCTGATCCAGTTGGTCCGGGTACCCCCCGGGGCCGTACCCATCAGCTCCCGCGCCAGGCGCGTCTTACCCACGCCCGCCGGGCCCGCGATCACCACCCCGGCATAGTTGCCCGCACCGCCCAGCGCACGCCGCAGCGCAGCCAGTTCGTCGTCCCGCCCCCTCAGCGCCCCACCGCTGGTCACGCCGCGACTATAACGCGAAAACCCGTCGATCCAACGGTTAATTCGCCAGGGCCTGGTCCAGATCGGCGATCAGGTCGTCGGTGCCCTCGAGCCCGACCGAGATGCGGACCACGCCGTCGCCCAGACCGATCGCGGCCCGGCCCTCCGGGCCCATCGCACGGTGCGTGGTGGTCGCCGGATGGGTGATCAGGCTCTTGGCGTCGCCGAGGTTGTTGGAGATGTCGATGATCTGCAGCTTGTCCAGCAACTCGAACGCCCGCTGCTTGCCCTGACCGTCCGGCGCGTCCAGTTCCAGCGTGACGACCGTCCCGCCGCCGGACATCTGGCGGCGCGCCAGCTCGTACTGTGGATGGGAGGGCAGGTACGGATAGCGCACCCACCGGACCGCCGGATGGCCCTCCAGGAACTCCGCGACCCGCAGTGCCGACCGGGAGCTGTAATCGACCCGAACAGCAAGTGTCTCCAGACCTTTGAGCATCACCCAGGCATTGAACGCACTGATCGCCGGACCGGTGTGCCGCATCAGCGTCTGCACCTGACCGTCGATGTACTCCCGGTCGCCGAGGATCGCGCCGCCCAGCACCCGGCCCTGCCCGTCGATGTGCTTGGTGCCGGAATAGACCACGACGTCGGCACCCAGCTCCATGCCCCGCTGCATCAGCGGTGTGGCAAACACGTTGTCCAGGACGACCTTTGCCCCGGCGCCGTGCGCGAGTTCGCTCACCGCCGCGACGTCGACCAACGTCTGCATCGGGTTGGACGGGGTCTCGAAGAACACCGCCTGGGTGGGGACGGAGAGCGCTTCCTCCCACTGCTGCAGGTCGTCGCCGTCGACGAACACGGTCTCGACACCCCAGCGGGGCAGGATCTCGTTGCACACCACGAAGCACGACCCGAACAGACTGCGCGCGGCGACCAACCGGTCACCCGCCCCGAGCAGCGCGCCCAGCGAGGTGAACACCGCAGCCATTCCGGTGGCGGTGGCGAAGCAGGCGGGCGCGCCCTCGATCAGCCGCAGCCGCTCCTCGAACATCGAGATGGTCGGATTGCCGTAGCGAGAGTAGACATAGCGGTCGATCTCGCCGGTGAACGCCTGCTCGGCCGCTGCCGCCGACTCGTAGACATAGCCCGACGTCAGGTACATCGCCTCGGCGGTCTCTTCGAATCCCGAGCGCAGCAGGCCGCCGCGAACGCCGATGGTGGCCGGGCTCACGCCGTCGGGCAGCGGCGCCGGAATGCGCACAGAGGGAACCGACCGGAAGGATTCGGACGGGTCGCTCATGACTGCACCCAGGGAAGTCCGACCGCTTTCCAGCCGGTGCCGCCGCGGTGCCGGCGGTCGTCGAGGTTGCCCTCGAACCCGTCGAGCATGTTGTAGGACGGCGCGATGCCGGCGGCGGTCGCCGACTCGGCGGCCCCGATGGAGCGGTTGCCGGACCGGCACAGGAAGATCACCGGGCGATCCCCCGGGGTCACGCCGCTCGCGATCAGGTCATCGACGAAACCGTCGTTGTGGGAACCGTCGCCGCGGTTCCATTCGACGTACACGACGTCGCGCCCGAGTGCGGAGATGTCCGCCACGCCGACGAAGCGCCATTCGGCGTCGGTACGACAGTCGACGAGGACCGCGTCGGGGTGTTCCTCGAGCATCGTCCACGCCTGCTCGGGCGTGATGTCACCGGCATAGCTCACGGATCCGAGTTTCCCATACGGGCGGGGATGGGCCCGGTTCAGCCGGGATCAGCTGGGTCCGGCCGTGCAGACCCGCCACGCGCCGTCCTCCCGGACGAGGGCGGTCCGAACGTCGGTCTTGTCATCCCGATTGCGCTCGAAGTAGTACGTGACGGTCGCGCTGGCCGTGTCGCCGCTCATCGACACGTCGGTCACGTTGCCGACGTAGCGCCCACCCTTGGCCGCCACCGAAGTGCGTTGCCGGTCGAGCACCTGGGCCTCCGTGCCCGCATCGCGCGCGCAGGTGTTGGCGCGGAAGTCGGCATAGTCCAGGCGTTGCAGGGCGTCGTTCTGGCCCAGCACGGCGCGCACCACCCGGTCGGTCTCGGTGTCCCGGTCGCGGTTCGCCAGCGTCAACGCGCCGACCCCCAGCAGCGTGACGAGCCCGACCGCCAACGCGCCGATGAACGGCCACGGGGTGGCACCGTCATCGGCGGCCAGGTCATCCGGACCGGCGGCTCCCGCACCTCCGCTCACGGCCGTAGTTCGGTGTCGACGTAGCACCAGCGCCACTGCTCACCCGGTTCGACCGAACGCATCACCGGATGCCCGGTCGCCTCGAAATGCCCGGTGGCGTGCCGGCGCGGACTGGAATCACAGCAGCCGACCCGACCGCAGCTCAGACACATCCGCAGGTGCGCCCAATTGTTCTCACCCAATTCGGCGCAGCCCTGGCACTGGTCGCTCTGCGGCGACGGCTCAGGCGTATCGGCCGCCGCGGCCAGATGTTCACACCCCACAGGCGTCGCGGGCGTGATCGGATCGTCCTGACGCCAGCGGCTCGCACGTCTCACCGGGCAGCTCCGTGATGCAGCATGGTGTCCAAGGATAGGAGGTACGTCGACGTGTCTGCCGAATTGCTGGCGGTGCTGGTGGTCGCCGTGCTGGTATCCGCAGTCGCCCGTCGCTACAACCTGTCGTCGCCGCTGGTGCTGGTGCTGACCGGGTTGGTATTCGGGCTCATCCCCGGCCTCCCGCATTTCACGCTCGACCCCGACCTGGTGCTGTTCGTCATCCTGCCGCCGCTGCTGTGGTCGGCGGGTCTGGAGAGTTCCTATGTCGCCCTGCGGCAGAACATCAAGCCCATCGGCCTGCTGGCCGTCGGCCTGCCGCTGGCCACCACGTTCGCCGTCGGTGTCGTCGCCTATCACGTGGTGCCGGACCTGACCCTGCCGGCGGCGCTGGTGCTCGGCGCGATCGTGGCTCCACCCGATGCGGTCTCCGCCACGGCCATCGGGCGCCGCCTCGGGCTGCCCCGGCGGATGATGACGCTGCTCGGCGGTGAGAGTCTGCTCAACGACGCGACCGCGCTGACGGCGTACAAGGTCGCGTTGGCCGCGGCCATCGGGGCGGCGCAGAGCTGGGGTCATGCCGCCGCGGTGTTCGCGCTGGCCGTCGTGGGCGGTGTCGCGGTCGGCGCAGCGATCGGGTGGGCCATCGTGGCGGTCCGCGCCTGGCTCGACGACGACCTCTCCGAGAGCGCCATCGGGCTGGTGGCCCCGTTCGTCATCTACCTGCTCGCCGAAGAGGTGCACGGTTCAGGCGTGCTGGCCGTGGTGGTGGCGGCGTTGATCTCGGGCCGGCGATCCACCGAGGCGGGCTATGCGACCCGGTTGCAGGACTACGCCGTGTGGCGCAGTGTGCAGCTGCTGCTGGAATCATTGGCCTTCCTGCTCATCGGGCTGCAGCTGCCGCAGGTGCTGCGCGAACTCAGTGGGGTGCCGCCGCGGGTCGTGCTGCTGTCGTCGGCCGCGGTGTTCGTCACGGTGCTGGCGGTGCGGGTGATCTGGATGTTCGCGTCGTCGGCGCTGCTGCGCATCCCGGGCCGCGGCGACACGCTGGCCCGAAGACCGCCCGCCACAGAGACTTTCGTCGTCTCGTGGGCGGGCATGCGCGGGGTGGTCTCGTTGGCCGCGGCGTTCGGCGTGCCCCTGACCACGATGTCCGGTGCGCCGTTCCCGGGCCGACCGTACGTGGTGTTCCTGACCTTCGTCGTGGTGGTGGGCACGCTGCTGCTGCACGGTCTGACCCTGCCGTGGCTGATCCGGCGGCTCGGCGTCGGCGGCAGCGACACCCAGGCCGACGCACTGGCCATCGTCGGCGCCCGCACCCGCGCCGCGGACGCGGCCGAGACCAAGCTCGACGAGGTGATGGCCAAGAAGCACACGGCGCAAACGGAATCCGGGCTGCCGGTCGCCGTCTACGAACACGCCGCCGACGTGCTGCGGCACACCAACGACCGCCGCCGCAACAGCGCGTGGGAGCAGGAACTCGGCCGCGGGTCCGATGAACTGGGCGCCAGCCCCAGCGACGCATTCCGCAAGCTGCGGCTGGCTATGCTGTCTGCCGAGCGCAAGACGATGATCGGCGAGCGCGACGCCGGGCGGATCGACGACGAGGTGCTCAGGGACCTGCTCCATGAGTTGGACCTGGAGGAAGCGGCCTTCAACCGCGGGTGAGTTCGCCCGAACCCGACGGTGGGTACCTTGTTCGCGTGACCTGGGACCGATTCTCCGCCGCCGTGACCTCCCGCCGCTCCTGGGTGTGGGTACTGCTGGTGGTAGCTGCCGCCGGTGCGTTGATGGGACTGGCCGGAGCGAGCGACTCGGCCTCGCAGTCGCCGGTGTCGCTGCCCGCCTCGGCCGAATCGGCGCGGGCGGCCCAGCTGGCGGCCGGGTTCTCGGGCGGCGACCGGGCCCCGGTGATCCTCGTGGTCACTCGCGCCGACGGAGGCGCGCTGACCCCCGAGGATCAGGCGGCCGGCGAAGCGGCCCGGCAGCGGGTGGGGGCCGCCCCGCTGGCGGTGTCCGACGACGGCAAGGCCGCCCTGGCCGCGGCGCCGCTGGACTCCGGGCTGTCCGGGTTCGCGCTCAACGATGCCGTGCAGTCGCTACGGACCACGGCGACCGACGGCCTACCCGCCGGCCTGACCGCACAGATCACCGGCGGCCCCGCGTTCGGGGCCGACATCGCCAACGCCTTCTCCGGGGCCAACGTCACCCTGCTGGCCGTCACCGCGTCGGTGGTGGCGATCCTGCTGATCCTGACCTACCGTTCGCCGGTGCTGTGGCTGGTGCCGCTGCTGGTCATCGCCTTCGCCGACCGGGTGGGCGCCGTCGCCGGGGAGCGGGTGACCTCGGCCGCCGGCCTGATCGCCGACGGGTCGACCGCCGGCATCACCAGCGTCCTGGTGTTCGGCGCGGGCACCAATTACGCGCTGCTGCTGATCTCGCGGTACCGGGAGGAGCTGACCCGTCGGGCCGACGATGCGGGCGACCGACATCGGGCCGCCCTGCACACCGCCGTCCGCACGGCCGGGCCGGCAATCCTGGCCAGCAACGCCACCGTCGTGCTGGCCCTGCTGACGCTGCTCTTCGCCTCCGCCCCGAGCACCCGCAGCCTCGGTCTGCAGGCCGCCACCGGCCTGGTGGTGGCGGCGTTGTTCGCCCTGGTGGTGTTGCCGCCGCTGCTCGCGTTGTGCGGGGTCCGGCTGTTCTGGCCGTTCATCCCGAAGTCGGCCGACGACGCTGCCGGGGATCCGGTTGTCACCGGCTTCTGGCACCGCATTGCGACGGCCGTGGCCGCCCGGCCGGTGTGGGTGGCCGCCACCTCGATCGGCTTGCTGGCGGTGCTGGCGACGGGCCTGCTGGCCACCCCGACCGGCCTGTCGCAGACCGAGCAGTTCCGGGTGCGGGCCGAGTCCGTCAGCGGCTACGACGCCGTGGCCGCGCACTTCCCCGGTAGCCTGTCCGATCCCACGCGGGTGATCGGCAGCACCGAGCGGGCCGCGGGGCTGCAGCAGGCGATCGCCGGCACCCCGGGAGTGGTGTCCGTGACCGAGGCCGGCCGCACCGACGCGGGCCTGGTGCAGTTCACCGTCGTCACCGACGCCGCACCGGCCACTGACCAGGCATTCGAAATCGTTGCAGCACTGCGTAATTCAGCTCATGGCGCCGACCCGGGTGCCGTCGTCGGGGGCGCCGACGCGCAGGCCCTGGACATCCGCGACGCCGCGGTGCGCGACCGCCTGGTGCTGATCCCGGCAATCCTCGCGGTGGTCCTGGCGGTGCTGTTCGTGCTGCTGCGCGCGGTGGTCGCGCCGCTGATCCTGGTGGCCGTCACGGTGCTCTCGGCGCTGGCCGCGCTGGGCCTGGGCGGCTGGGTCAGCGTGCATCTGGTCGGCTTCCCGGCGCTGGACAACAGCACGCCACTGTTCGCGTTCCTGTTCCTGGTCGCACTCGGCGTCGACTACACCATCTTCCTGGTGACGCGCGCGCGGGAAGAAGCGCGCACCCACGGTACTCGTGAGGGCATCGTGCGGGCGGTGTCGGCGACCGGCGCCGTCATCACCAGCGCGGGCGTCGTCCTGGCCGCGGTGTTCTGCGTACTGGGCGTGCTGCCGCTGATCGTGCTGACCCAACTGGGCATCATCGTCGGACTGGGCATCCTGCTGGACACCTTCCTGGTGCGCACCGTGGTGATCCCGGCGCTGTTCACCATCATCGGGCCGCAGGTGTGGTGGCCCGGCCAGCTGGACCCCCAACCCGCCGAGGTCCCGTACGGCCGGCACGCCCGCCGCTAGTGCCCGGCGCCGTCGTGGTGCAGGTCGATCACACCGGACCGGACCAGCGCCAGCACGCTGACGATGAACACCCACGCCGGAAAGGCGAGCACGATCCACATGCTCAGGTCACCGAGCAGCAGGAGGGCTACGGCGACGACGTAGGTGATAACGATCAACCAGCGCCGCATCAGCCCGGTCCTGAGCCAGATGGTGGCCAACGAGATCATGAACACCGCGGCCATCCGCACGCCGTAGGTCTTGGCCAGCGACAACAGCAGCGCCTGGCCGAACAGCGCCGTCGTCGTCCGCGCGTCGCCCGTGGCACCGCTGATGGCCACCAGGCCCGCGGCCGTCGCCGAACTGGCGAACAGCATGGCCAGGAACAACAGACCGCTGCCCAGGAACACGGACGCGAAGAACCGATCCTCGTAGCTACCCAGGCCATCGCGGACCACGCCGATGAACCAGAGGAAGCAGATGCCGGCGAATGGCATGAGGATCGCCGCCACCCGCAGGCGGCCGCTATTGGAGTCGAGCCACTGCGAGCCGGGGCTGCCACCCTCGGGCAACGTCGAACGGATCAGCCAGATCGCCATCCCGAACAACACCGTGAACAGCACACCCGCCAGGGCGGCCGCGCGAGGGGTAGACAGTCGACGGAGCCCAATCTGATCAGAGTTAGTCATGTCCGATATTCAAGACCACCGCCGTCGGCGGTCACCACCGATCGTCCACCGCCGGCGTTCTTCGCCTGATACATCGCCGAGTCGGCGCGTTTTGCGATCTCTTCGAAAGTTCCCAGCGACCACCCGGTCGCGGACATCGACGCCGCCACACCGATACTGACCGTGGGTCCGATCTCCGGCTCGCACCGGGTCATCGCGGATTGCAGCCGATCGGCGACACGAATACCGTCGCGCTCAGTGCCGCGCATCACCACCAGGAACTCCTCGCCACCGGTCCGGGCGGCGACGCCGCCGACCGGAAGTACATCCCGCACGGCGTTGGCGACCGCGACCAGGACGCGGTCGCCGGCGGCGTGGCCTTCGGTGTCGTTGATGGATTTGAACTTGTCGATGTCGATGGCCAGCACCGTGATGGGACCAGGCGGACTGTGCAACGTGGTAACGGCGCTACTGAGTCCGCGGCGGTTGTAGAGCAGGGTCAACGGATCGTGCAGCGCATGTGACGCCCCGATCCGCAGTGACATGATGAACACTTGCAAGACGATCGGCAGACCCAGGACGGTCGGCACCAACACCAGTACCCGAACCGCGATCTCGGCCGAGGCCGCCGTGCCCTGATGCACCGCGACGGTGGTGAAGAAGACGACCGCGACGGCCGAAAATGCCAGGTGCGCGAGCAACGCCCGGGTGCCGTGCATCAACATCACGTAGATGCCGTTGGCGGCCAGCAGGGTCAGTCCCGGCATCGCCCCGAAAGCATCTGTACAACAGAGGATCTCAGCAAAAACAGCCGCGTTCGCGATGATGACGAACAGGCCCGACACGCATTCCGACGGCCACGGTCCCACCACCCAGGCCACCGCGATGAGCATTGAGATCACCGCTCCCACCACCACGGGCCATTCCGTGCGTAACGACCCCGGAGCCTGGTGTTCCCAGACCACCAGGCTCAGCGAGATCAGGCCGTAGAACAGCGCCGTCGCCGCGATGAACAGCTGATAGACCCGCAACAAACCGCGTTCGTCCAGATGTCGCACGGTCCACTGATAGTCGAACGGCAGATTCCACAACGAGACGACAAAGTCCCTGACCGCCTTCCCCGTATCCATCTGCCCCGCGCGCTCCTACGGTTGCCCCGGTAGCAACCGGATCATCAGGCCGTTGGCCTCGGCCAGCAGATTGCCGGCGGGGTCGTACAGTTCGGACTCGACGAATGCCTTGCGGCCCTCGGCATCCCGGATCCGGCCACGTCCGATCAGATCGGTGTCGATCGGGGTGACGCGGCGGTAATCGACGTGCAGGAAGGCCGTCCTGCTGATCGGCCGGCCCGCCGCGTGGATGACCATCCCGAACAGCGAGTCGAACAGCAGCGGCAACACCCCACCGTGCACCGCACTGTTGCCACCGACGTGAAATCGGCTGAACCGCACGCGCAGTTCGACACCGTCGGGTTCGAATTTGTCGACGAACCACGGTGGCATCAAAAGGCTTCCGGCTCCCGGCAGGGTCGGCACCCGTTGCGCGGGTCCGACACCCTCGGGCGCCTGGTACGGGTCCAGCAGGTCCACCAGGCCCTCGACCCGGTCGGCCGCGTCGATCCAGGTGGCCGGATCGGGATTGACTGACACCGCCAGGTCCTGCAGGCCGCGCATGGCCGCCAGGAATCGGCCGAAGCCGGGGCCGGGGTCGGCGGCCTCGAACACCGGGAATCCGCCGTGACGGTCATAGTCGGGATCGACCCGCCGGGGGTCCAGCCCGTAGTCCGACATCAGCGGGCGGCCAGGATGTCGCGCCGTACGATCGTCTGCTCACGCCCGGGGCCGACGCCGATGCACGAAACATGCGCTCCGGCAAGCTCTTCGAGCCGGAGCACATAATCCCTGGCGCGCGCCGGCAGTTCGTCGAACTCGCGCGCCGCCGAGATGTCCTCCCACCAGCCGGGCATCTCCTCGTAGACCGGCACGGCCTTGGCGATGTCGCTCTGGGTCATCGGCATCTCGTCGGTGCGTTTGCCGTCGACGGTGTAGCCCACGCAGATCGGCACCGTCTCCAGGGACGACAGCACGTCCAGCTTGGTCAGGAAGTAGTCGGTGATGCCGTTGACCCGGGTCGCGTAGCGGGCGATGACGGCGTCGAACCAACCGCACCGGCGGGCGCGGCCCGTGGTCACCCCGACCTCGCCGCCGGTCTTGGACAGGTAGGCGCCGTGCTCGTCGAACAGTTCGGTGGGGAACGGTCCGGAGCCGACCCGGGTGGTATAGGCCTTCAGAATGCCCAGCACGGTGGTGATCCGGGTGGGACCGATGCCCGATCCGACCGCCGCGCCGCCGGCCGTCGGATTCGACGACGTGACAAAGGGATACGTGCCGTGGTCGACGTCGAGCAGGGTGCCCTGCGAACCTTCCAGCAACACCGTCTGGCCGCCCTCGAGCGCGTTGTTGAGCAGCAGCCGGGTGTCGGCGATCCGATGCGTGAACCCGGCGGCCTGCCCGAGCAGGTCGGCCACCACCTCGTCGGCGTCCAGCGCCTTGCGGTTGTAGATCTTGACCAGCACCTGGTTCTTGAATTCCAGTGCGGCGCCGACTTTTTCGGCCAACAGATGCTCGTCGAGCACATCGGCCACCCGGATGCCGATGCGCGCGATCTTATCTTGGTAGCACGGACCGATGCCGCGGCCGGTGGTGCCGATCTTCTTGTTGCCCATGTACCGCTCGGTGACCTTGTCGATCGCCACGTGGTACGGCATCAGCAGGTGCGCGTCGGCAGAGATCAGCAGGCGGTCGGTGTCCACGCCGCGGTCCTCGAGCCCGGTCAGTTCGGTCAGCAGCACGCCGGGGTCGACGACGACGCCGTTGCCGATCACGTTGGTGACGCCCGGGGTGAGGATGCCCGACGGGATGAGGTGCAACGCGAAGTTCTCCCCCGTCGGCAGGACGACCGTGTGCCCGGCGTTGTTGCCGCCTTGATAGCGCACGACCCACTGCACGCGGCCCCCGAGGAGGTCGGTGGCCTTTCCCTTGCCCTCGTCACCCCACTGGGCACCGATCAGGACGATTGCCGGCATGGCAGAATCTCCCGCCTAAATTGTGTTCACGCCGGTGAGACACCCTATCCGAATCGAGGACCATTCCTGAACACGCCGCATGCGCAGAGCGACATCCTGGTGGTGCGGTTCGGCGGTCACGCGATCCCCGCGGCGCTCGCCGACCTGCCGGTCGTCGAGATTTCGGAGTTGCTCCAGGACGCGCCGGCGGTGCGCCGGGTCATCGTGGTGGGCGGCTCGCCGACCGCGGACGCCGACCTGGCCGCGGTGCTGACGACGCTGCTGCGCGCTGGCCGGCTCGACGTCGAGGTCGCTGCCCTGCACACGGTCGGGGCGCGACGTGCCCGCACCGGAGCCACCCGGCGGGTGCCGTTGATCCGCGACGAAACGGGCCAGGTGATCGTGGGTTCAGCGCGCTGGTTGCCCGCGGCCGGGACGGGCACCCTGCACGGCGAGGCCGTGGTCGATGACGCCGTCCTGTTCGACGGCGACGTGGCCGAGGTCCGGATCGAAGCGACCCGGGACCTGCCGGGTCTGCGCGCCCGGGTGCGGGCCGGCCGGCTGCGCCGCGGTCGCTGGGTCAACGGCCGGGCCGTCCAGCTGGGGACCGTCGGAGCGCGGGTCGTCCGCGACGGCATCGAGGCGCCCCGCGAGGTACGGCGTTCGACGTTCTACCGCAACACCGAAGGCTGGCTGGCGGTCACCGGGTAGCTTCTGGGACGTGAACATTCGCCCGCTCGGGAGCCGGTCGGCGGTCCGGCCCAGCCCGGTTTTCCTGCTGTTACTGGGGGTGACCGCAGCCGGCGGGGTGTTGGCCTGGCTGGCCGGCGAAGCCCGGATGGACAACGAGCCGATCGCCTACGCCGGGGTGTTCATCCTGGTGATCGCGGGCTGGGTGGTCTCGCTGTGCCTGCACGAGTTCGGCCACGCCTTCACCGCGTGGCGCTTCGGCGACCACGACGCGGCGACGCGCGGCTACCTGTCGCTGAACCCGCTCGAGTACACCAGCCCGGTGTTCTCCATCGTGTTGCCGCTGCTGTTCATCGCGATGGGCGGGATCGGCCTGCCGGGCGGGGCGGTCTGGGTGCGCACCGACACGATGACCAAGTCGCAGCGCACCCTGGTCAGCCTGGCCGGACCGCTGGTGAACCTGGCGCTCGCCGTCGTGCTGCTCGGCGCGGTCCAGTTGTTCTACCGGCACGATCACTCGGTGTTCTGGTCCGGTGTGGCCTTCCTGGCGCTGCTGCAGGTCATGGCGGTGGTCCTGAACATCCTGCCGATCCCGCCGCTGGACGGCTACAACGCGCTGGAACCGCACCTGAGCCCCGGCCTGCAACGCTCGCTGGCGCCGGTCAAGCAGTACGGCTTCTTCATCCTGCTGTTCATCCTGATCGCGCCGCCGCTGAACCAGTGGTTCTTCACGTTCGTGTTCAAGGTCTACGCGCTGCTGGGCGGCATCGACCAGCTGGCCGCCATCGGGTACGGGCTGACCCTGTTCTGGCACCGCTGAGGTCCGCACAGGACCACTCGGCCCGATCGACTCAGCGTTTCCTGCGAGGCCCACTCGAACAACGTCGCAACCAACGCTGACTGGATGCCGGAACCGCATCGGGATCGTGGACCACTTGCCCCGTATGCAGAGATACGCATAGATTCTCGACCCATGGGCGCAGGACACGATCACCACCACGGCGGCGAGACCCGCGTCAGTCGCATGTTGATCGCCGCGGCGATCCTGACCACGTTCTTCGCCGTCGAGCTGGGCACCGCGCTGTGGATCAACTCCATCGCGCTGCTGGCCGACGCGGGGCACATGCTGACCGACCTGGTGGCCATGTTCATGGGGCTGTCCGCGGTGCTGCTGGCCCGGCACGGTCCGGCGTCGGCGGCGCGCACCTACGGGTGGCACCGCGCCGAGGTGTTCACCGCGGTGGCCAATGCCGCACTGCTGATGGGCGTCGCGGCGTTCATCCTCTACGAGGCGTACGAACGCCTCGGTGACGCACCGGAGATCCCCGGCGTCCCGATGATCGTCGTTGCGCTGGCCGGCCTGCTGGCCAACCTGGCGGTGGTGCTGCTGCTGCGCGCCGACTCCGAGAAGAGCCTCGCGGTCAAGGGCGCCTACATGGAGGTCGTCGCCGACACCGTCGGCAGCATCGGCGTCCTGATCGCCGGCATCGTCACGGTCACCACGCGCTGGCCGTACGCCGACGTCGTGGTGGCGGTGCTGGTGGCGCTGTGGGTGCTGCCGCGGGCCATCTCACTGGCGCGGCAGGCGCTGCGGATCCTGTCCGAGTCGTCGCCGAGCCACATCGACGTCGATGAGTTACGTGCTGCGCTCGAACAGGTCGAGGGCGTGACGGGCGTCCACGATCTGCACGTGTGGACCCTGGTGCCGGGCAAGGACATGGCCACCGCGCACCTGACGAGCTGCGCCGACTCGACTCGGGTGCTCGACGAGGCGCGGGCCGTGCTGGCCGCCCGCGGGCTCGAGCACGCGACCGTACAGGTCGAGCCGCCCGAGGCCGGGGACTGCGAGCAGCGCACCGATTCATGGTGAATCTGTGCGGCGGCCGCTGCGAGGTTCACTCGCACGACGTCGCAGCCAACGCGAACAGATCACGATCGATCCCGGTCTACCCCAGGGCGAGTTCGCGGCGGGCGCTCGGATCGCAGTCGTCGAGCAGGTCGAGGCACCGCTGGTACTCATCGGTCTCGCCGATCGCGTCGGCGGCCCGCGCCAGCGCTGCGACACACCGCAGGAAGCCCTGGTTGGGTTCGTGCGCGAACGGCACCGGCCCGAATCCCTTCCACCCGTTGCGGCGCAACTGGTCCAGGCCGCGGTGGTAACCGGTCCGGGCGTAGGCGTAGGCCGTGATGACCTTGTCGTCCTCGAGCGCGTGCTCGGCAAGCGTCGCCCAGGCCACCGAAGCCGTGGGATGAGCGGCGGCGACGATCGCGGCCTTCTCCCCCGCCAGCAACGCGTCCTCGGCCTGTTCGTCGGCCGGCAGCCGCACCGGATCCGGTCCCAGCAGATCACCCATCCGTGTCATGGCGACCATTGTGCCTCTACGCTCGACGATGGATGCCAACGGGCGAACGGGAGGAAGCCAACACCGATGTCGAACCCTGATGGGCCCGGCCCGGATCCCCAATCCCAGGGCGCCGAACCCGACACCCTGGCTGCCGAGCAGTACGCCGCCGACTTCGAGACCGAGGTGATCAGCACTCCCTGGGACGCCGAAGCCGACTCCGAGTCCGCGCGGTCGGTGAACACCCCGGGCGAGCGCCGGTTCACCGCGCCGTCGGGCATGGACGCGGGCTCCACCCAGGTGATCGGGCGCGCGCCCGATCCGGCCACCGAGATCATCGACATGGGCGCGGCCGGCGTCGCCGCCCGCACGGGAGCCCAATTCCGAACCGCCGCCCCCCGCGAGATTCCGCCGCGGCGCCGGCCGAAGATGCCGATCCGGTCCGGCAAGTGGGGCTGGGTGCTGGCCGTCCTGCTGGTGATCGCCGCGCTGGCGGCCGTGGCCATCCTGGGCACTCTGCTGCTCGGTCGCGCCAATGACCCCAAGGCGTCCCACGAGGATCGCGTCCGCGCCACGATCAACGCCGGGGCGAATGTGATGTACCTGGCGTTCGACCCCCGGACCCGGTCCGCCCGCAGCTGCGACCCCGAGTTCCGCGGCGACCAGTGGAAGATCTGCCAGGAACCTGGCTAACGGGGCGAATCACCGCGCCATACAAAGCTGTTCACGTACTTCGCCATGTCCAGGGCGAGTTGGAGATTCGCACCCGACGGGTGACCGTTGCCGAAGCTGGGGCTGAATTCGTGATACGGCCCGACGGCCGAGGCCACCAGCACGTAGTCGTTCTTCACCGCGGCCAGCACCAGGATCCGCAACCGCAGGTAGGTGCCGCTGCCGTCCTGCGGATAGTCGTCGGCCGCCACCCCGTAGCCCGGCTGATAACCGACGGAGGCATTCGGGATCTCGTACGCGACGGCGGCGTCGGGGTACCGGCGCCGCAGTAGGTCGGTGATCACCTGTTGGGGGCTTCGGCCCCGGGCCGGTTCGCCGTGCAGTTCCAGCGTCCCGGTGTCGCCCCCGGTGAAGTCGAGCACCACTCCGCTGTCGGTGGAGGTGGAGCGGTATGCCGTGCCCGCGCCGGGGTAGGAGACCACGAAATCGCCGTCCGCGGAGGTGAATTGGGGATTGGTCTCAACCGGGGTCCCGATCGGGGGTGCGCCGCAATCGGGCGGACATACGTAGCGGGCCGGCCGGGCCGTCACCGTCGTCGAAACGCCGAATGCCACGACGGCGAGCACAGCCACGCCCGCGCCGACGGCCAGCATCAGCCGGCGACGGGTTGCCGGCACGGTGCGCCCGGGCCCACCGCCAGTGCGCGCCGTGCGTGAGAACGCGTGCAGCGCCACACCGCAATCGGCACAGAACCGCGCGCCCTGCTCCGCCGGGCCGCAGTCCGGACACACCGCGCGCTCGGTGGGGTCCAGCGCTTCCTTCAGCAGCACCTGCCGCACCGCAAATCGGGTGGCCGCCAACGCGATCACGGCGATCCCGAGGTGCATGACCAGATGCAGCCACTCACGGACCGGAAGGATCTCCAGCACCCGCTGCACCCCGGACAGCGCAACGATCACCAGCACCGCGGCCGCGACGGCCCGCACATCCACGCCGCGGCCCGACGGACGGCGGAACCAGACGGTCAGTCCGAACAGCCCGCCGAGTGCGGCCGCCGTCAACGGCACGGCGAACCCGTGGATGCCCGCCCCCACGAGCAGGTCCATGATGGAACGCCGCGCGGTCGTCGGGCCGGCCGCCAGCTGCGGCGCCAGCCGGACGATGGTCGACGCCATCGTGAAGAAGGTGGCACCCGATGCGCCGATCACGTAGCCGTCCAACGATTCCCGTTGCCCGGCGCGCCCGGCCCACGCCGCGGCGACGATGATCGTCGGCAGCAGCATCACCAGCGCGCCGGTAGCGGTCAGTGCCATGCCCTGCGCGAAAACGTTGACGTTGTCCGGTCCGGACCCCAGTGGCACGTCGTAACCGCGCGTCACCATCTTGCCGCTGAACGCACCCCATACCGCGCCGATCACCGGGCCCAGGATGGCGATGCTCACCAGGATCCGGCGCGGAAAGTCCTGGAACACATCGGATTCCGCGAGGTACACGGTGAACAGCAGGGCGAACCCGAAGGTCGCGACCACTACCACCGGGGCCTGCCACCGCAGCGCGGCGAACGCTACGAGCGCGGCGAGCACCGCAACCAACGCGGTCCGGAAGGGGCCGCGGGCATGGGGCGTCAGTCTCGGGAACAGCGAGGTGACCACCGACGGCAGGAACACCCGCTCACCGGGGGCGACCGGGTGGCCGCGCCGGTGCTTGTGCCCGAACCGCGAACCGCACGAGGTGCAGTACGAACCGGGCGGCCCGCTGGTTCGGCAGGCGGTGCACGTCAGCTCGGAAACCGGGACACCGTTCTCGGTCATCGATGAATCCCCTCCCGCTGCGCGTCCAGCAGTACGCGAGCGAGGTTGTCGGCGTTGGGGCTGCCCAGTCCGGTCACCGTGTCATATCCGGGTGCGGCGTGATCGACGGCGTTGCCGCCCACGCTCATATCGCGGAATCCGGGCAGCGCCGACCCGGCGGCGACGCGGTAGAGCAACGGGTTGAGGTCGCCCAGCGGACGCCCGCCACGGGCGGCCAGATACTGGTTCATCAGAACGGTCAGCGCCGCCCAGATCGGGGCGGCCTGCGACGTTCCCGCCCCGATGTGCGGACGGCCGTTGTACACAATGCGCACTCCGGTGAACGGATCGGCGACCGCGGCGATGTCGGGCGCCAGGCGATGCGTGCTGTCGCGGTCCGTCGACACGCCGCGCTGAAAGTCCGGCCGGTCGTACAGGCGCGACACCCCGCCGCTGCTGCCCTGCGACAACGGCCCGTCGCTCCAGGCCTGTTCGGCCAACCACCGGCCGTCGGCGTCGGTGGACAACGTGGTGCCGCCGACCGACGTCATCTCGGGGATCGAGGCCACCGAGTCCAGGCCGATGTCGCCGGGGCCCGGCGGCGCGGACCAGTTGTCCCCGCCCTTGCATTCCAGACCGCCGTTGTCACCGGAGGCGTCGAATGCCGTTGTCCCGTGGGACTGGGCCAGCTTCAGGGCGCTGCGGATCGGCGCGAGGTCGGTCGCTGTCGGGAACGCGTCGCAGGACCACCCGATCGACAGGCTCCAGACCGCCCCCGGATAGTCGCGGTCGGCCGCGCGGAACATCTCGCCGACCTTCTCGTAGGCACCACTGCCCTCGACCGTCGGCCGCGCGTTGACCACCACCAGGCGGGCATCGGGCGCAATCGCGTGGGCCACCTCCAGATCCATCACCGTCTCGCCGCGCGGCGGCCCCGGATCGCCGCCGACCAGGACGGGCGTGAACTGCGGGAGGCCCGACGCGTCGGCGAAATCATCGAGATCGCTCTGCTGGAAGCCGTCGAACTCGAAGAACACGATGGTCGCACCCTGGCCCGTATATCCCTGTTCGACAAGGGGTTTCGCGTTGTAGACGGTCAGCAGCTGATCGGGGACCAGGCCCTGCATCGGCACGTCGAGCGGGAACATCCCCGGCCGCGCCATGTGGTGCGGGGTATATCCGAGGATCCGCCCGACGTCGATCACCCCACCGGACAGCGCCCGGGGCACCGCGGGTTGGCGAGCCGACGCGTAGAACACCTGCCCCGTGCGGCCGCGGTAGTCGTGGATCGGTACCGCAAAGGCACGCGCGACGTCGTCGGCCCCGCCTTCGAGGATCGCCCAGCTCTCGCCCGGGCGCCAGCGAACGGACAGCCGGCGAGCGCCCGCCCAGTCGAACAACACGGCGGGTCGGACCGCGTTGCGCAGTCCGACCGCCACGCTGGTGCCGGGGGCGTCCGAGGAGCCCAGATCCTCCGAATCGGCGAGCAACGACGCGTACGCACCGGTGATCTCGGCTTGGTCCGGTTCCCGCTGCGACGACCAGCCACACGACGAAACCAGCAATGCGATTCCGGTCAACATTGCCGACCACCGGTGCGCCCTCATCGAGATCGACCCGCTAGGGCCGAATTTCGTCAGTGGTCGCCGTGATGCCTGTTCTGCGTGTGCGTGGGTGGTGTCGGCGAGAACGGATCGTCCTGGACGGGACCGCCCTTCTCCGTCGGAGCCGGCGCCGGGGTGGTCGCCGTCGTGGTGGTCGGCGTCGTGGTGGTGGTGGTGGTCGTCGGAGCCTCTTTGTTGTTCTCACCGCAGCCCGCGGTGATGACGCCCATGCCGATCAGTGCCGCACCGCCGATCGTGACGACGATC
The DNA here is from genome assembly GCA_022708865.1 of Acidobacteriota bacterium. GTDB lineage: Bacteria > Actinomycetota > Actinomycetes > Mycobacteriales > Mycobacteriaceae > Mycobacterium. The sequence continues at coordinate 47,008 of JAKIXW010000002.1, forward strand.
CGCTTACGCCAGAGATTTTCAGCCATTACCAGTCCCATCTGTATGTTTCGTGCCGTCTGACACTCCAAGCCGGATCCGGCGCGCCGCTATTCCCGGCGCGGGACTGCGCCGCGCTCATCCGGCCGACACGCTCCGGCCGGTGCTGTGCAGGTCGTTGCATGCCTCCACGACGCGCTCGCTCATCGAGGCCTCGGCCTTCTTCAGATAGCTGCGCGGGTCGTAGACCTTCTTGTTGCCGACCTCGCCGTCGATCTTGAGCACCCCGTCGTAGTTGGTGAACATGTGCGCGGCCAGCGGCCGGGTGAAGGCGTACTGGGTGTCGGTGTCGACGTTCATCTTCACCACGCCGTACTTCAGCGAGTCCTCGATCTCGGACTTCAGCGAGCCCGACCCGCCGTGGAAGACGAAGTCGAACGGCTTTGCGTCGGTGGCCAGACCCAGTTTGGCCGCGGCGACCCGCTGGCCCTCGGCCAGGACCTCGGGCTTGAGCTTCACGTTGCCGGGCTTGTACACGCCGTGCACGTTGCCGAACGTGGCGGCCAGTAGGTACTTGCCGTGCTCGCCGGCACCGAGTGCCTCGATCGTCTTCTCGAAGTCCTCGGCGCTGGTGTACAGCTTCTCGTTGATCTCGGCCTCGACGCCGTCCTCCTCGCCGCCCACGACGCCGATCTCGACCTCGAGGATGATCTTGGCAGCGGCGGCGGCCTTCAGCAGTTCCTGCGCAATGGACAGGTTCTCGTCGATCGGCACCGCCGAGCCGTCCCACATGTGCGACTGGAAGAGCGGCGGCAGGCCCTTGGCGACGCGCTCGGCGGAGATGGCCAGCAGCGGGCGCACATAGGTGTCCAGCTTGTCCTTCGGGCAGTGGTCGGTGTGCAGTGCGACGGTGATCGGGTACTTGGCGGCGATCACGTGCGCGAACTCGGCCAACGCCACCGCGCCCGTCACCATGTCCTTGACACCGAGTCCGGACGCGAATTCCGCACCGCCGGTGGAGAATTGGATGATGCCGTCGCTGCCGGCATCGGCAAAGCCCTTGATGGCGGCGTTGACGGATTCCGAGCCCACGCAGTTGATGGCCGGGAATGCGAAGGAGTGCTCCTTTGCCCGGCCCAGCATCTCGGCGTAGACCTCGGGCGTTGCGATGGGCATGTGACTTCTCCTTCGGCGTTGCAACGAGGCAGATTGCTTCCCGGGCAGTATCTCAGGAACCGTCTGACGACGACACCGGTAGGGCGCGATTGGGCCTCAGTGCCAATATCCGACGTGACTGCGGGCGGCCTCGTCCTCGAGCAGCGGCCCCACCACCGTCACCGGGCGGCTGCCGTGCGTCAGGATGTCACGGCACGGCAGCGCGAACGATGTCCGTCCCGGCTGGTCCCCGGTGAACTCGAACAGCCGCTGATTCGACATCCCGTACACCACCATGCCGATACCGGTCCAGTAGGCCGCGCCGGCGCACATCGAACACGGCTCGGTGCTGGCGTAGAGGGTGGCGTGGTTCATGCCCGGGTAGTCCAGGGTCTGCCACGCGGCCGCCGCCGCCGCCAGCTCGGCGTGCTGCGTGGGATCACCGCCCGTGTTGCCGTGTTCGGCCACCACGTTCCCGGCCGCATCGGCCACCAGGGCGCCGTAGGGTGCGCCGCCGGCCCGGCGGGCGTCGTCGGCCAGCACGAAGGTCCGCCGCAGCAGGGCCAGGTCGACGTCCTGCCCCGGGCCGGGGTCGCTGTAGGCCGCCGCGGACAAGCCGAGCGCCGATCCCGCGAGACCGGCCAGGACGCCGGCGCCCATCAGCACCGTCCGGCGGTTCAGATCCGACATCAGGCCGGCGCGCGAACTACCGGTCGCCGCGGGTGCAGTTCGGGTCGGCCGGCTTGGTCGGCCAGGTGCATACATCCAGGAACGTCTTGGTGTCGTAGCCACCGCCGTCGAACACGCCGTAGGCGTCGCCGTTGGTGCCGGTGTACGTCGCGCCGCCGCCACCGCCGCCACCGCCGGAGGTGACGATGGTGGTGACGTCCCACCCCTTGCTCTTCAGGTCGGCCTTGAACGCCGCCATCACTTCGGCCGGTGCGCCATTGACCTGAAAGTGAAGGTGCACACCATCATTCGGAATGACGTCGGGGCCCTTGGTGTCGGCGGTGTTCGCGGGCGTGGGCACCAGGGACTTCAGGTCGGTGGACGCCGCCGCGTGGCTGGTGGTCGCGGGCGCCGTGGCCTCCGTGGTGGCGGTCGCGGTGCTGGCCGCTTCCTTGGTCGGTGAACATCCCGAGGCGGCGATCCCGACCGTCACCATGGCCACGGTGGCCGCCGTCATCGTGCTGAAGTTTCGAACGCGCGCCATCCAGGGACTCCCTTGATCGGATAAGCGGCACGCTAGCAGGTGCACCCGATCCCAGCGGGGATAAACAGCGCGAACCCGATCGCGTCCCACCGCCGGTACCCTCGAGGCTTGTGAACACCCTCGCGCTCATGCCGGACTTTCTGGACCCGGTGAAACTCATCGGCTACTTCGGCCCCTGGGCACTGGTCGGCCTGCTGGTCGTCGTGTTCGTCGAATCCGGTGTGCTGTTCCCCATCCTGCCCGGCGACACGCTGCTGTTCGTGTCCGGCATGCTGGCGGCCGGCACCGCGGCGACCGCGCACGACAACGCCAATTTCCAGCTGTGGCAATTACTGGTGTTCATCCCGATCGCCGCCATCCTGGGCAGCCAGGTCGGCTACTTCATCGGCCGGTTCATCGGCGTGGAGATGTTCAAGCCCGACGCCCGATTCCTCAAGCAGAAGTACCTCGACGAGGCGCACGCATTCTTCGAGCAGCGCGGGCCGTTCGCGATCGTGCTGGCGCGGTTCGTCCCGATCGTGCGCACCCTGGCGCCCATCACCGCCGGTGCGGCGAAGATGACCTACGGCGTGTTCACGTTGTTCAACGTGATCGGCGCCGTGGTGTGGAGCACGCTGCTGGTTCTGCTGGGCTACTTCCTGGGGCAGTTCGCCATCATCCAGAAGCTCATCGAACCGATCTTCATCCTGATCGCCGTGCTCTCGGTCATGCCGATGTTCTTCGAGTGGCGCAAGCGCAGGCGCGCCAGGTCCGCCGAGGGCACCGAGTAGCTCCAACCGAACCCTCGGGTTCGGCGGCTCTACAGCCCCAGCGCCGCTGCCAGCTCCCGCAGCGCCGGCCGCGGATCGTCGGTCGGGGTGTCGCCCAGCGCCTGGATCACGACGTGGTCGGCGCCGGCGTCCAGATGCGCCCGCACCGCCACGGCCGCGGACTCGACGGCGCCCATCCCGGCGAGTGCACGGGCCAGCCGGTCGGATCCGCCGCGCACCAGATCGGAATCGTCGAACCCCTGGCGCAGCCATGAGTTCCGGTAGTTCGCCAACCCGCTGTACACCTCGAGGTGCGCGTGCACGCGGCGCAGTTGGTCGGCGTCGTCGCCCCCGATGGCCACGGGCACCTCGGAGACCACCCACTTGTCCGGGCCGAGGGTATCGCGGGTCACCTTCGTCTGCTCGGGCGTGACGAGGTAGGGGTGCGCCCCGTCGGCCAATTCGCCGGACAGCTGGATCATCTTGGGCCCCAACGCCGCAAGCAGCCGTGGCGGACGCCCGACGCCCGGCTCGATCTGCGGCGGCACCGCGGCCATCTTCTCCAGGTACGACCGCATGGTCGCCAACGGCTTCTCGTACACACCGCCCATGCCGCGCTGGACCAGCGGCGCGTGGCTGACACCGAGGCCGAGTACGAACCGTCCCGGATGCAACGCGGCCAGCGTGCGCGCGCCGGCTTCCGCGGCCGACGGGATCCGGACGTGGATGTTGGCGATACCGGTGCCGATCACCAGGCGCTCGGTGGCCGACAGATACGCCCCGGACTGCGTCAACGCTTCCTTGCCGACGACCTCGGGCAGGAAGAGCGAGCCGTAGCCCATGGCTTCGACATCGCGGGCCACCTGCTGCGCGTCGGGCATCGCCCAGGTGTCACCGGCCCACCAGACGCCGATTCGGGACGGGAAGTCGATGCGCGCTCGTTGGGTCACGGCGCGATGATAGTTACCTGCGGTCGCGATCGACCTTCCTGCCCAGGATGAGCCGGCCCGCGGTGAACACGGCCGCGGCGGTGGTGAAGGCCGCCGCGATCAACCGTCGGTATTTCTTCCGAACATCGGGGGCGGGACGTCTGCGGGCTCGGAAATGAGCACAGCTCGTCGCACGAACAGTCGGCGGCCGACGAGATCGTGCGCTGGGCGACCCCGGTCACCTGCTCAACGGGCTCAAGACGTTCGAGGTCGACTAACGCCGCCGGCGGCCCCCACCCAACGGCTCAGATACCGCCGCAGTTCGGCGCCGCGGGCCGGCGGGTTGCCGGGGTCGATCAGGAACGACTGAATGGTCCGCAGCACGTACTCGGTGAGGTCATCCAGTTCGGCATCGCCGTAATCGTTTGCGCGCCAATCCACGTCGAAGCTGTCCAGCATGGAGCGGCCGATCACCCGCGCCTGCTCTGAGGTGATCGCCACGGTGAACCTGTTGGGCTGCAGGGGTGAAAGCAGCAGCCGGATATGCGTCGGAAGGTTTTCCAGCACGTAGGCCAGCCCCTCGGTGACCGCGGTGGCCGGTTCGGTGATGCCGTCGAGGTGCGCCTCGATGCGGTCCAGGAATGAACCGACGGAGGCGACAGCCGCGGCCCGTGCGACCGCATCCTCATCGGTTGCGGGCGGGGATCCGCCCAGCCATGCCTGCGCGCCACGGGTCAACCGTGCTCGCGAGCGTGCGTGTCGGTCCGCCGACACGCCGGGCGGCGCGAGATTTCGCGCACGCTGGCGGGCCGTCAGGCGAGCTTGAACCGCCCGGCGAAGCCGCGCAGCGGAAGGTCCGCACTGGTGAGCAGGCCGGGTGCCGCGGCGACCACCGCGTTGATCGCGTTGAGCGCCGGCAGTCCCGTCACCGTCATGCCGATCGAGGCGAAATTGTCCGGATCCGACAGGTCCACACCGGGTTTCGGGAAGATCATGTGCTTGTTGTAGACACACGGATCACCCTTGATCTGAGTGATGTAGCAGCCCTTGATATCCCAGTTCGGTTCGGTGTGCGGGGTCATCTGCCATTCCAGGTGGGTCTCGACCCGCGAAACCCCGTCGACCATGCCCTGGTACTTGATGTAGTTACCGCCCAGGGATCCCTTGGGCAGGGTGTACCACCCGAGGTCGACGTCCTTTGTGCACGCGCCGAGCTCGTAGCTGAACCTGACCTCGTCGAGTTCGAGGCCGAAGCAGTCGGCCATCATCCGCACACTGTCGGCGAACACCTCGGTGTACTTCTCGAGCTTGGCCGGGATCGATGGATCATCAACGGGCAGACCGTATCCCACCTCGATCCAGGTGTCCTTGGAGTGGTGACAGGACACGTCGACGGACTCGATGGTGGTGACGTTCTCGATCTCGGCAACATCGGCCGAACACACCACGCCGAGGATCTGATTCAGGCCCGGGTTCATCCCGGTGCCGTAGAACGTCGAGCCGCCCTTCGCGCAGGCTTCGGCGAGCAACTGGGTCACCGGCTTGCCGGACGGGTGTGGATGATTGGTGTCGCGATGCCAGCCGGTGATCCAGTCGGCGGTGGTGACGATGTTGATGCCGGCTTCCAGGATCGGCACGTAGAGATCCTCGTCGGGGAAGACGCCATGGAAGGTGAGCACATCGGGTGCGGCGGCGATGATCTCGTCGATGCTTCCGGTGGCCGTCACCCCGATCGGGCCGATGCCCACCAGCTCCCCGACGTCGCGTCCGATCTTCTCCGGTGAATAGCAATGCACCCCAATGAGTTTCAGATCTTCGCGCTCTTGATAGCGCTTGATCATCTCGGAGCCGACATTGCCGGTGGCCACCTGGAAGACACGGATCGGTGCTGTCATCGGGTTCAGCCTTTCTGCGCTGCGTACACGTCGGCGGCGCTGCCACCGATACCGTCGGGATAGAACTGCTTGGCCCAGTTGCGAATTGCGGTGAAGCCCTGGTACTCCGAGTTCGACAGGGCCGGCGGGTCGGAGTAGCGCTGGTGCGACCAGATGTGGATGTCCTGGCTGAACTGGCGGATCACCTCGGTACCGAATTCCTCGGCCCTGATCCGGGCCCGCTCGGGATCCTTGGCGGGCGTGCGACCGATATAGACGTTGAAACGTACGTCGGACGTGCACTCGTCGACCGGGGTGATGCACGAGATGGTGCGGTTGTCGACCATCCCCCAGCTCTTGGTCACCGCGATGCCCAGACCGCCGTTGATGGCTTCCACTCCGCTGTTGACGTCCTCGATCCGCTGGCCATCATCGCCCTCGAACGTGATGGTGAAGTCCACATAGGACACCGGCGCATCGAAGTCGTGCCGGGTGAAGATCGGGTTGATCGGGACACCGTGGACGTACTTGAAGTGTTCGACGTCCACGCCGTTCTCGAGCACGTACTGCGGGTGCATCTCCAGACCGGGCTGGTAGAGCCGCTGCTGCGGGTAGTAGTCGTCGGCGCTGCTGCCGTCACCGAAGCCGGCGAAGACGTCGGGCGCCTCGAAATACGGTTCCCGGCCGATTTCGTCGTGCCAGATGTACACCGACGAATTGCGTTCGGCGACGGGGTAGGTCGTGATCCGGCGGCCGCGGTTGGGTCGATCCTCGTACGGGATGCACACGTTGCGTCCCTCGGGACTCCACTGCCAGCCGTGGAACGGGCACTGCAACACCTCGCCCACGACGGTGCCGCCGAAACCCAGGTGCGCGCCGAGGTGTTCGCAATAGGCGTTCATCACGGTCAGCTGCCCGGATTCGGCGCGCCAGGCGATCATCTCCTGACCGAAGTACTTCATGGTGTGGACGTCGCCGACACCGATCTCGTCGGACCAGGCGACCTGGAACCACCCCGTGGGCTTCATCGACAGTGGCGGCTTGGCCATGTCGCCAAGAATCACAGATGGTTCTATGAAAGTCAACAGCCGGCGGCTACCATCACGGGGTGACCGAAGCGACGACAGAGCCGACCCAGCAGGGCCGCCGGCCCAACAGGCGCGGTCACGCCACCCGCGAGGCCATGCTGGACGCCGCGCTGCGTTCGCTGGCCGAGGGCGGGCCGAATGCGGCCTCCGCCAACCGGATTGCCAAGGAGGTCGGCGCCACCTGGGGTGCGGTCAAGTATCAGTTCGGCGACATCGACGGCCTGTGGGCCGCGGTCCTGCGTCGCACCGCCGAACGCCGGTCCGACCTGCCCGCGCTGGCCGACCCGATCGCGCCCCTGCACGAGCGGGTGGCCACCATCATCGACATCCTCTACGACGGGCTGACCGCGCCCGACTCCCGCGCGATCGAGACCCTGCGGATGTCCCTGCCCCGCGACATGGCCGAACTGGACCGGCTCTATCCGAAGACGGCGGCCGAGCTCTCGTCCTGGGGTGCCAGCTGGATCGAGATCTGCCAGAAGGCTTTTGCCGACGTCGACGTGGACCCCGAACGCATCAGCGAGGTGGCCGCCTTCATCCCCGGCGCCATGCGGGGCATCACCTCGGAACGCCAACTCGGCGGCTACTACGACCTGGACAAGGCGCGGCGCGGTCTGACCAACGCGATCGTGCACTACCTCCAGCAGTCCCGCCGGTAACCGCGGGCCCATTGGCCGTCCCGGCAAGCCGCTCAGGAAGATTCGGCGTGAATCGGGCCGTCCGTCTGCGCCAGCGGGCGTCCGCCGCCGCCCCAGCGCGCCGCGATGATCTCC
>JAKIXW010000300.1 GCA_022708865.1 Acidobacteriota bacterium
TATCTCCGCAAGCATCCGGATGCGGTGGTAGGCGACCTCGGCGATGGCGGTACGTAGGTCGAGCGCGCAGTACCACGCCCCGCGGACCGACGTCGCCGCATGGAACCGCGCACCCTGACCCGTGTAGGCGAAGGACGCGTTGATGATCTTCGAGTAGGGGACCCCGAAGACCATGTCCGCGCGGGACAGCCCCTGAGGATGCCGCTCCTCCTGGGCCTGCAGGCGCGCGTTGGTCGCACCTGCGAGCCGGATCAGATTGTCGCGTCCTGCGTCGTCATCGGCGAGGTCCGCGAGCGCATGCTCCGGCTGGGACGCGTACTGCCCCGGGATCAATCGCGAGGTGTCGTCGAATGCCACCGGCGCGATGCGCGGCCAGCCGCGGGCCTTTTGGTGACGTTCGTGCACGTCACGTGTCATTTCTTCACCAGAAGGCAACTCACAGCCCGCCGCGCCTGCCGTCCAGCAACGCCCGCACCGCCAGCATGGCCGGGATCCCACCGCGGGTCATCGTCTCGACCGGCGTGCGGCCGTTGAAGACGGGGTTGCGGTTGGGCAGCAGGACCCACTCGTCAGCGAGGTCGCCGGGGTGCAGGACGTGCAGCGCGGTGTAGATGCCCAGGAGCAGCGAGACCCGGGTCAACCGGTCCTCGCCGAGATCCGCCGGCGGGTTCTTGCGCCATGCGTGCCACGTGGACGCCGGCAGTGCGCCGAGCAATCCACACATCTGCTCGACGGTGAGCCGCCAGTGGGCCTGGAGCCGGGGCAGTGCTTTGACCGCGTCGGCGGTGAGCTCGCTGCGGGTGGCAGGGTCGCTGAGGTCGGGCCAGTCTCCGATCTCAGCCCGGCCAGCAGGTGCGCGTACGTCCAGCAGAGTCATGCGGCCTCCAGTTCTATAGTCAGAATACTCTGTTTCTGGACTCCGTGGAAGCCGGTCTGGCCCGGTCCCGCATTCCGCTTCGGAGTGATCAAGTAGCCTCGACAGACCGGTATCGAGGAGGCCGCCATGATCCGCACCACCGCCGTGCTCACGGCCCTTGGTCTGGCCCTGACCATCCCCGCCGCGACCGCCGGCGCCGCCGATCTGCTGCTCGGGGCGAATCAGCGACTTGATGGCGCCGCGGCCGGCGACGATGCAGCCCGGTCGACCGCACCCGCAGGGGACGTCAACGGCGACGGCATCGACGACATGATCATCGGGGCGCCCGACGCCGACCACCTCAGCCGCGACCTGTCCGGCGCCGCGTATGTGGTCTTCGGATCGGCAACGCCGACGGCGACGATCGACCTCGGGGCACTCGGCGCGCGCGGTTTCGTCATCGGCGGATCTGCTGCAGGCGATCGAGCCGGAACATCGGTGGCGGCCGCCGGGGATCTCAATTCCGACGGGTTCGACGACGTCGTTGTCGGTGCGCCGGATGCGGATTTCAACCTGCGCGATCAGTCCGGCTCGGTCTACGCGGTGTTCGGCGGCCCCTCCCCGTCAGACCTCGACCTGGCCACACTGGGCAGTCGCGGCGCCCGGATCGACGGGGCAGCCGCAGGTGACCGGCTCGGAGTGGCGGTGGCCGGTGCCGGCGACACGGACGGCGACGGACGATTCGACGTCCTCGCCGGCGCACCAGGCGCCAACGCTGCCTGGGTCATACGCGGGCCCTTCGCAGGCACGCTCGACCTGTTCGCGCCTGGCGCGGCCGCCTACCGGATCAACGCCGAGCCGAACGGGAACGGCCTGGGCTCGGCGGTGGCAGGCGCTGGTGACCTCAACGCCGACGGCCGCGACGACCTGCTGATCGGCGCCCCCGACGCGGGTTTCAACGGCCGTGGGTTCTCCGGATCCACCTACGTGGTGTACGGGCTGGCGTCACCCGCAACCGTGTCCCTGGCGAGCCTCGGAGGCGCCGGGTACCGCATCGACGGCGCAGGGTCCACACACAACAGTGGAGCCGCGCTCGGAACCGGCGACATCAACGGCGACGATCGCACGGACATCCTCATCGGAGCCCGGAACGCCGATTACAACAGCCGCAACGACTCCGGTTCGGTGTACGCGGTCTTCGCCAGCGGACCGGTCGATCTGGCGAACCTGGGAACTGCCGGCATCCGGGTCGATGGCGGCGAGGTCAACGCGTCGTTCGGCAAGAGCGTGACCGCACTGGACCTCAACGGGGACAGTATCGACGATCTGATCGGCGGAACACTGGCAGCGGACGTCAACGGGCGCGTCAACGCGGGCGCCGTGTACGTCGTCTACGGGGGGAAGTCGGTGACGGGACGCGACCTCGGCGCGATCCCTGCCGACCGCACCTACGACGGCGCTGCAGCCGGCGACCGGGCGGGAGCGTCGCTGGCATCACTCGGTGACGTCAACGACGACGCCGGCGAGGACCTCGCGATCGGCGCACCCGGCGCGGGGAACAACGGCCGGGCCGCCTCCGGCTCCGGTTACGTCGTCTTCGGCGATCCGATCGAACCGGATCCGGCGACGAACCCGACCCCCGCCACCCTCACGGTGAAGGCACGCAAGGCCAGCCGCCCGATCCCCCGCAAGGCGAAGATCCGACTGGTCAAGAAGGTGACCGTCGGACCGGGCCAGTCCGCACGGATCACAGTGAAGATCAAACCCAAGCGGACCAAGAAGAAGGTGAAGGTCATCAAGAAGCGGACCATGGTCACGGTCCGCTCGAAGAAGGCTCCGAAGGGCCGGGTGACCGTGTGGATCACCTCCACCGGCACCGGATTCACCCCGACCACGTGGAAGCGGACCTGGAGAGTGCGGTGAGCATCGTCGACAGCGACCACCCCGCGGTGATCGCGTTCGCGAACCAGGCCCAGGGTGGCGACGATCGCGAGGTCGCGGTGGCACTGTTCTATGCGGTACGCGACGGCGTCCGGTACGACCCCTACCGCCTCGATCTCACGCCGGAGGGCATGCGCGCGAGCGCGGTCCTGGAGAAGGGTTACGGCTGGTGCGTCACCAAGGCGACACTGCTGGCCGCCGCCTGCCGGGCCCGCGGCATCCCCGCGCGGCTAGGTTTCGCCGACGTACGCAACCACCTGTCGACCGAGCGGATGCGGCAGGCCATGGGCACCGACGTGTTCATCTGGCACGGCTACACCGAGATCCACCTCGGCGGCCGGTGGGTGAAAGCCACCCCGGCGTTCAACATTGAACTGTGCGACAAGTTCGGGCTGCTGCCGCTGGAATTCGACGGTCGGGAGGACTCGATCTACCACCCGTTCGACAAAGCCGGACACCGGCACATGGAGTACATCGCCGAACGGGGCACGTACGACGACGTGCCACTGGACCAGATGATCGCGGACTTCACCGCGCTCTATGCGGGATGGCGCGACGAACCCGGGGACTTCGACGCCGACGTCGCGCACGAGACGGCGCCCTGACGCGGGGTTAGCGTGGCGTCATGGAGATCAGGCCGGCACATGACTTCGACGACGTGGCCACGATGTTAGGCCCGAAGAACCCGGCGTCGTCGGTCTGCTGGTGCCTGAGCCACCGCCTGGACGCGAAGACCAACCGCTCGCTGGTGGGCGTGGAGCGCGGCGAGTTCGTGCGACGCCTGTGTGAGCGTCCCGTCGCGCCAGGTGTGCTGGCCTACCAGGGCGACGAGGTCGTGGGATGGGCGGCAGTCGCGCCGCGCAGTGAACTGCCCTTCGCACGGTCGCGCAAGATCCCGCACGTCGACGACCTTCCGGTGTGGTCGGTGTGGTGCATCAAGGTCCGTCCCGGCCACCGCCGCCAGGGCGTCTCTGCACCGCTGGTCGAGGGGGCTGTGGAGTACGCACGCTCGCTGGGCGCCCCAGCGGTGGAAGGCTACCCGGTGGACAACCGCG
>JAKIXW010000301.1 GCA_022708865.1 Acidobacteriota bacterium
GGGGGTCGATTCGTTGAGATCGCGCGCCAGCGCCCGCAGGAAGTACGTGACCGGGCGCTTCTTGTCGGTGGCGAACGCCGCGAATTCCTTTGTCACACAACCCCGCACCATGACCGGCACCATGCCGGGGCGCTGCGATGCCGCACCCGGCGTCCCGTACAACGACGGAGAGGCCACGGTGAAACCGTTGTCCACCAGGTGATTTCCCAGCGCCAGCACTTCCGGCGTCAGTCCGGGCATCTCCGGGATCAGCACCACGCCCGGCCCGCTGCCGCGCCGGTACACGTCATGGGTGAAGCCACCGCCGGTGAACGGTGCACATGTCCAGCCGGTCAGATCCGCGCGAGGTGGGTTCGACATCGGCTCAGCCTACGGGCGGGTGGCCGGCAGCGGCGCGGCATTCTGCGTCGCGGTGGCGAGGGTGCGGAAGTCCGCGGCGTCCCCCGCCCCGGTCAGGGCGATCTGGGTGCCGTCGGCGCCGCCCAGCCGGGTGGTCCACACCGGCTCTGCCAGCACCGCGTCGCCGGATTCCCCGCCGAATTCGCCGTAGACCACCCACTGCACGCCGGCGACGTCCTGGGCACCCGAGGGGAACAGATCCGGATGGAGGAACGCGACCAGCTTGCTCTCGTCGGCGTTGCTCTGGGTCAGGCTCACGTACTTGCCCGACGGGGCGATGTAGCCGACCGTCGACACCTTTGCGCGAACCTGCTGCCCGTCGGGGGTGGTGCGCCCCGCCTCGATGCCGTCGCGCGCACCCGAGTTGGCCTGCCAGCCCGCCGGCAGCGCCGGCAACCGGATCGGGAAGCCCAGCGTCTGCGCGTCGGCCTTCAGCGCCGCGGCCGCGTCGTAGTGCGGCACCGAACCGGTACTCGGCCCGCGGCCCTGGAACGAGCACATTCCTACCAGTCCGGCCAGCACCAGGCAGGCCAGCACCAGGGGACCCAGCGACCACAACATGTCCCGCCCGTCCTGCAGCAACCGATTCTTCGGGGGCTTGGGCGCCGGCTGGGGTTGGGTGCTCACCGGACCAGTATCCCAGCCGCCCACACGCCACCCGCTTCTGGGACAATCACGCCATGAGCGATGCCGCCGCACCCAAACGCCGCGAAGCCCCCGATCGGAACCTGGCGATGGAGCTCGTCCGCGTCACCGAGGCCGGCGCCATGGCCGCGGGTCGCTGGGTGGGCCGCGGCGACAAGGAAGGCGGTGACGGCGCCGCCGTCGACGCCATGCGCGAGCTGGTCAACTCGGTCTCCATGCGCGGCGTGGTCGTCATCGGCGAGGGCGAGAAGGACAACGCGCCCATGCTGCACAACGGTGAAGAGGTCGGCAACGGCGACGGGCCGGACTGCGACTTCGCCGTCGACCCCGTCGACGGCACCACGCTGATGAGCAAGGGCATGCCCAACGCCATCTCGGTACTGGCGGTCTCCGAGCGCGGCGCCATGTTCGATCCGTCGGCGGTGTTCTACATGAACAAGATCGCCGGCGGTCCCGACGTCGCCGACTTCATCGACATCACGTCGCCCATCGCGGCGAACATCCAGCGCATCGCCAAGGTCCGCAAGGCATCGGTCTCCGACATCACCGTCTGCATCCTGGACCGGCCCCGGCACACCAAGCTGATGGCCGACGTCCGCGAGGCCGGCGCGCGGATCCGGCTGATCTCCGACGGCGACGTCGCCGGCGCCATCTCGGCCTGCCTGGTTTCCGGCGAGAACGTCTTCTTCTCCGCCACCGGCGTCACCGACGGCGACCTGCTCAAGGGCGTCCGGTACTTCGGCGGCGGTTGCACCACCCATTCGATGGTGATGCGGTCCAAGTCCGGCACGGTCCGGATGATCGAGTCCTACCATCGGCTGTCCAAGCTCAACGAGTACTCCGCCGTCGACTTCACCGGCGACCTCTCGGCCGCACATCCTCTTCCCTGATATCCCCATCCAGTCGAGACCCGAAGGACCCGAATAGCCATGTCCGGCAATGACGCTGAATACCGAATCGAACACGACACCATGGGCGAGGTGCGCGTGCCGATCGCCGCGCTCTGGCGCGCCCAGACGCAGCGTGCGGTGGAGAACTTCCCGATCTCGGGCCGCGGCCTCGAGCGCACCCAGATCCGCGCGCTCGGTCTGCTCAAGGGCGCCTGCGCGCAGGTGAACAAGGACCTCGGCCTGCTGTCCGCCGAGAAGGCCGACGCGATCATCGCCGCGGCCGCCGAGATCGCCGACGGCAAGCACGACGACCAGTTCCCGATCGATGTGTTCCAGACCGGGTCGGGCACCAGCTCCAACATGAACGCCAACGAGGTCATCGCCTCGATCTGCGCGCGCGACGGCGTCACCGTGCACCCGAACGACGACGTCAACATGTCGCAGAGCTCCAACGACACCTTCCCCACCGCCACCCACATCGCGGCAACCGAAGCCGCTGTGCGCCAACTGATCCCGGCCCTCGAGGTGCTGCACGAGTCACTGGCCGTCAAGGCCCGGCAGTGGAAGAACACCGTGAAGTCCGGCCGCACCCACCTGATGGACGCCGTGCCGGTGACCCTGGGCCAGGAGTTCGGCGGCTACGCCCGCCAGGTCGAGGCCGGCATCGAACGGGTCAAGGCCACGCTGCCCCGACTCGGCGAGCTGGCCATCGGCGGCACCGCCGTCGGCACCGGCCTGAACGCGCCGGACGGATTCGGCCCCAAGGTGGTCGAGGTCCTGAAGTCGTCGACCGGGGTGGCCGAACTGCGGCCCGCCATCGACTCGTTCGAGGCGCAGGCCGCCCGCGACGGCCTGGTCGAGGCCTCCGGAGCGCTCAAGACCATCGCGGCGTCGCTGACCAAGATCGCCAACGACATCCGCTGGATGGGTTCGGGCCCGCTGACCGGCCTGGGCGAACTGCACCTGCCCGATCTGCAGCCGGGCAGCTCGATCATGCCGGGCAAGGTCAACCCCGTCATCCCCGAGGCGGTCACGCAGGTGGCCGCGCAGGTGATCGGGAACGACGCCGCCGTCACCGTCGGCGGCCTGTCGGGCGCCTTCGAGCTCAACGTCTACATCCCGATGATGGCGCGCAACGTGCTCGAGTCGTTCACGCTGCTGGCCAACGTGTCGAAGTTGTTCGCCACCAAGTGCATCGACGGCCTGGTGGCCGACGAGGCGCGGCTGCGCACGCTGGCCGAGTCGTCGCCGTCGATCGTCACGCCGCTGAATTCGGCGATCGGCTACGAGGAAGCGGCCAGGGTGGCCAAGCAGGCGCTGGCCGAGAAGAAGACCATTCGTCAGACGGTGATCGACCGCGGGCTCATCGGCGACAACCTGAGCGAGGCCGAACTGGACAAGCGCCTCGACGTGCTGGCGATGGCGAAGGTCAAGCCGGGCGACTAGGCCGGGCGGTAGCCGGCGGCGGACTGCCGCAGCTGCCAGGTCTGCGCGGGGCAGAGTTCCTGCGCGGCCTGGCTGAGCAGGTACGAGACCGTGAAGTCGTCGCCGGTGTTGAAGTCGGCCTTGATCTGCCGCGCCATGTCGGTGTAGCTGGTCTTCGCATTGATCCTGTCGCACAGCCCGTAGCCGTAATCCAGCGCGGCCTGGGCGTTGGCGAAGTTGTAGGTCGGGCGCAGCGTGACGTTGATGATGTAGCCGATCTGGTCGGCACTGGCGATCGCCGGCGTGGCGAGGCCACCGGCCAGGGCCGCGCCGGCCAGGGTGCTCACGATCGTTGCCTTCAACCCGGTCCTCATAGCAGGTCAGCGTAGAGGATCGCCGGGCCCGCAGGGCGAACTCGGCCCATCGGGGCCTACCGGACCAGCGGTGCCAGGTGGCGCCGGGCGTAGGTGCGGACCGCGT
>JAKIXW010000302.1 GCA_022708865.1 Acidobacteriota bacterium
ATGGGGAATGGGTGGGAGAGCTGAAGGTCGAGGGCAACCACGTGACCGCCTGTGTCAGCCCGGAGAACGCTCGCAAGCTGCATCAGTTGCGTGATCTGCTGGTGCGCGTCGAGGACCCGGTCGGCGGGGGTGTCGGACTGGGGAACCTGGAGTCCTTCGCGCTGGGCGCCGTTCCCGAACTTGGACTGACAGAGGAGAATTCGTTCCTGTGACACTGTTGCATCACGCCGGCATCTGCGTCTCCGACATGGCGGAGTCGCTGCGCTTCTACGTCGACGGCATCGGGCTGGCCGTGCTGGTGGACACGGTGTTCCCGGCCGATCTGCACCCGCTGCTGGGCGTGCACACCACCTCGGTGCGCACGGTGTTCCTGGGCGACCCGGCCAATAGCTACGCCGGCATCGTGGAACTGCTCGACCTCGGCGTGCCGGACCTCGTCGAGGCCCCGGCCCAGTCCGGCCTGCCGGCCCGCGGGGTTTTCCTGCTGTCGGTCCAGGTCGACGTTATCGCGACCCTCCAGCGGCTCGCCGGCCTGGGGCTGGGCGGAACGCCGCGCACCATGCCAACACCCGACGGTGGGCTGGCCGCTACCGTGGTCGACCCGGACGGTGTGATGGTGGAACTGCTCAACCGCGGCCGGCTGTCGCTGATGGAGCAATAGTGGATGAAATCCGAACTGTGGACAACCGCAACCAGCAACTCAACGCCGATGCTGGCCCGACACCGGTTGGCCCTCCCGCTCGGCCGCCATGGCCGAGCGATTGACCTTCGTGGCCGCGCTGCGCGGAATCGCGTCGACGAACTCGACCGTCTTGGGTACCTTGTACCCGGCCAATCGGCTCTTGGCGAAGGCGATCACGTCCGGTGCGCTCGGCGGCCGCGAAAGATCGGCCGGCTCGACCACGGCGTGCACGCGGCGGCCCCACTGTTCGTCGGTCAATCCGATGACCACCACATCGGCGATCCCAGGATGGTCGATCAACGCCGATTCGACTTCGGCGGGAAAAACATTCGCGCCACCGGAGACGATCATGTCGGTGCGCCGGTCGGCGATGTAGAGGTAGCCCTCGGCATCGAGGTGTCCGAGGTCTCCGGCCGAGGTGAAGCCGTCGGCCGTGGTCGGCAGCGGGGCGGCGCCGCCGATGTAGCGGTAGCCCCCGGTCATTGGGGCCCGTAGGTAGATCTCGCCGAATACTCCTGTCCCCAAAGGCTTTCCGTGGTCGTCGGCGATGCGGACCTCGGTGTCGCGGAAGCCCCGTCCGACGCTGCCGGGATGCGCGAGCCATTCGTCGCCGCGCAATGCGGCCAGGCCGAGATTCTCGGTCATCCCGTAGGCCATCACCACCTGCTGCGGACTGAGCAGTTCGAACCAGCGGCGCAACAGCGTCTGGGGCATGACGGCCGCGCCCTGCAGGATCCACACCACGCTGGACAGATCGCGGGACTCGACGCCGGGCACGTCGGCGATTCGCGCCAGCATCGTCGGGGTGGCGGTGAAATTGGTGACGCGGTGGCGTTCGATCGCGTCGAGAACCTGGCCGGCATCGAACTTCTCCAGGACGATCAGCCGGTCGCCGCCCAGCAGGTAGTTCAGCGTCCCGAAACCGTTGGTGTGGTACATCGGTGCTGGCACCAGGATGACCTGAGGCACATCCCCGATCTCCTGGGGCGTCCATTGCGCCATGAACGGCTGCGCCTTCTCCGGGGTCCACAGCGCCGGCGCGGTATTGACGATGATCTTCGGCAGGCCGGTGGAGCCCGAGCTGCAGATGCCGTTGACTGCCGGGGAGACGATGTCGGGCAGAGCGGAATCGTCCTGTGACGCGGCCAGTGTGGTCAGGTCGGTGACGTTGTCCTCGCTGAGCACGAAAGCTGGGGCGATCACCTCCAGCAGCCGCTGCTGTTCCCAGTCGGGGAGGTCCCAGCGCATCGGGATCGGTACCGCCCCGATCTTCCAGGTAGCCAGTGCGGCGGCGATGAGCTCGACTGAATTCGGGACCGACAGTGCCACAAAGGATTCCGTTGTGGCACCCGAGGCCAGCATGGCGCGGGCCCACTGATTGGCCAGCCGTTCCAGCGCATCCCAGCTCAGGGTGACCTCGGTCCGGTCGCGCTTGATCAGTGTCAGCGCGGGGCCCTCGGGGTCGGCCTCGGCGCGGACCGTGAGTTGCCGGCCGTAGGGCACGCCCTCCTCGGGCTCAGGCGTCCCCACTTCGCCTCCGCACTTCCAGCGGCACCACGGGTGAGCGCGCCGACGGTCCGCGCACCACGGCGTTCAACCGGATCTCCGGCAGGTCCACGGCCGGGGCGACGGTGTCGAGCCACGCGACCGCCTCGGCGACGTCGCGCGCGGTGATGGCGTACATCTCGAACGGAACATCCTGCAGCATATCGGTTTCCACCGGACCGGGGGTGACGATGTTGACGTTGATACCGTCCCGGTCCACCTCGAGCGCCAGGGCCCGGGCGAAGGCGTTCATGCCGGCCTTGGCGGCCGAGTAGGCGGTGCGTCCCGGCATTGGTTCGTGGGCGGCCGAGGACGACAGGAAGATGAAGCGGGACCCGGGCCGCATCAGCGGCAGGGCGGCATGGGTCACCACGAAGCAGGAGTCCAGGTTGGCCGACATGGTGGTGCGCCACTGTTCGAAGGTCTGCTTGCGCGCATAGGTCCCGCCGAGGACACCGCCGGCGTGTACCAGCAGATCGACATGGCCCAATTCGGCCAGGGCACTAGTGAATCCGGCCGGATCGGATGCGTCGGCGACCAGCCAGCGGGCGCCGATATCGGCGGCGGCTGCGCGCAGCGCCTCCTCCCGGCGGGCCATCAGGACGACGTCGTAGCCGCGCTCGACGAGGGCGGCGCCGCAGGTCTTTCCGATGCCGCCACTGCCGCCCACGATCACGGCATTGCGCACACTCACCTGAGGACGCGGACGGGGACGTTGTGCCAGCCGATGACATTCGACATGGCAACCCGCTTCAGGCCCTCGCGGCGGATCTCGTAGCGCGGCATGAAATCCAGCATCCGGTCGATCGCGGCGATGCACTCCATCCGGGCCAGTGCGGCACCCAGGCAGCTGTGCTCGCCGTACCCCAGGCCGAGGTTCTGCGCCGTGCCCCGATCCCGGGTGATGTCGAAGGTGTCCGCGTTGGGGAAGGCCCGCTCGTCGCGGTTGGCTGCGCCCACGCAGATCATCACCGCATTGCCGGCCGGGATGGTCTGTCCATGCAGCTCAGCATCTTTGAGCGTGTAGCGCACCAGATACTGGGCGGGCGCCTCCCAGCGCAGCAGTTCCTCGACGGCCGCCGCGATCAGGCTGCGGTCGTCGAGCAGCAGCTGCCACTGGTCGGGGTAATCGGCGAAAGTGACCGCGGCGTTGCCGACGAGTTTGGTGACCGTCTCGGCGCCGGCACCACCGAGCATGGAGGCGAACGCGGTGATCTCGACGTCGTCGAGGCGGGTCATCTGGCCGTCGCCGCGGTCGACCTCGGCGGCGATCAGGTCGCTGATCATGTCGTCCTGCGGCTGGGCGCGCCGTTCCTGAATGATGTTGAAATACATCATCCCGGTCTCGATGGCGGCGGCGATCCCGGCCTCGGGCATCTCGATCTTCCCGTATTCACGTTCCAGGGACTTGTCGAGCAGCAGCCGCACCTGTTGACGCAGTTCGGCTGGGACGCCGAGCATCTGGGTGATCACCTCGACCGGGAACAGCGCCGAGAAGTCCTGCACGAAGTCGAATCCGTCGGCATCGACCTGGGACAGCACCCGGTCGATGGTCGAGGTGACCAGGTCGCGGCGGGCCTCGATAGCGCGCGGGGTGAAGACCTTGTTGAG
>JAKIXW010000303.1 GCA_022708865.1 Acidobacteriota bacterium
CCCCGCACACACCGGTGAGCTGGGTTGCTGCGAGGAATATTGCAACGGCACCCATGAACGGGCGTACGTGTTCGTCGGTGATCGCCTGAGGGCCCGATGTTGACGGCGGCGACGCGAGGGCGACCAAGCCGGTAGGTTGGCCGACGGATCAGCGTTCGGCGAACCGTCGCCGCCTTCTCGGCGGTCACTACACTTCGGCGATATGGCCGATCCGCTCTTCGACGCCATCGAGCGAAAACAGCTCGCCGACCTCTTCGATGAACTCGGTCCCGACGCACCGACCCTGCTCGGGCCGTGGACGACCCGCGATCTCGCTTCGCACCTTGTGCTCCGCGAGCACGACTACCTCGCGGCACCAGGGCTCGTCCTCGCTGGAGTGTGGGGCCGCTTCGCCGAGCGACGACGAACAGCACTCGCGCGCAGGGACTTCTCCTGGCTCGTTGCCACGATTCGATCGGGACCGCCACGAGGTTTCTTCCGCATCGGCTGGGTGCGGAGCGTCCCCAACCTCAACGAGTTCTTCATCCACCACGAGGATGTGCGCAGGGCCAACGGTTTTGGTCCTCGGACGAACTCGCCCGCGATGGATGCGGCTCTGTGGCGCAACGTCAGTCGCGCTCCATGGTTTCTTGCTCGTCGACTACGCAACGCGGGGCTCGAGCTCGCGTGGGCAGGGACGGCCCATACCGTAATGGCCCGGCGAGGGGACCCGACCGTTCGCATCACCGGACTTCCGGGCGAGCTGCTGCTCTATCTCTTCGGTCGTGAGGGTGTGGCGCACGTCGAACTCAGCGGACCCGCCGACGCCGTCGACGCCGTCCGACGCGGGCGGTTCGGCATGTGAGCTGGGGTCCTGCTCACCGGTCGGTTGGACGCCGGTGGCGGTGTAGCTCCAATCCCCGTAGCGACGGTATAGGTACTCGCGTCTAACGCAGGTCGTCCGCCGGTGCACCGCCGTGCTCGGACTGGGCGTCGTCGAGCACTATCTGGGTCATGTCCGCCAGCATCTGCTGGACGAACTGCAGGCCTGCCGGGAGTTGGGCGCCGGGCCGAGGTCCGTCAGGGGCTCAGCGCCGATCGAGGACCGCGAAACTCAGCGTGCCGCGGCAGGCCAGCCGGTCCCGCCCGACATCGGTGACGTCGACGGCCGTCACGATCAGCCGCCGGCCGGCCCGCACGATGGTCGCCGCCGCGCGGGCGGGCCCGACGACCACCGGTGCCAGATAGTTGATGTGCAGGTCGGCGGTGGTGACGTCCTGGTCCGTGCCGACGTGGCGGCCGGCCAGGATGCCGGCGGCGATGTCGATCAAGGTGGCCAGCAGTCCGCCCTGGATGGCCCCGCGCACGTTGACCAGGTCCGGCCGGTTGTCCATCTCCATCACGACCCGTTCGTCCGTCTCCGCGACGGTCCGGTAGTTGAGCTGATGCAACAGGTGGATCGACTCGGTCACCGGCATGACGGTAGCAGTCTTCTCCCGTAGTGAGATTGGGATTCTCCGACCGCTGTGACGGCCCGCGTGCCGATGCCCGGGTGGAAGTTACGCTAGTGGGCATGTCTGTTCGCACCGCCCTGGCTCCCGGCGAGCTGTCTCCGACGCTGCCGGTGCCCAAGGCGATACCCCGGCCCGAATACGCGTGGCAGCCCACCGTCAAGGAGGGCACCGAGCCTTGGGTGCAGTCACCCGAGGTGATCGAGAAGATGCGTGTCGCCGGCCGGATCGCTGCCGGCGCGCTGGCCGAGGCCGGCCGGGCGGTGGCGCCGGGTGTCAGCACCGATCACCTGGACCGGGTGGCCCACGCGTACATGCTCGACCACGGGGCCTACCCGTCGACGCTGGGTTACAAGGGATTTCCGAAATCCTGCTGCACGTCACTGAACGAGGTCATCTGCCACGGCATCCCGGACTCGACGGTGATCGAGGACGGCGACATCGTCAACATCGACGTCACCGCCTATCTCGACGGGGTGCACGGCGACACCAACGCCACCTTCCTGGCCGGCAACGTGTCCGAGGAGCACCGGTTGCTGGTCGAGCGCACGCACGAGGCGACCATGCGGGCCATCAAGGCCGTCAAGCCCGGCCGGCAGCTGTCGGTCGTCGGCCGGGTGATCGAGGCGTACGCAAACCGGTTCGGCTACAACGTGGTTCGCGATTTCACCGGACACGGCATCGGCACCACCTTCCACAACGGTCTGGTGGTGCTGCACTACGACCAGCCGTCGGTGGACACCGTGATCGAGCCGGGCATGACGTTCACCATCGAGCCGATGATCAACCTGGGCTCGCTGGACTACGAGATCTGGGACGACGGCTGGACCGTGGCCACCCAGGACAAGAAGTGGACCGCCCAGTTCGAGCACACGCTGGTGGTCACCGACGATGGCGCCGAGATCCTGACCCTGCCGTGACCCCCGTCCTTCCGCGAACAGACGCAAAGGTCCAGCTTTCTCTCGGAAACGAGGGGCCTTTGCGTCTGCTCGCGGGGCGATGGTGAGCGGCGCGCTGCTGGTCGCGGGAACCACCTCCGACGCCGGCAAGTCCATGGTGGTGGCCGGACTGTGCCGGCTGTTGGCGCGCAAGGGCATTCGGGTGGCGCCGTTCAAGGCGCAGAACATGTCCAACAACTCCGCGGTCACCGTCGACGGCGGTGAGATCGGTCGGGCGCAGGCGATGCAGGCCGCCGCCGCCGGGCTGGCGCCGCATACCCGCTTCAACCCGGTGCTGCTCAAGCCGGGCAGTGACCGGACGTCACAGTTGGTGGTGCGCGGGCGGGCCGTGGGGCAGGTGCGCGCGGCCGACTACATCACTCATCGCGACAATCTGGCGTCCGTGGTCGCCGACGAATTGTCCTCGTTGCGTGCCGATTTCGATGTGGTCATCTGTGAGGGCGCTGGGTCTCCGGCCGAGATCAATTTGCGGGCAACGGATCTGGCCAACATGGGTCTGTCCCGCGCCGCCGATCTGCCGGTGGTGATCGTCGGGGACATCGACCGCGGCGGGGTGCTGGCGCACTTCTTCGGCACGGTGGCCGTGCTGGAGCCCGAGGATCAGGCGCTGATCGCCGGTTTCCTGGTCAACAAGTTCCGTGGGGATCCCGCCCTGCTGGCGCCGGGTCTGCAGCGGCTCGAGGAGCTGACTGGAAGGCCCACCTACGGCGTGGTGCCGTTCCGCGACGACCTCTGGCTGGACACCGAGGACTCGCTGTCGGTGACGGCCGGGCGCATTGTCGGTGTGCCACAACCGCCGCGCGGGCGGGCCCCGCTGGACGTCGCCGCGATCCGGCTGCCACGGATCTCCAACACCACCGACCTCGAGGCGCTGGCCTGCGAACCGGGGGTGCAGGTCCGATGGGTGCACGACTCCGCCGACCTGACGGACGCCGATGTGGTGGTGCTGCCGGGCAGCAAGTCCACCGTGTCGGACCTGGCCTGGCTGCGGGCCCGCGGGCTTGACGCCGCGATCGCCGCGCACGCCGCGGCGGGGCGGACCGTGCTCGGCGTCTGCGGCGGGTTCCAGATGCTCTGCCGACGGATCGATGACGAGGTGGAGTCGGGGATCGGCACGGTCGACGGACTGGGCCTGCTGGACGCCGACATCACCTTCGCGACGGAGAAGACGTTGGCCCTGCATGACGGCGGGGCGCTCACCGGTTATGAGATCCACCACGGTCAACTCACCCGGGCCGGCGCCGACGACTGGCTGGGGGTCGGGTTGCGACGCGGGCCGGTGTTCGGCACGCACTGGCACGGACTACTGGATAACAATGCGCTGCGCCGCGACTGGCTGACGGCCGCCGCCGGCGCGGCCGGCCGGACGGACTTCACCGTGGCCGTCG
>JAKIXW010000304.1 GCA_022708865.1 Acidobacteriota bacterium
CAAACCCGAGAACGTCCTGATCTCCGAGCGCGGTGAGGTCAAACTGGCCGACTTCGGCCTGGTGCGCGCGGTCGCGCAGGCCGGCATCACGTCGACCAGCGTCATCCTGGGAACCGCGGCCTACCTGTCCCCCGAGCAGGTCAGCACCGGAGACGCAACCCCACGCAGCGACGTGTATTCGCTCGGCGTCCTGACATACGAATTACTCACCGGCACAACACCTTTTTCCGGCGACAACCCGCTGGCGGTGGCCTACATGCGGCTGGATCAGGACGTCCCGCCGCCGAGCGCCGCCATCGACGGGGTGCCCCCGCAGTTCGACCAGCTGGTGGCCCGCGCCGCCGCCCGCGACGCCGCCGCCCGATACGCCGACGCCACGGAGATGGCCGCTGCGGTCGACGCAGTCACCACCGAGCTGGGCCTGCCGCCGTTCCGGGTGCCCGCGCCGCGCCGGACCGTCCCGCAGCCGTCGGCGGCACTGCCGACCGGCCGGGTCGACGAGCGCCGGCGACAACCCGAAACCCCGCCGGCGGCGGTCACCGTCGCAGGCGGTCGGCAAAAACCCGTCGCCGCGCGCCGGCCCACCCTGGCGATGACCCGCGGACCGGACGACTGGACCCCCACCGACGCCAGCGACGAGAGCGAAACGGATTCCGGCGCAAGTCATTTCGCCGGTGTTTCGATGGACGAGCTGGCCTGGGCGCGGCAGCGGGCCCGGCGCCGGACGGTCATCTGGCTGCTGGTCGTCGTATTGCTGACCGTCGGGGTGGCCGCCGGGGCCTGGCAGCTCGGCACCAACATCGACGGACTGATCGGTTAGTACTCGGCCCACCGCTGCGTCGAGATGGTACTCAGCGCGAAGATTCAGCCGGAAACTGGATCTGAGTGCCGACTCGACGTGGCGGCCTTCAGTCGCGCAGCATCTCCGCGACCAGGAACGCCAGCTCCAGTGACTGCTGGGTGTTGAGTCGCGGATCGCAAGCCGTCTCGTAGCGGCCGGCCAGGTCGTCGTCCGAAATATCCTGTGCCCCACCGAGACACTCGGTGACGTTCTCACCGGTGATCTCGACGTGGATACCGCCCGGATGGGTGCCCAGCGCGCGGTGCACCTCGAAGAAGCCCTGCACCTCGTCGACGATGCGGTCGAAGTGGCGGGTCTTGTACCCGGTCGAGGACTCGTGGGTGTTGCCATGCATCGGGTCGCACTGCCAGATCACCTGATGCCCGGATGCCTGCACCTTCTCGATGATGGGCGGCAGCACGTCGCGGATCTTGCCGTTGCCCATGCGGCTGACCAGGGTCAGGCGGCCCGGCTTGTTGTGCGGGTCGAGCCGCTCGACGTACTCCACGGCCAGCTCGGGCGACGTACTGGGGCCGATCTTGACCCCGATCGGGTTGGCAATCACCTCGGCGAACGCGATGTGCGCGCCGTCGAGCTGACGGGTGCGCTCACCGATCCACACGTAGTGCGCCGACAGGTCGTAGAGCTTCGCCTCCGCGCCGGGGCTCTCCAACGAATCCGCCAGCCGCAGCATGGCGCGCTCGTAGTCGAGCACCAGCGCCTCATGACTGGCGAAGATCTCGGCGGTGTCCAGGTTACGGTCGTTGACCCCGCATGCACTCATGAACCGCAGACCCCGGTCGATCTCACCGGCCAGCGCCTCGTAGCGCGCCCCAGCAGCCGAGGTCCGGACGAACTCCCGGTTCCACTCGTGCACCAGGTGCAGCGACGCCATGCCCGACGACGTCAGGGCACGAACCAGGTTCATCGCGGCGCTGGCATTGGCGTAGGCGCGCACCAGTCGCGACGGATCGTGATCACGCACGGCGGCGTCGGGCGCGAACCCGTTGACCATGTCGCCGCGGTAGGACTTCAGGCCCAGGGAGTCGATGTCCGACGAGCGGGGCTTGGCGTACTGCCCGGCGATGCGGGCCAGCTTGATGACGGGCATGCTCGAGCCGTAGGTCAGCACGACGGCCATCTGCAGCAGCGTGCGGATGTTGGCGCGGATGTGCGGCTCGGTGTTGTCGGCGAAGGTCTCGGCGCAGTCGCCGCCCTGCAGCAGGAAAGCCTCGCCACGGGCGACGGCGGCCAGCTGGCCCTGCAGCTTCTCGATCTCCGACGGAACCGTCACCGGCGGGACGCTCTCCAGCACGGTGCGCATCGCCGCGGCCTGATCGGGGTCCCAGCTCGGCTGTTGAGCGGCCGGCCTGGCCAGGGCGTCGTCCAGCCGCTGGCGCAGGTCGTCAGGCAGCGGCGGCAGGGCCGGCAGCTGCTCGATGGGTACGTCGACGGTCCAGTTCACCCGTCCATGGTAACCGGGTAGAACGGGTGGATTTACCACCGCTGAGCGGGTAGACCTGCAGCTCAGCCCCTTCCCAGGGCCGTTCCCCAGCCGGCCGCACTCGCGTCCAGCTCGACCATCACCTCGAATCGGCGCAGGTTGTGGCGGGCGTCGACGAGGGCGTCGTGGGTGTCGCGGGGCCGCGGCGGCATGCGCGGTGACCCGCGGTCCTCCCAGTACTGGCGCAGCTCTCGGGTGAACCTCGGGATCTGCGGCGGCAGATGCGTCATCGGCCCCCACAGCTGGCACAGCGCCACATGGTCGTAGGCGGCCACCCACGCCCAGAGCTCGATCGGCTCGTCACCGTCGATACCGAAGAACTCCTCCAGGTCCTCCCGGATGCGCCGACGGGAGCGCCATAACTGCGACGACGGCGGCGGGAGTTTGGGCAGCACGTGGGTCTTGACCCAATTTCCGGCTTGCTCGCCCGGGAATTCCGTTGACACAGCGTAGTATTCGCGGCCGTCCTCGGCGGCCACGCCGATCGAGATGAGCTCGACCGTCCGGCCGTTGTCGATGAACTCGGTGTCGTAGAAGAACCGCACGCCGGACACCCTATCGAGCGAGCACACCGGCCACGTGAATCTTGCGATCCGAGTTGGCCCCGGGGCCGATCCGGCGAGGCACGCGGTGAACTCGGGGGTCGAGGTGACCGCCGACACACCAGTGCACCGATAGGCTGTCCGGGTCATGAAAATCTTTGCCTGGCGGGTGTTCCAGCTCTGCGCGATCGTCGCTCTCGGGTATGCCGGCTGGCGGCTACTGGGCCATACCCCCTACCGGATCGACATCGACGTGTACCGGATGGGCGGACGGGCCTGGCTCGACGGCAAGGAGCTCTACGCCGCCGGTTCGTCGTTCCACACCCAGGCCGGCATCGACCTGCCGTTCACCTATCCCCCGCTGGCCGCGATCGTGTTCGCGCCGTTCGCCTGGCTGGGGTTGCCCGCGGCCAGCGCGCTGATCACCGGTATCACGCTGGTGCTGCTGGTGGTCTCGACGCAGATCGTGCTGGCCCGCCTGGGTGTGCCGGCCGGCGGCACCGCCGCCCGGTGGTGGCTGGCCGCGGCGATCACCGCGCCCGCCGCACTGCTGCTCGAACCCCTGCACGCCAACTTCGACTTCGGCCAGATCAACGTGGTGCTGATGACGCTGGTCATCGCCGACTGCGTGCCCCGGCGCACCCCGTGGCCGCGGGGGCTGCTGATCGGTCTTGCCATCGCCGTGAAACTGACCCCGGCGGTGTTCCTGCTCTACTTCCTGCTGCACCGCGATTTCCGGGCGGCCCGCACCGCCCTGCTGTCCTTCCTGGCCGCCACCGCGCTCGGGTTCGCCCTGGCCTGGCGGGATTCGGTGCAGTACTGGACCACCACGATCCACGACACCGACCGGATCGGCACCGCGACGCTGAACACCAACCAGAACATCTCCGCGGCGCTGGCCCGGCTGGGCCTGGCCGAGGGGCCGCGATTCCTGCTGTGGGCG
>JAKIXW010000305.1:0-3457 GCA_022708865.1 Acidobacteriota bacterium
CGGCATGCCCAGCCGGTAGCAGTGCTCGGCCACCAGGTTGGGCACCAGGCACAGCCCCGCGGTGGCCCGGTCGGCGACCGGCGCGGCAAAGTGCTGGTACTCGGTGGTGGGGCAGCTTCCCGACACATCGGTCATCGCCCCGACCGTGTAGCTGGGGTCATCCGCGCAGGAAGCCCGACGAGTCTGCACGGCATCGCCGGCGCCGGTCGTCACCACCACGCAGTCACCGACGGCCACCGGCCGCGACATGTCCTGCTCGACCGTGACCCGGGCGTGGTGCAGTGCGGCCGCCGCGGCCAGCGCACCGGCGAGGACGACCAGCGTCGCGGTGAGCATCAGCAGCGGCTTGCGGGGCACACGAAGAGACTGACAGACCACGCCCCACCTGTCCCGATTTTCACAGGCGTATACACCGGAACGCGCCCATGAAGTGGCAGCGACACTCCGGAGGGTGACGAATGTCATACTGGGCCGAGATTATCGGTGCCATCGGGGAGGGTGAGCATGACGACGACGATGGGTGTCGGCGGTGTTGGTCTCGGCGGCCGCAAGAATGGGACACCGCCACCGGACGTTCCGCTCGACGACGTCAACATTGGGAAACGGCGGTTCTGGTCCTGGGATGACGACCTCCGCGACGGTGCGTTCGCGACACTGCGCCGGGAAGCGCCGATCAAGTTCTTCGAGGTGCCCAAGCTGCCGGGGTTCGAAACCGGCCCGGGGCACTGGGCGCTGACCACGTTCGAACACGTGCACCATGCCAGCAGGCACCCGGAGATATTCAGCTCGGTGCCGGCCAGCACCACGCTGGCCGAGATCGACCCCGCCGTCGCCGAATTCGGCGGGTCGATGATCAACCTCGACGATCCCCGGCATCAGCGGCTGCGGTCGATCGTGAACCGGGCCTTCACCCCGAAGATGGTGGCCCGGATCGAGGACAGCGTCCGGACCAGGGCACAGCGACTGGTCCGCGACATGATCGCGAACCACCCCGACGGGACTGCCGACTTCGTCGAGGCCGTCTCCGGCCCGCTGCCGCTGCAGATCATCTGCGACATGATGGGCATCCCCGAGGAGGACGAGGCAAAGGTCTACCACTGGACGACGGTTCTGCTGGGCGCCGGCGACGAAGAAGTGGCACACAACCGCGACGAGATCATCCAGGTCATCCTCGATCTGGCCGCCTACGGCATCGAGCTGGCCGAATCGCGGCGAGCGCATCCGCGCGACGACCTGACCACCAACCTGGTGGCCGCCGAGGTCGACGGCGAGCGGCTGACGTCGGCGGAGATCGCGTCGTTCTTCATCCTGCTGTCCGGCGCCGGCAACGAGACCACCCGCAACGCGATCAGCCACGGCATGGTCGCGTTGAGCCGCTACCCGGATGAGAAGGCCCGATGGTGGGCGGATTTCGACGGCCTGGCCGACACCGCCGTCGAGGAGATCGTGCGCTGGGCGACGCCGGTGATCTTCATGCGGCGGACCCTGACCGAGGACGTGGAACTCGGCGGTGTGCGGATGCGCGCCGGCGAGAAGGTGTCGATGTGGTACAACTCCGCCAACCGCGACGAGGCGAAGTTCGACGATCCGTGGCGGTTCGATGTGGGGCGAAACCCGAATCCGCATTTCGGATATGGAGCTGGCGGGGCCCATTTCTGTCTGGGCGCGAACTTGGCGCGGCGCGAGATCCGGGTGGCCTTCGAGGAACTGCGCGATCAGGTGCCCGACATCGTGGCGGTCGACGAGCCGGCCATCCTGCAGTCGGCCTTCATCCACGGCATCAAGCGTGTCCAGGTCGGGTGGACACCGGCGGCCTGAGTTGTCGGTGGCGGCCTCTACATTGAGCGGTGATGGCGTTTCATGTTCACCGCGCCGAGCGGACCGATCTGCTGGCCGACGGCCTCGGTGATCTGCTTGCCACGCCGCAGGCCGACCCGTTCGCACCCGAACTGGTCCTGGTGCCCGCGCGCGGGATCGAGCGCTGGCTGTCCCAGCGGCTGTCCCACCGGCTCGGCCGTGGCACCCGTGCCGACGGGGTGTGTGCGGGTGTCGAGTTCCGCACACCGCGGTCTCTGGTGGCCGAACTCACCGGCGCCGCCGACGACGATCCGTGGTCGCCGGACCGGCTGGTCTGGGCACTGCTGGAGACCATCGACGCGTCCGCCGGCCAGCCGTGGTGCGCCCGACTGGCCGCTCATCTCGGGTACACGTACAGCGGCGCCGACGCCGAACTGCGGCTCGGTCGCCGGCATTCCGTCGCTCGCCGGATTGCCGGGCTGTTCGCCTCCTATGCGGCCCAACGCCCGCAGCTCCTGATCGATTGGGAAGCTGGCCGTGACACCGACGGGCTGGGTGCGCCTATCAGTGCGGATCTGATCTGGCAGGCCGAACTGTGGCGCGCCCTGCTGGACCGGGTGCCCGCTGACCCACCACCGGCCCGGCAGGCCCGTACGGTGGCCCGGCTGCGTCAGGCGGGTGGCGATCTACCGCCCCGGGTTTCGGTGTTCGGGCCGACGCGGCTGTCGGTCACCGATGTCGAGATTCTCGACGCGCTGGCCTGCCATCACGATGTGCACCTGTGGATCCCGCATCCCAGCGACGCGATGTGGTGCGCGCACTCCGGAGCGCGCACTGGTGTTCCGCGGCGGCTGGTTGACCCGCCCGAACGGGGTCATCCGCTGCTGATCACTCTCGGGCGCGATCTACGGGAGCTCCAACATCTGTTGCCGGACAACATGATCAGCGATGTCATTGTCGATGACATCGCCGCCCCGGTGTATCGCCCCGACACCTTGCTGGGCTGGTTGCAGTCAGATCTGAGCGCCAATGCGGTTCGGCCGGCCGGGCGCCGGCTGGCGGCACAGGACCGCTCGGTGCAGGTGCACAGCTGCCACGGTCCGGCCCGGCAGATCGACGTGCTGCGTGACGTCCTGCTCGCAGCGCTCGCCGACGACCCCACGCTGGAGCCGCGCGACATCCTGGTGATGTGCCCGGATATCGACACCTACGCCCCGCTGATCGCTGCGGGGTTCGGTCTGGGTGATGCCGGGGACGGACACCCCGCGCACCGGCTGCGCGTGCGGCTGGCCGATCGGGCCCTGACCCAGACCAATCCGTTGCTCGCGGTGCTCGCACAATTGCTCGATCTGGTCGGCGGTCGTGCCACCGCCACCGAGATTCTCAATCTCACTGAGGTGCCCGCGATTCGGACCCGGTTCGGATTCACCGATGATGACCTGGATACCGTGGAACGCTGGGTACGCGAGTCGGGTGTGCGCTGGGGGTTCGACCAGGAACACCGCGCGCCGTTCGGTCTCGACGGATACGTCAACAACACTTGGCGCTTCGGCCTGGACCGGGTGCTGTGCGGGGTGGCGATGTCCAACGATTCACCGGGCTGGCTGGGCACCACGCTGCCGCTCGACGATGTGGGCAGCAACCGCGTCGAACTGGCGGG
>JAKIXW010000305.1:3467-3813 GCA_022708865.1 Acidobacteriota bacterium
CCGCCTGCAATGGACCGTCGACTCGCTGACCGGTGCCCGCCCGCTCGCCGAGTGGCTCGATCTGCTCCGGGAGGGGGTGCAGCGCCTCACCCGGGCGGGCGCCGCCGACGGATGGCAGCTTGGACAGCTGCACCGCGAGTTCGCCGACATCGTCGATGACGCCGCGTCGGGCAGCGCGATACCATTGCGGCTCAACGATATTCGTTCGCTGCTGCGCCAGCAGTTGGCAGGTCGGCCCACACGGGCGAACTTCCGCAGCGGCGGGCTGACCGTCTGCACGATGGTGCCGATGCGTTCGGTTCCGCATCGCGTGGTGTGCCTGGTCGGTCTCGACGATGGGATCTTC
>JAKIXW010000306.1 GCA_022708865.1 Acidobacteriota bacterium
CCGAGACGCCCATTCCTCCGGTCGAGGACGTCGATATCGCCGACATCGATCTCAGCAACCCGTTCCTCTACCGCCAAGGCCGCTGGAAGTCCTACTTCGAACGCGTGCGCAACGAGGCGCCGGTGCATTACCAGGCTCACAGTCCGTTCGGCCCGTTCTGGTCGGTGACCCGGCACGCGGACATCATCGCCGTCGACAAGAACCACGAGGCTTTCTCCGCAGAGCCGTTCATCATCATCGGGAGACCGCCTCGTTTTATGGACATCGCCATGTTCATCGCGATGGATCCGCCACAACACGACTTGCAGCGCGCTTCCGTCCAAGGGGTTGTCGCGCCGAAGAACCTGCGCGAGATGGAGGGGCTGATCCGCTCGCGTGTCCAGGAAGTGCTGGACGATCTACCGGTGGATCAGCCGTTCAATTGGGTGCACCACGTCTCCATCGAACTGACAGCGCGCATGCTCGCGACCCTGCTGGACTTCCCGTACGAGCAGCGGCACAAGCTCGTGGAATGGTCGGACCTCGCCACCTCCATGGAGCAAGCCAATGGCGGTCCTTCCGACAACGACAGAGTGTTTCGTGGCATGGTCGACATGGCGAAGGGGCTCAGCGCTCTCTGGCATGACAAGGCGGCCCGTACCGCCAACGGGGAGCAACCGGGCTTCGATCTGATCACGATGCTGCAGGCCAACGAGGACACAAAGGATCTCATCGACCGCCCGATGGAATTCCTCGGCAATTTGGTACTGCTGATCGTCGGGGGAAACGACACGACTCGCAACTCGATGAGCGGAGGGGTTCTCGCCTTGAACCAGTTCCCCGATCAGTTCGAGAAGTTGAAGGCGAACCCTGACCTGATTCCCAACATGGTATCCGAGATCATTCGCTGGCAGACCCCGTTGGCGTACATGCGCCGAGTCGCGAAAAAAGACATCATGTTGAACGGGCAATTCATCCGCAAAGGCGACAAGGTCGTGATGTGGTACGCCTCTGGTAACCGCGATGAGCGTGTCTTCGAGCGGGCCGATGAGTTGATCATCGATAGGAGCAACGCCCGCAATCACATCTCGTTCGGGTTCGGCGTGCACAGGTGCATGGGAAACCGACTTGCTGAGTTGCAGCTTCGAATCCTGTGGGAGGAATTGCTCCCTCGCTTTGAGAACATCGAGGTGGTCGGCGAACCCGAGTATGTGCAATCGAATTTCGTCAGGGGTATCAGCAAGCTGATGGTTCGCCTCACTCCCAGGCCAAGTGCGTGACTCCCGAACGAGCGGTGATCGTCGGCGCGAGCCACGCCGGCGCGCAGTTGGCAGCCAATCTTCGAAGGGAGGGGTGGTCTGGGGAGGTCGTGCTCATCGGCGACGAGGGGGGACTACCCTACCACCGGCCTCCGTTGTCGAAGGGATACCTGGCCGGCAAGAACGGCCTCGACGACCTCCTGATTCGCGGCGCTGATTTCTACGAAAAGCAGCACATTCGACTCTTGAATGCGACCGTGGACGCGATCCACCGGAGTGCCAAGCGTGTGTCTCTGAGCACCGGCGACACGCTGGCCTACACCAAGCTCGCGTTGTGCACCGGCGCAAGGCCCAGACGACTCCCCACACCAGGGGTGGATCTTCCCGGAATTCACTACCTGCGTACCGCTGCAGACGTCGAGTTGATCCGTGCCGCCGCTACACCGGGTCGGAGGGTTGTGATCGTGGGCGGCGGTTACATCGGGTTGGAAACGGCGGCCTCGCTGTGTTCGCTCGGCATGAACGTCACCGTCCTCGAGGCAACCGAGCGTGTACTCGAACGGGTCACCGCGCCGGAGGTTTCCGCGTTTTACACCCGAATCCACAACGGCGAGGGAGTGGAGATCCGAACACACGCTCTCGTCGAAGCCTTCTTCGGTAACGGTGGGGTGCAGGAGGTGGTGCTGGCTGACGGCGAACCGATCCCCGCCGACTTGGTCATCGTCGGCGTCGGTGTGGTGCCGAACACCGAGCTCGCCTCGGCCGCAGGATTATCCGTCGACAACGGCATCGTGATCGACGACCAGGCCCGCACCAGCGACCCCGACATCGTGGCCGCCGGCGACTGCACCAGCCACACCATGGCTCGATACGGCTCGCGTATTCGTTTGGAATCCGTATCGAGCGCCGGCGAGCAGGCCAAGATCGCTGCGGCGACAATCTGCGGAAAACACAGCGCAATCGCTGCGCTTCCGTGGTTCTGGTCCGACCAGTACGATCTCAAACTCCAGATTGCAGGTCTCAACGCCGGGTACGACGAAGTGTTGCTCAGTGGTGACCCGTCGCGTGAGCGTGACTTCAGCTGCTTCTACTTCCGCGAGGGCGAACTCATCGCCGCCGACTGCGTCAATCGTCCTCGCGATTTCATGTCCAGTAAGCGGGCCATCAGCCAGCAGCTCCGAGTTGACCGCTCAGAGCTCCTCGCCGGCTCGATCTGACAGGAGAGCTTGATGGTTACAAACTGTGGACAACTCCCAGGTACCTGAGTGCTACGCGGGAGATCCGCTCACCGGTGGTGGCGATGTCCGCGGCTGGGAGTACAACATGACTCACTGTCAGTCGCACCAGAACATCTGCGACCTCCTCAACGTCTTCGGGATCGAGATCGTCGAAGTGGTCGTTAAACCACGTGATCAGAGCCGCGGAGCAGAGCTGAAGCAGGGAAGCCGACGTCGGCAGAAGAGGTAGGACTCCAGTAGACGACGAGCCACCGCGATCATTCCCCGAAGGGTTGGACGTCAGAACTGCCTTGAGGAGCGGGCTGTCTTCTGCTTCACAGAGGGTGAATTGCACCGCTGCGGTGATGCCGCCCCGCACGTCGCCCACGTGTTCGGCAAGGACGGCAAGAATGCCTTCCATAAAGCGCTGGCCCTCTGACACCACAAGCGCGTCACCGAGCCCCTGTTTGTCGCCGAACTCTTTGTACAACGTCGGGCGGGACACGCCGACCGATTCGGCAACCTCGCTCATCCGGACCTGATCCCAGCCCTTCTTGATGGTGAGTTCTCGTGTCGCCCTCAAAACCTGGTCGCGCACATGCCGGCGGAAAGACATCCGCACTGGTTCAGTTGGCATAGGAGCAGGATAGGCGCCAGCCCTACAAGGGCAGTCAACCGACTGCAGGGTTCATATGGTCCTGTCGAGGAATTCGACGACTGCCGTCGAGAATGCGTCGTTGTTGTCGCCGGCAATCATGTGTCCCGCGCCCGACACGTCAACGGTTTGCGCGTGCGGAACGACGGTGAGGAAATGCTTTACTGTCTCTTCGGAGACCATGTCAGACAGCAGGCCCCGGACCAGCAGCGTTGGCGCGGACATCTGGCGCGCACCATCAAGAAGGAATGCGCTCATCATGTCGAAGTCTTTAGCGCCTTCGTCTGGATCACCCTGCAGAAACTGAAAATTCGACGTCACGAAGGCTGGATCCCATCGCCAGGCCCAGCGACCGTCTTCGCGACGTTGGAGGACTTTTCGGAGGCCGTTGAGGTTGTCGGGGCGAGGGCGGTGCGGGTTGTAGGCGGCGATCACGTCAGCGGCCGACTCTAGGCTGTCGAAACCTTCGGGGTGTGCCGCCATGAACGCTACGACTCGTCGGGCGCCGTCCATCTCCATTCGCGGAGTGACGTCAACCAGTACGACGGCCTGCCATAGGTCCTGCGGGGCGAGCAAGTGTGTTCCGAGAATGGTCAAGCCGCCCAGAGAGGCGCCGATCGCGGCGACGGGGCGGCCGGAATCGGCGTATGAGCGCACGGCCAATAGGTCGGATC
>JAKIXW010000307.1 GCA_022708865.1 Acidobacteriota bacterium
ATGCTGCGGTGGCAACAGCCGCAGCGTGACCTCGGTGATCACCCCGAGGGTGCCTTCGCTGCCCACGAACAGCTTCGTCAGGCTAAGGCCCGCAACGTCTTTCAGGCGCGGGCCGCCGAGGCGCACCGTGGTGCCGTCGGCCAGCACCACCTGCAGGCCCAGCACGTAATCGGTGGTGACCCCGTATTTCACGCAGCACAGCCCGCCGGCATTGGTGGCGATGTTGCCGCCGATGCTGCAGATCTCGAATGACGACGGGTCCGGCGGGTACCACAGCCCGTGCGCGGCGACGGCCTTCTTGACCTCGGCGTTGAGCAGGCCGGGCTGGGCGACGGCGGTGCGGGTGACGGGATCGACGGTGATGGCGCGCATCTTCTCGGTGGACAGCACGATCCCGCCGTCGACGGCGGTGGCCCCGCCCGAGAGCCCGGTGCCCATGCCGCGCGGCACCACCGGGATCCGGTTCGCACTCGCCCAGCGCAGCACGGTCTGGACGTCCTCGGTGCAGGTGGGGCGCACCACGGCCAGGGCGGTGCCGGCCGCCGGGTCGGCCGCGCGGTCCTGCCGGTAGGACGCGACGATGTCCGGGTCGGTGACGACGGCACCCTCGGGGAGTTGGGCCCTCAGGTGGTCGATCGGTGCGGAAGACATGGGTTACTCCTGGGTCAGGCCGCTGCGGGCGCCGAGGTGTCGGCGGGCGGCGGATCGTCGAGGCGGCGCAGCGCCGGCAGGAACACCGCCATGATCCCGGTCACCAGCATCGGCACCGACAGCGCCAGGAACGTGGTGTGCAGTCCGGCGGTGTCGGCCAGGGGCCCGGCCAGGATCAGGCCCAGCGGCCCGGCGGCATAGGCCAGCGAGCCCATCACGCCGACCACCCGGCCGCGCAGGTGCTGCGGGGCGCGGGTCTGCATGACGTAGTTGTAGATCGGGGCGATCGGGCCGTAGACCAGCCCGACGACGAAGCACAGCACCAGGATCAGTGGCAGCGGCGGCAGGAACGCGATGACGGTCATCGCGACACCCAGGGTGAGCATGGCCGTCAGCATGGTGGTGCGCTTGCTCATCCGGCTACTCAGGGCGGCGTATCCCAGGGCGCCGATCAGCCCGCCGACCGACAGGGCCATCAGCACCCAGCCCAGATGCGCCGGCTCGTTGCGGTCGGTGAAGTACTTCGGGAACAGCACGCTCTCCATCGGCATATACAGCCCGGTGATGGCCAGGTCGACGAACGCCAGCGTCCGCAGCACCTTGTTGGTCCAGACGAACCGGAGACCTTCGACGATGCCCGACCAGACCCCGTCGGGAAGCTTGGCGCGGTCCGGCCGGCCGGCGCCGTCCAACCGCAGCACCGCGATCGAGATGATCGACAGTCCGAATGCGGCGGCCGTCACCCACATGGTGTTGACGCCGCCGATCGTCGCGATCAACAGGCCGCCCAGGCCGGGGCCGACGATGTAGGCCAGGTTGAACACGGCCTCGTAGACGCTGTTGGCGTGGTCGAGCGTCCAGCCGGCCCGGGTGGCCGCCTCGGGCAGCATCGACTCGCGGGCCGTCATGCCGGCCGGGTCGAACAGCGCGCCGAACGCGGCCAGCACCGCCAGCACGGCGACGTTGATCGCGCCGGCGCCGAACATCAGCGCGATGACGGGGACGGCCGCCACGGACAACGCGGAGAGCAGATCGGAGATCATCGACACCCGGCGCCGGCCCAGATAGTCCACGGCGGTGCCCGCGATCAGCGTCGCTGCCAGGAGCGGCAGGGTCCCGGCCATCGCGACCACGGAGGCATCGAGCGCAGACCCGGTCCGCTGCAGGACCAGCCAGGGGAACGCCACGATCGTGATGCCGTTGCCGGCGCCGGCCATCAGGGCGGCGAAGAGAATCAGCATGAGAGGGATACGTCGGCGGCTCAGCATGGCGCCAGAATCGTATGCCGGGTTCGGGCAGGATGGTCGGATGTTGCCCCACCCGCGGAGCGGCCGCCCGTTCCCGTCCCCGGTCCCGCCCGGAACGGGGTGGCCCGGCGATCCCGCGACCGACGACACCCCAGTGGCCGGTAGCAGCGCCGCCGTGCGTCGGTTGGCCCGCGCGGCCGGCTCGGTGGGTGAGCTGGATGCCGACATCAGCGTGTGCCGGGCCTGTCCGCGGCTGGTCGCCTGGCGCGAAGAGGTCGCCGTCACCAAGCGGCGCTCGTTCGCCGGCGAGCCGTACTGGGGGCGGCCGGTTCCCGGCTGGGGTTCGGAGCGTCCGGGTGTGTTCATCGTCGGGCTGGCCCCGGCGGCCAACGGCGCCAACCGTACCGGCCGGGTGTTCACTGGTGACCGCTCCGGTGATCAACTGTTCGCCTCACTGTTCCGGTGCGGTCTGGTGAATCAGCCGGTCAGTGCGGATGCCGCGGATGAATTGCAGGCCAACGGTATTCGGATCAGCGCACCGGTCCGATGCGCGCCGCCTGCGAACGCCCCGACGCCGGCGGAACGCGACACGTGCGCGCCGTGGCTGGCTGCCGAGTGGGCGATGATCGCGCCGAGTGTGCGCGTCGTGGTGGCCCTCGGCGGCTTCGCCTGGCAGATCGCGCTCGGGCTGCTGGGCCTCACCGGAGCAAAGCCCAAATTCGGGCACGGCATCGCATTCATGGTGCCGTCGGGTCTGCAGCTGCTCGGCTGCTACCACCCCAGCCAGCAGAACATGTTCACCGGCCGGCTGACCCCGGCGATGCTCGACGAGGTGTTCACCGACGCCCGACGCCTCGCCCAGATCTGAACGGCCTCTACACATCGCGGGCCGATCGGAGGATGGTGATTGGTGGACCGGTGGCGCCACCGGGGCGCCACCCCGAGACAAAGGGGGTGGACCGTGTACGCACGCTCTACCACTATCCGCACCGATCCCTCGCGCATCGATGCGGGAATCGCGTTCACCCGGGACGAGATCATGCCGGCGGTCAAAGCCGTGACCGGTTGCGTCGGCGTCTCGCTGATGGTCGACAGGAAAACCGGGCGGTGCATCTTCACCAGCGCCTGGGAGACCGAGGAAGCACTTCGCGCGGGCCTGACGCTCGTGCAGCCCGTGCGGGCGCGGTCCGAGGAAATGTTCGGCGGCAACCGAACCGCCGCGCAGTGGGAGATCGCCGTACTGCATCGTGACCATCTCAGCGGGGAGGGTGCCGCGGTGCGCGCGACGTGGGTGCAGGTCGATCCGGGCCACGTGGATGCCGGCATCGACCTCTTCAGGGCGTCGGTCATCCCCCAGCTGGAGGAGCTGGAGGGATTCTGCAGCGCCAGCCTGATGGTCGACCGGGCCAGCGGGCGGGCGGTGTCGTCGGTGACGTTCGACAGCCGCGAGGCGATGGAGCGCAATCGGCAGCAGTCCGATGCGCTGAAGGCCGCAACCCTGGGGCAGGCCGGCGCGATCGAACTCGACGAGGCCGAGTTCGATCTGGCCCTGGCCCACCTGCGGGTGCCCGAGATGGTTTGACACGCGGTCGGCGGGAAGAGGCCCCCGGCGGATAGCGTTGAGCACCTCATGCGGCTCTCCGTCCTCGACCTCGTTCCGGTGCGCACCGACCAGACCACCTCCGACGCCCTCGCGGCGACGGTGCGGCTGGCCCAGGCCGCCGACCGGCTCGGGTTCACCCGCTACTGGCTGGCCGAACACCACAACATGCCGGGCATCGCCAGCGCCGCCACCGCCGTGCTGATCGGCCATGTGGCCGCCGGCACCCACAGCATCCGCGTGGGCGCGGGCGGCA
>JAKIXW010000308.1:0-3276 GCA_022708865.1 Acidobacteriota bacterium
GAACCGGTGCAGCGCCCGTTCGGCGATCCGCCGGCCGAGCCGGGTCCGCCGGGGACCGCGGATGTCGACCGACCCCCAGGTGACCTTGCCGGTGAGCACGACGTGCGGCCTGCCCTCGGGGGGCTGGGTGATCCGGTGATCGCGCGCGCTGCCGACGATCACCTCGACGTCGTCGATGGACGCGCTGGCGCCGTCGGGCAACCGCAGATCCAGGGAACCGAACTTCAGGTCCAGCTCGATGACGACGATCGGGCCCGCGAAGCGCGCCCGGGTCAGGTCGAGATCCACCGAGCCCATCCGGCGCACCAGCGTCAGCCGGGTGGGAACCATCCACTCGCCCCGGCGCTCCAGTGAGCCCAGCACGCCGCGCAACTCGAGATGGTCGGTGGCCGACGTCACGATGGCGCCGGGTCCGGGCAGGTCGTCGACGAGTGCGTCGAGTTCGTCGCGCACCCGGGCGGTGGCCACCCGGATGGACCGGTCCTCGAACTCACCGATGTCGAGCAGCCCGAGGGCGACGGCGTTGTGCAGCCGGCGCAGGGTGCCGTTGCGGTCGGCGTCGGAGACGCGCATCGGGACGGGTTCGAGGCTGGACATGACGCGGCCCAGTCTACGGCCGCGGCCGCGGCGTCCGATCCGTCAGGCCAGGTAGCCCGGGGGCAGTGCGTCGAACATCACCTTGGTCATCCGGACCGCGTACTCCGAGCTGCCGCCGCCGACGATCAGCGACGCGAACGCCAGGTCGCCGCGGTAGCCGGCGAACCAGGCGTGCGATCCGCCGGGGAACTCCGCCTCACCGGTCTTGCCGTGGACGTCGCCGCAGTCGCCGATTTCCTTGGCCGTGCCGCTGGTGACCACCATCCGCATCATCGAGCGCAGTCCGTCGAGCATGTCCTCGGCGATGGGCGCCTGCTGCTGGGCCTTGACCTGCGTGGTCCGCCCGACGATCAGGTGCGGCACCGGCGTCCGGCCGGCCGCGATGGTGGCGGCCGCCAGTGCCATCCCGAACGGGCTGGCCAACACCTTGCCCTGACCGAAGCCGTCCTCGGTGCGCTCGGCCAGATCCACCGTCGGCGGGACCGATCCGGTGACCGTCGGCAGCCCGTCGATCGTGTAGTCGGCGCCGATGCCGTACTGGGCCGCGGTCTGGTTCAGCGCCCGCGGCGGCATCCGGCTGGCCAGTTCGGCGAAGGTGGTGTTGCAGGAGTTCGCGAACGCCTTGGCCATCGGTACGGTGCCCAGGTCGAACTTGTTGTAGTTCGGCACCACCCGGTGGCCGATCTCGGCCTCGCCCGGGCAGCCCAGCGGAGTGTCCGGGGTGGCCATATCGCGTTCGATCGCCGCACCGGCGGTGACCATCTTGAAGGTCGACCCGGGCGGGTACAGACCCATGGTCGCGGTGGGCCCGTCGGAGTCCGCGGCGGCGTTCTGCGCGACGGCCAGGATCTCCCCCGTCGACGGTTTGATGACGACGAGCATCGCCTTGCGCCACTGCCAGTCGACGGCCCGCTGGGCCGCGTCCTGCACGACGCGATCCAGCGTGATCGACACGGAGGGCGCGGCCGCGGGTTGGACGTCGTTGAGGACGTCGACGTCCAGGCCGTTCTGGTTGACGCTGACCACCTCCCACCCGGCCGCGCCGTCGAGCTGGTCGATGACGGCCTTCTTGACCTCGCCGACGATGGCAGGCGCGAAGGCCGGGTCGGTGGGCAACAGGTCGGCGATCGGGGTCACCACCACGCCGGGCCGCTGCCCGATGAGCGGTGCGATGCGGTCGTTGTCGTCCTTGTTGAGGGTGATCAGGTCCATCCGCGCGGCGGCGCTGGTCTGCTCGGCCAGCCGCTGCGGGTTGTCCAGCGTGTTGTCGAAGGGATGCAGGGCGTCGATCACCGCGCGGGCGCTCGACATCAGCTCCGGCCCGGCGAGCTTGGCGTCCAGGCTGTAGCGGTAGAGGTTGCCCGGCCGCAGCACGTCGGTGCCGCCCAGCTCGTTGACCGAGGCCCGTTTCGGCGCGTCGCCGCGCAGCTCCAGGGTCTGGTGGTCACCCAGCTTCGGGTGCAAACCCGTTGCGGCCCAACGGACTTCCCAGCGCCCTTCGTTGCGCACCATGTTCAGCTGACCGTCGTAGGTCCAGGTCCGGTCCTTGGGCAGGTGCCAGGTGTAGCGGTAGTCGACGGTTCCGGTGTCCTCGGTGAATCCCGAGCCCAGCACCTGGGCGTCCAGGTGGGTGGCCTGCAGCCCGGCCCAGGAGGCATTCAGGGTGTTGCGGGCGTCGTCGGGCCGGTCGGTCAGTTGCGCCGCGGCGGTGGTGTCGCCGGTGGCCAGTCGCGCGAAGAACTGTTCGGCGGTCGGGGCTGGCCCGTCGGGTCTGGGCGTGCAGGCCGAGACGCCGCTGCCGATCAGTACCGCGACGGCCATGACCGAAACGTGTGTGACTGTTGATCTTATTGTGACCATTGGGGCTGATGTTAAGACTGCGCGGGCGTCGTGGCCCGCAGCGACACCCACATACCTGGCATCTGGATCATCGACTCAGCGCCGAGAGACCCGCCCACTCCAACAATGCCGCAGCGGACGCTGAGTCGGCGGAAGGTGAGTTCAGTCCAGCAGCACGGTGGCGAACGTGCCGACCTGGCTGAAGCCGATCTTGGCGTACGACGCGCGCGCCACGGTGTTGAAGCTGTTCACGTACAGGCTGGCGATGCGTCCGGCCCCCACCACCGCGGCGGCCAGCGCGGCCGTCCCCGCCGTACCCAGCCCGTGCCCGCGCCGGTCGGGATGCACCCAGACGCCCTGGATCTGGCCGACGGCCGGTGATTCCGAACCGACCTCGGCCTTGAAGATCACCTGCCCGTGCTCGAACCGCGCCCAGGCGCGGCCCGCCGCGATCAGCCCGGCCACCCGGCGCCGGTAACCGCGCCCGCCGTCGCCGAGCCGCGGGTCGATACCGACCTCACCGATGAACATGTCGACGGCGGCCACCAGATACGCGTCGAGCTCGTCGATCCGCACCCGGCGCACCGCCGGGTCGACGGCACAGGCCGGCGCCGACGACAGCGCCATCAGCGGCTGGTTGTCCCGGACGTCGCGCGCCGGACCCCACGTGGTCTGCAGTCGCTCCCACATCGGCAGCACCAGTTCGACACGACCCACCACCGACGAGCACCGACGCGCAGCTCCCATTGCCTTGTCCGCGAACGCATTCAGGTCGGCGCCGCTACCGCGAAGCGGGATCAGGTTCGCCCCGGCGTAACACAGCGACTCGTAGGTGTGCCG
>JAKIXW010000308.1:3286-3736 GCA_022708865.1 Acidobacteriota bacterium
CTGCTGATCGCGGTGGTGCTCGGCCTGAGCTGGCATTACTTCCCGCGGCACCGCTATCTCATGGGTGAGAAGTACGACCAGGTGATGGTCAACGACAAGCTCCTGGCCGCCATGGCCCATCTGGCCACGCTGCCGGGGGCCCGCGACACCGTGATCGGCGACGCGGGCGGCCACCATGCAGGACCCGACGGGATCCGCGTCGAGCACCCGGTTGACCGCATCCACGTCGCGCACCAACGACACCCGTCGTTCGTCGACAAGGCGGAAAAGTGGCGGAGCCGACATGGGGAACCGATCCGTAACGTCCTGGGAGGTCGTCCTCAGCTTACGGTGACTACCGGCGCGCCGCTGGGACTTCCCCCACCATCAGCGCGTTCGCCCAACTGCTCCGCGAGTCGCAGGGCTTCCTCGATCAGGGTCTCCACGATCTGCGCCTCCGGGACGGTCTTG
>JAKIXW010000309.1 GCA_022708865.1 Acidobacteriota bacterium
TGGGCGCGACGTCGCCGAATTATGGACCCAGGTCCCCGGGGCTGGTGACCTTCGCCGCGCGAACCGGGCCGGCTTCCTGCCTACCGTTTTGACCATGACCTATGTGATTGGTTCGGCCTG
The DNA here is from genome assembly GCA_022708865.1 of Acidobacteriota bacterium. Classification (GTDB taxonomy): domain Bacteria; phylum Actinomycetota; class Actinomycetes; order Mycobacteriales; family Mycobacteriaceae; genus Mycobacterium. Next base: position 121 of record JAKIXW010000309.1, read on the forward strand.
CGTCGACGTGATGGACAAATCGTGTGTTCAGGACTGCCCGGCCGACTGCATCTACGAGGGTGAACGGTCGCTCTACATCAACCCGGACGAGTGCGTGGACTGCGCGGCGTGCGCGTTCATCTGCAAGATGGACGCGATCTATTTCGAGACCGATCTGCCCGAGGACCAGAAGCAGCATCTGGCCGACAACGCCGCCTTCTTCACCGAGATCCTGCCCGGTCGCGACGCCCCACTGGGCAACCCGGGCGGTGCCATCGACGTCGGCCCCGTCGGCGTCGACACCCCGTTGGTGTCGGCCATGCCGCACAAGGGCTGAGGAAGCCTCCGCCCGGTTCGCATTTACCGCCATGATGCGGTAGAGAAAGGGATAGTCGAGCCAGGAGTCGTCGAGTGCAAACCGTGTTGGGCCTGTCGGTGACGGCCACCAACGTCCAGACCGTGCTCGTCGAGGGGTGTGACGCCGACGGGATCACGCTCGAGCACGATGCGTTCGACGTCTTCTCCGGTGCCGAGTCCCCGATCCACGCGTCCGAACAGGTTGCCGAGGCCGTGCTGTCCATCGCCGAGGCCGACGGGCACCAGCTGCACAAGATCGGTGTGACCTGGAGCGAGGACGCCGATCTCGAGGCGTCACTGGTTCTCGATTCGCTCGCGGTGCGCGGCTTCCACAATGTGGTTCCGGTGCGGCTGCCCCAGGCCGCCGAGGCGCTGGCCCGCAGCATCGGCCGGGTGATCGGTTACCAGCGCACCGCGGTGTGCGTCATCGAACCGGACGCGATGGTCCTGGCCCTGGTGGACACCCTCGACGGTGAGGTCGAATCGCTGGTCAATCCGTCGGTGGGTGACGATCGTCAACTGCTGGATTGGATCGCATCGGTGTTCGCCGGCGAAGCCTGGCATCCCGAAGGCCTGTTCATCGTGGGCTCGGTCGGACTGTTCGGCCGGGCCGGCCTGGCCGGGTGGCTCGAGCAGGGGCTGGGCGTCCCCGTCTTCGACCCGCCGGAGGCGGAGTTGGCGCTGGCCCACGGTGCGGCGTTGGCATCGGCCCACAACCCCGCTGGCGTGCTGGACCTCTGGTACGGAGACACGGATCCGTGGGCGCGCTCCGCGGCGCCGGACCCGCGTCGGGCCATGCGCGGCCCGGCCCTGCTGCTCGCCGGGGGCGCGGTGGCCCTGGTGGTGTCGACGGCGCTGGCGATCACCCCGCATACGCTGCCGGATCGTCCCGTCGTGACGGCCGCTCTCACCCAGGTGCGCGTGGAGCTTCCCGCTCCGGCGCCCGAAGCCCCCCCGCAAGCCCCCCCGCAAGCCCCCGTGGTGCCCGAGCAGGTCGGCACCGACGAGGTTCCCGCGCAGGCGCCCGGGCCGCCGGTCGAAGCGCCGCCGGTCGATCCGGCACCCGCCGGAGCGCCGCTGGTTCAGGAGCCGATCACCGAGGTCCACCAGATCGTCCAGCCGGCGCCGGTTCCGGTGGCCGTTCCGCCGGCCCCACAGCAGCCTGTGCTGGCCCCGCAGCAGCCGGTGGTGCCCGAAGTGCAGGAAGGCCAGCCGCGGCTGCGCGACCGCATTCTGGACAAGATTCCCGGACTCCGCCGGTTCGGCGACGGCAACTGAGCGGCCGCTACGTCCCGGCTCCCTGGTAGTCGACCTGCCAGTGCTTGATGCCGTTGAGCCAGCCGGACCGTAGCCGATCCGGCCGTCCCACCGCGGTCAGGTACGGCATGTGGTCGGCGATCGCGTTGAACATCAGGTCGATGGTCATTCGCGCGAGGTTCGCGCCCACGCAGTAGTGCGCACCCGTCCCGCCGAACCCGACGTGCGGATTGGGGTCCCGCAGGATATTGAACTCGTAGGGGCGGTCGAACACCTCTTCGTCGAAATTGGCCGAGCGGTAGGACATTACGACGCGCTGGCCCTTCTTGATCAGCACGCCGGACAGTTCGTAGTCGGTCAGCGCGGTGCGCTGGAACGACGTGACCGGGGTGGCCCAGCGGACGATCTCGTCGACAGCGGTGGCCGGCCGGCTCTTCTTGTAGAGCTCCCACTGGTCGGGGTGTTCGGCGAAGGCGATCATGCCGTGGGTGATCGAGTTGCGGGTGGTCTCGTTGCCGGCGACGGCCAGCAGGACCATGAAGAACCCGAACTCGTCGTCGGAGAGCTTGTGCCCGTCGACGTCGGCCTGGATCAACTTGGTGACGATGTCGTCGCCGGGCTGTTCGGCCCGCAGGGCGGCCAGTTGCATCGCGTACATGATCAATTCCACCGACGCGGTGCCGTTGTCGTGGTGCGCGAACTCGGGGTCGTCGTCGCTGACCATCTGGTTGGACCAGTCGAACAGCTTCTTGCGGTCCTCCAGCGGCACCCCGAGCAGCCCGGCGATGGCCTGCAGCGGCAGCTCACAGGCCACCTGCTCGACGAAGTCGCCGGATCCCTCGGCGGCGGCGGTCCGGGCGATGTCCTGTGCGCGTCGGTCGAGGTCCGCGCGCAGCCGTTCCACAGCGCGGGGGGTGAAACCGCGGGAGATGATCTGGCGCAGGTGGGTGTGATGCGGGGCGTCCATGTTCAGCAGCACCAGCTTGCCGCCCTCGATCTGTTCGATCTGGGAGCTCTCCGGATACCGGGGGAGCGCCGTCTTCGCCTGGCTGGAGAACACCTCGCTGTGCCGGGAGATCTCCTTGACGTCCTTGTGCTTGGTCACCAGCCAGAAGCCGTCGTCGTCGAAACAGTTGCCCGGCGGTTGCGCGTTCCACCAGATCGGCGCGGTCCGCCGCAACTCGGCGAACTCCTCGACGGGTAGCCGAGCGCAGTTGAGGTCGGGATCGGTGAAGTCGAAGCCGGGGGGCAGGCTGGGACTGGGCATCGGGTACCGCTCCTTACGGGGTCTAACGCGTTGTGGGCGGGCCCAGGGGGCTCAAATGTATTGGTACACCGCCGATCGGGTGAGTGTGTCCCTGTTCACAAAACGCGAACTGGAACATGTTCCTGTCCGATCCGGAGAATTCGGTGTAACACCGGGGCGGGCTACGCAGAAGCACAGGTATGGCGCGTTTCATTACGGGTTGGGTGGCAGTCGCAGCCGCCATGCTGGCGCTGTCCGCGCCGGCGCACGCTGACACCGACGATCCGGGCCCGGCACCGGGTCCGGCGTCCACACCGGCGGCGCAGTCGGCGCCGCCATCTCCTGCCGCTGCGGCCCCTGCGGACACCGCGCCGGCGGCTCCGTCGGGCACCGTCGCGGCAGCACCGTCGGATCCCGAACCCGCGGCCGACCCCGAGGCGACCGAGGACGGCGTTCCGCACCTGAGCAGCCCGCAGAATCTACCCCCGGGCACCACCGGTGTTCCGGAACAGCGTCAGGGCCGCGGCCTGTCCTACCTGCGCGAACTGTGGCAGGCCTACCAGACCCAGGAGGTCAGCGGGGCCGACGCGTTGCTGCTGCTGACCCAGCGACCGATGGATCCGGGTGCCATGTCATCGCAGGGTCTGCCGGCCGGACCGCAGGCATCCGCGCCGGCCGCCGGACCAGTGCCGCCCACTGGCGCAGTTCCGCCTGTCGAAGCAGTGCCGGCTGCCGACGCGGTA
>JAKIXW010000030.1:0-13011 GCA_022708865.1 Acidobacteriota bacterium
CTGTCATGGATGGACTGGTCGATGCTGGAGACCAATGCCGACCTGCTCAGCTTCGTGCGTAGCGTGACCTCACTGCGCAAGGCGCACCCCGTGTTCCGGCGGCGCCGGTTCTTCGAGGGCGAATCGATCCTGACCGGCCAGATCGAGCGCGATATCGCCTGGCTGACCAAGGCCGGTGTCGAGATGACCACCGAGGATTGGAATTCCGGATTCAAATCGGTGGCGGTCTTCCTCAACGGGCAGGCCATCCCGGAGCCGAACGCGCGGGGCGAACGGGTGGTCGACGACTCGTTCCTATTGTGCTTCAACGCGCACAAGGCGTCGGTCGAATTCCTCACCCCCGACGACGATTACGCGACGCAATGGACGGCGGATCTGGACACCTCGGCGGCCACCGGCGCCGTCGATCTGGTGGTCAAGGCCGGTGAGTCGGTCACGTTGCCAGGACGTTCGGTGCTGGTGTTCCGCAAGACGGCGTGATCCGGTGAACCAGCCGGCCGCCGTACGCGCGACGTACCGCCTGCAGATGCGCGGCCCCGCCAGCGGGGCGTCCTTCACCTTCGCCGATGCCGAGGCAATCCTCGACTACCTTGCCGCACTGGGTATTTCGCACCTGTACCTCTCGCCGATCCTGACCGCGGCACCGGGATCGTCACACGGCTACGACGTGACCGATCCGACCACCGTCTCGGCCGAGCTCGGCGGGGCCGACGGGCTGGCCCGCCTCGCCGCGGCGGCCAGGTCCCGCGGACTGGGCCTCATCGTCGACATCGTGCCAAATCACGTGGGCGTCGAACTCCCCCAGCACAACCCGTGGTGGTGGGACGTGCTGCGCCTCGGTCGTGAGTCGGCCTACAGCTCTTTCTTCGACATCGACTGGGACCTGGACCCCGACGCCCGGATCGTGCTGCCGGTCCTGGGATCCGACGGCGATATCGATCGGCTGGAGGTCGACGGCGAGGTATTCCGACTGGGCGACAAGGAATTCCCCCTGGCCGCCGGAACCGCGGCGGGCACGCCGCGGGAGATCCACGACCGCCAGCACTACCGTCTGACGGGATGGCGGACCGCAATGTGCGGCTATCGCCGGTTCTTCTCGGTCACCTCGCTGGCCGCGCTTTGTCAGGAGGATCCCGCGGTGTTCGCCGCCAGCCACCGCGAAGTGGCCCGGTGGTTCTCCGAGGGCCTGGTCGACGGGGTGCGTATCGACCACCCCGACGGGCTGGCCGACCCGGTCGGCTATCTGCAGCGGCTCCGTCAGCTCGCCGGCCCGGATGCATACATCGTCATCGAGAAGATCCTGGCGCCCGACGAGGCGCTCGACGCCTGCCTGCCGGTGAACGGCACCACGGGCTACGACGCCCTACGCGAGATCGGCGGGCTGTTCGTCGACCCCGCCGGGGGCGCGCCCCTGCGGGAACTCGCCGCCGCGGCCGGCTTCACCCAGAGCCGCAGTGCTGTAAGAGAACTCAAGGCCGCTGCGGCCACTGACACACTCGGCAGTGAACTGGCCCGGGTCCACCGCGCGGTGGTCGGTGCGACCGGCGCCCGTCAGCCCGCCCTGGCCGATGCCGTCACCGCACTGCTGACCCACATCGACGTCTACCGCTGTGACTATCCGGCGCTGGCGGCGACGATGTCCACCGCTATCGCGGAAACGGTCGCCGCCAGGCCCGAGCTCGCCGCACCGTTGAGCGTCGTCGCCGCCGCACTCGAGCACCGCGAACCGGCCGCCCGGATCCAACAGCTGTGCGGCGCGGTGACCGCGACGGCCATCGAGGATCGGCTGTTCTACCGGAATCCGACTCTGGTGTCGCTCAACGAAGTCGGGGGCGAACCGGACCGCTTCGGTGTCAGCGCTGCGGAGTTCCATCACAGCGCAGCGGTCAGGGCCGCCCGCTGGCCATCGACGATGACCACGCTGACCACCCACGACACCAAACGCGGTGAGGATGTCCGCGCCCGGATCGGGGTACTGTCCCAGGTGCCCGGACTCTGGTCGCAACTGGTCGCCGACTGGCAGGCGCTGTGCCCACCACCGGATCCGGCTACCGGTTTGTTCCTGTGGCAGAACATGTTCGGCGTATGGCCGCGGTCCGGGCACGTCGACCAGAACCTGCGCGAGCGACTGCACGCATACGCCGAGAAGGTCGTCCGCGAAGCCCACCTGCATACGTCATGGATCGATCCGGACGATGCCTTCGAGAAGGCCGTGCACACCTGGGTCAATGCGGTGATCGACGGGCCGGTGGCGACCGGACTGACCGAGCTGCTCCACACCCTGGCCGTCCACGCCGACAGTGACGCCCTGGGGCAGAAACTGTTGGCACTGACCGCCCCCGGCGTTCCCGACATCTATCAGGGCACCGAACTCTGGGAGGACAGCCTCGTCGACCCGGACAACCGCCGACCGGTCGACTACGCCGCGCGCCGGGCCGCGCTCAATGCGCTCCAGCACCCGAAACTCCGGGTGGTCCGGGCGGCGTTACGGCTGCGCCGCGACCGTCCGGACACCTTCCGGTCCGGTGCTTACACCGCGTTACCGGCCGAAGGCGACCGGGCCGAACACGCCGTCGCGTTCGGCCGCGGTGCGGATGTGGTGGTGGCGGTCAGCCGGTGGACGGTCGGGTTGTCCGAAACCGGCTGGGGGTCAACCACACTCACGCTGCCCGCCGGGGCCTGGCGGGACTGCCTGACGGACGCGGATCACCGTGGAACCGTGGCCGCCAGAACCCTGTTCAGTGCGATGCCGGTGGCGCTGTTGGAGCGCACCGATGCCTGAACACGAATTCGCCGTATGGGCACCGAATCCCGAACGGGTCCGGCTCGACGTGGACGGCACCGTGCACCCGATGAGCCCGTCACCCTCGGGCGACGGCTGGTGGCAAGCGACGGTCGCCGCCTCCGACGACGCCCGCTACGGCTTCCTGCTGGACGACGATCCCACGGTGCGGCCGGACCCCCGCTCACCGCGCCAGCCCGACGGGGTGCACGAACGCTCCCAGCTGTGGGACGCCGGCGCCGCACCGTGGACCGACGCCGATTGGCCGGGGCGATCCGTCGCCGGCTCGGTCATCTACGAGCTGCACATCGGAACATTCACTGCGGCAGGAACATTGGACTCCGCGATCGACAAGCTGGATGCCCTGGTCGAACTCGGCGTCGACTTCGTCGAACTGATGCCGGTGAACGCCTTCGCCGGCACCCACGGCTGGGGCTATGACGGCGTGCTGTGGTACGCGGTGCACGAGCCGTACGGCGGACCGGACGCACTGGTGCGGTTCGTGGATGCCTGCCATGGCCGCGGACTCGGAGTGCTGCTCGACGCCGTCTTCAACCATCTCGGGCCGTCGGGCAACTACCTGCCGCGGTTCGGTCCCTACCTGTCCAAGGGTGCCAACCCCTGGGGCGAGGGCATCAACATCGCCGACGACCATTCCGATGCGGTGCGCGATCACATCATCGGGTGCGCGCTGCGCTGGATGCGCGATTTCCACATCGACGGACTGCGCCTGGATGCCGTTCACGCGCTGGTCGACACCACGGCCATCCACATCCTCGAGGAGCTGTCACTCGAAACCGACGCGCTGGCAATGCAACTGGGCCGGCCGCTGTCGCTGATCGCCGAGAGTGACCGCAACGACCCGCGGTTCATCACGCCCCGCAGCGAACTGGGCCACGGCTTGGCCGCGCAATGGGACGACGACATCCATCACGCATTGCACACGGCGGTGTCCGGTGAACAGCACGGCTATTACTCCGATTTCGGCTCGATCGAGACCCTGGCCAAGACCTTGAAGTCCGGCTACTTCCACGCCGGAACGTTCTCGTCGTTCCGCAAACGCCGCCACGGCCGGCCGCTGGACACCGCGACCATTCCCGGATCGCGCCTGATGGCCTACACCTGCACGCACGACCAGATCGGCAACCGGGCCGCCGGGGATCGACCGACCGCTTACCTGACACCGGGCCAGTTGGCGGTCAGCGCCGCCCTGGCGCTGTTGACGCCGTTCACGGCGATGGTGTTCATGGGTGAGGAGTGGGCGGCGTCCACCCCGTTCCAGTTCTTCACCTCGCATCCGGAGCCACATCTGGCCGAAGCCACCCGTGAGGGCCGCAAGGCCGAGTTCGCCGACCACGGCTGGGATCCCGCCGCCGTGCCCGATCCGCAGGACGAGGCGACCTTCGAGCGCTCGAAGCTGGATTGGGCCGAACGCGAATCCGGCGGCCACGTCCGCATGCTAACTGTGTACCGGGATCTGATTGCGTTGCGCCGCAACGAGTCCGATCTGGGTGATTTCTGGCTGGACCATATGGAGGTCGACTTCGACGAGGATGCGCGCTGGATCGTGCTGTATCGCGGGGCACTCGCAATCGCCTGCAACCTGGGCCCGGATTCGGTCGCCGTCCCTGTCACCGGCGACGTGGTGTACGCCTGGGGCAGCCCGCGGGCCGGCGCCGCCGGCACTGCGCTGGACGGGCACTCGTTCGCCGTCCTGCGCCGGCGCTGAGGGCCTGTGGATGGTCGTACACCTGAATTGCGGTGTGCGCCCATGCTGTGCCACATGACAAATCCGAGCGCTGCGCCGCCCATCGAAACCGCTACCGACCCGATCTGCTCGCCCGCCGACCTCGGTCAGCGATGGCTGGCCCTGATCGGTCCCCTCGGCTTCGGTGAGACGCTCTTGCGCATCGTCTTCGTCGGCCCGGACCGATGCTTCATGAAGACTCTGGTGGACATGGAGATTCCGCACCGGCCGTCGCCGCGTGTCGCCGACGGCCTGCTCGGCACGCTTCGCCAGGTGCTGGACGGACGCGAGCCCGGCCACACCGTGGCGTTCCTCTTCACCAACCCGGGAGATGGTCCGGTGAATTCACGGGATCGCCGGTGGGCGACGCTGATCACGCGGGCCGCCGCACGATTCGACGTGCCGATCGAAGCAATCTATCGGGCGCACGATCAGGCAGTCGAGTTGGTAGAACCTGAAGCTCTCGCGGCCTGACGATCACGCACACGCCGGTCCTACGTCAGATAGCGGTAGGTCGGCGAGCCCGGTTCGAGCAGTTCGATGTGACTCTCCGAGGTCTGCATCCGCTCCATCAGACCCTCCAGATCAGCAGCCGAACCCAACTGGATACCGACCAGCGCCTCGCCGGTCTCGCGGTTGTTGCGCTTGACGTACTCGAACAGGGTGATGTCGTCGTTGGGGCCGAGCACATCGTCGAGGAACCGGCGCAGTGCGCCGGGCTCCTGCGGGAAATCGACCAGGAAGTAGTGCTTGAGCCCGAGGTGGACCAGCGAGCGCTCGAGCACTTCGCCGTACCGCGAGACGTCGTTGTTGCCCCCGGAGATCAAGCACACCACCGTGGACCCGGGCTCGATGTCGGCCTCGAGCAGACCCGCGACCGACAGCGCGCCGGCCGGTTCGGCGATGATGCCCTCGTTCTGATAGAGGTCCAGCATTGCGGTGCAGACCGCGCCCTCGTCGACCGTCGTCACCGACACCATGTCACCGGCGGCCGCGAGCACCCGATACGGCAGGTCACCGGCCCGGGCCACCGCCGCGCCGTCGACGAACTGGTCGACGTTCTCCAGGGTCACCGGCTCACCGGCGGCCAGCGCCGCGCACATCGAGGCCGCGCCGGCCGGTTCGATGCCGAGCACCGAGGTCGCGCCGGTCCGCTCGGCCAGGTAGGCGGTGATGCCGCTGATGCAGCCGCCGCCGCCGACCGGCACCACCAACAGGTCGGGCTCCCCATCGAGCTGATCGAGGACCTCCACGGCGATGGTGCCCTGCCCGGCCATGGTGCGCACGTCGTCGTAGGGCGGCACCAGGGTCGCTCCGGTGCGGACGACGTCGTCCAGCGCCGCCTGGGCGGCCAGGTCGTAGGTCTTGCCACCGACGATCAGCTCGATGAACTCACCACCGTGGTAGCGGATCCGGTCCCGCTTCTGTTTCGGCGTCTTCGCGGGGACGTAGACCCGGCCGTGGATGCCCATCGATCGACAGGCCAGTGCGAAACCCTGGGCATGGTTGCCGGCCGACGAGCACACCACCCCGGCGGCCTTCTCCTCGGGAGTCAGCTGCATCAGCAGGTTGTAGGCGCCCCGCAGCTTGTAGGACCGCACCACTTGCAGGTCTTCGCGCTTGAGGTACACCAGCGCCCCGGTCAGCTGGGAGAGCCGGTCGCTGAACTGCAGCGGAGTGGGTGTCACCACACCGGAAATTCGCTGGGCCGCCGCCTCGACATCGGCCGCGAACAGCGGCGACATCCGGGGACTCTGGCTCACTTCAGCGGACACCGATCAATGGTGCCACGTGGCCTTTCCAAACACCCAAACGCACGTTTCGGGGGAAAAGCGCGAGTGGGATCGACCAGAACGTCGAATCCGGGATCAGTTGGACGGCGTCAGGACGAACACCGGGATCTGGCGGTCGGTCTTCGTCTGGTAGTCCGCGTAATCCGGGTAGGCGGCCACCGCACGCTCCCACCAGCTGGCCTTCTCGTCGCCGAACACCTCGCGCGCCTCGTAATCACCCGAAACGGTGCCATCCTGCAGTTCGACCTGCGGATGCGCCTTGACGTTGTAATACCAGACCGGGTTCTTGGGCGCCCCACCCAGCGAAGCGACAATGGCGTACTGCCCGTCGTGCTCGACACGCATGAGCGGGGTCTTACGGATCTTGCCGGTCTTGGCGCCGATGGTGGTCAGCAGGATGACCGGCATGCCGCGCATCTCCATGCCCTTGGTGCCACCGGACTCCATGATTTCCTCGGCGTTTTCGCGCGCCCAATCCAACGTGCTGGGTTCATAATCTCCCGATAGAGGCATGTAGGCAGCCTAGCGAAATCGACCATCCACATCCGGTGTTTCGGCTTCCCGAAATCCTGGCTACGGACTATCGTCACCGACATGACCAGCGCCGAACAGTTCCGCTCCGCGATCGCGCACCCCGCCTCCCGCGAGATATCGATCGCCGGGGTGCCCTGGCCGGCGTACAAGCTGTTCGCGCTGATCATCGGCATCGCGATCTTCGCCGTGGTGGCCGCCACCAGCGTCGAGGCCGGGAGCGCCCTGCTGACGGGCGCCGCCGTGACCACCCTGCTGTGGCTCGCTTTCGGGCTACAGCACACCCGCCGCTGACTTCGCCGGCGCGCCAACCTGTCGATTCGATGTGAATTCGCAGAAATCCCCGAGAGCCCGCCGCCGCGGGCTGACACTGGGACGCCCGATGCGTCAGCCATGGAAGGTCGCAACATGAGAATCAGCCCAGCCCTAGCCGTCCTTGCGGCGGCAACCGGATTGACGCTGGCACCGCTGGCCGTCGCACCCACCGCGGGTGCGGACGTCTGCGGCGATGTCGGCGGACGGCATGTCAGCGTTGGTGGCTGCACCAACATTGCCGGCGACGTCGCTGCCGGGGCCGTCCTGGCCGGCGCCGACGAGGAGGCCGGGCAGATCGCCGCCGGCCTGCCGCCGTGCTACACCCCCGCCGGTGTCCCGTTCCGGACGCCCAACGGCGTGCCCTGCCCGTAGCAGGACGGTCGGTCGCCGTCGGGCCTCGTGCTCGCAGAACCACACCGCTCGCCTAACCCGGCGGTTCGGTTGGCGCCGGGCCTGCCACACCAGGCCGGGTGTAAAGACCTACCCGCCCAGGCAGCCCGGCCCCAGCAGCGCCTTCAGATCGCCCATCAGCGCCGACGACGGCGTCACCCGCAGCGACTGGTCGAGCTCGAGTGTGGTGATCCGGTCGCCGCTGATCAGCCGAAGATGCACCTGCGCGGTGCCCGGATGCCGGGCGAGCACCTGCTTGAGCGCGCTGACCTTGTCGATGGTGCACTGCCGGGTCGGCAGACTGACCGCGATCGGCCGGTTCGGCTGCGCGTTGGAGAAATCCGGCACCACGAGATCGTGCACGATCAGTGAGCGCCGATCGTCGCGCACCGACACCCTGGCCCGGAGCACCACTACCGCGTCGTCGGCGATCTCCGCACCGTGCATCGAATATGTCTGCGGGAAGAACAGCACCTCAATACCGCCGGTCAGGTCTTCCAATTGGGCCGAGGCCCACGGCAATCCGTTCTTGTTCACCCGACGGTTGACCGCAGTGAGGATGCCGCCGACCTGAACCTGCGCATCATTGGCAACGTCGCCGTCCAGAATGGCCGGCAGCTGGGTGTCCACCTGGGTGGTCAGCAGATGGGCCACGCCGTCGAGCGGATGACCGGACACGTACAGGCCGAGCATCTCGCGTTCGAGGGCCAGCTTGTGCTTGTCCTCCCATTCCTCGTCGGGCACCTTGATGGTGAAGACGGGATCGCCGCCCTCTGCTCCATCGTCCCCGCCCCCGCCGAACAGGTCGAACTGGCCCATCGCCTCGGCCTTCTTGGTGCCCAGCACGGAGTCCACCGCATCGGTGTGCACCAGGAACAGTCCCTTGCGCGCGTGTTTGAGCGAGTCGAACGCGCCGGCCTTGATCAGCGACTCGGTGACCTTCTTGTTGCAGGCGGTCACCTCGATCTTGTTCAGATAATCCGAGAAATCCGTGAAAGCACCCTTGTCGGCGCGGGTGTTGATGAGCGACGCGACGACGTTGGCGCCGACGTTGCGCACCGCGCCCAGGCCGAACCGGATGTCCTCGCCGACGGAGGCGAAGTTCTGCACCGACTCGTTGACATCCGGTGGCAGCACCGTGATGCCGAGCCGGCGGCAGTCGGCCAGGTAGACCGCGGCCTTGTCCTTGTCGTCACCCACCGAGGTGAGCAGACCGGCCATGTACTCCGACTGGTAATTGGCCTTGAGATAGGCCGTCCAGTACGACACCAGCCCGTAGCCGGCCGCGTGCGACTTGTTGAACGCGTAGCCGGCGAAAGGAAGAATGGTGTCCCACAACGCTTTCACGGCCTTCTCGGAGAAGCCGTTGGCGGTCATGCCCTCCTTGAAGCCCTCATACTCGGCCTCGAGCACCTCGATCTTCTTCTTGCCCATGGCCTTTCGCAGTGCATCGGCCTTACCCATGGTGTAGGAGGCCACCTTCTGGGCGATGAACATGATCTGCTCTTGGTAGACGATCAGGCCGTAGGTCTCGGCCAGGATGTCGGCCAGCGGCTCCTCGAGCTCCGGGTGGATCGGCTTGATGGGCTGCCGGGCATTCTTGCGGTCGGCGTAGTCGTTGTGGGCGTTCATGCCCATCGGGCCCGGCCGGTACAGCGCGAGAACCGCGACGATGTCATTGAATTCGGTGGGCTGCATGCGGCGCAGCAGGTCGCGCATCGGGCCGCCGTCGAGCTGGAACACGCCCAGGGTGTCACCGCGGGAGAGCAGCTCGTAGGTGGCCGGGTCGTCCAGGGGCACCGACTCGAGATCCAGATCGATCCCGCGGTTGGCCTTGATGTTCTCCAGCGCGTCGCCGATGATCGTGAGGTTTCGCAGCCCCAGGAAGTCCATCTTCAGCAGGCCGATGGCCTCGCAGGACGGATAGTCCCAGCCGGTGATGATCGCGCCGTCCTGCGGCCGCTTCCACAGCGGGATGGCGTCGATCAACGGCTCGGAGCTCATGATCACCGCGCACGCATGCACACCGGCGTTGCGGACCAGGCCCTCGAGACCCCGGGCCGTCTCGTAGATGGTGCGCACGTCGGAGTCGGTGTCGATCAGCGTGCGGACCTCGGCGGCCTCCTTGTACCGCTCATGGTTGGGATCGGTGATCCCCGAGAGCGGGATGTCCTTGGCCATGATCGGCGGCGGCAGGGCCTTGGTGATCCGGTCGGCGATGGCGAAGCCGGGCTGGCCGTAGTGGACCCGGGCCGAATCCTTCAGTGCCGCTTTGGTCTTGATGGTGCCGAAGGTGATGACCTGGGCCACCCGATCGCTGCCCCACTTGTCGGCGGCGTAGCGCACCATCTCACCGCGGCGACGGTCGTCGAAATCGATGTCGATATCGGGCGCCGACGGCCGTTCGGGGTTGAGGAAGCGCTCGAAGAGCAGCTCGTAGCGCAGCGGATCGAGGTCGGTGATGCCCAGCGCGTAGGCCACCAGCGAGCCGGCCGCCGACCCGCGGCCCGGCCCCACCCGGATGTCGATGGACCGCGCATAGGTGATCAGGTCGGCCACGATCAGGAAGTACGACGGGAAACCCTTGCCGCAGATCACGTTGATCTCGTACTCGGCGCGCTCGGTGTATTCGGTCGGCACGGCCCCGCCGGGAAAACTCGAGCAGCGCCGGGACAGCCCCGCGTGCACCTCATGCCGCAACCAGGAACCCTGGTCGTGGCCCTCGGGCACGGGGAACACCGGCATCCGGTCCCGCTCGGCCCACACGTCGGCGTACGGCTGCACCCGCTCGGCGATCAACAGGGTGGAATCACAGGCGCCGGCCACCTCGGTATCCCAGATCCGGCGCATGTCCGCCGCGGACTTGAGGTAGTAGCCGTCGCCATCGAACTTGAACCGGGTCGGATCCGACAGCGTCTTGCCCGTCTGCACGCACAGCAGCGCCTCATGGTTCTGCGAGGCCTCGCGGGTCACGTAGTGGCAGTCGTTGGTGGCCAGCGGCGGGATGCCGAGCTTGCGGCCGACCTCGAGCAGGCCGTCGCGGACGCGGGTCTCGATGGACAGCCCGTGGTCCATCAGTTCCAGGAAGAAGTTCTCGGGTCCGAAGATCTCCCGCCACTTGGCGGCGGCCTCGAGTGCCGCGCGCTCGTGGCCCAGGCGCAGCCGGGTCTGCACCTCACCCGACGGGCAGCCGGTGGTGGCGATGATGCCGGCCGCGTGTTCGGCGATGATCTCCGCGTCCATCCGCGGCCACTTGCCCAGCTGGCCCTCGAACGACGCCAACGAGGACAGCTTGAACAGGTTGCGCAGGCCGGTCGCGTTCTCGGCCACCATCGTCATGTGCAGGTAGGCGCCGCTGGCGGAGACGTCGTCGGACTTCTGGCTGGGGTCGCCCCAGGTGATCCGCTTGGTGTCGAACCGCGAACCAGGCGCGATATAGGCCTCGATGCCGATGATCGGCGTGATGTCGGCCTTGACGGCGGCGTTGTAGAACTCGCTGGCGCCGAACATGTTGCCGTGGTCGGTCATGCCGATGGCGGGCATCTCCAGGCGCTTGGCCTCGGCCAGCATGGGAGCGACCTTCGCGGCACCGTCGAGCATCGAGTATTCGGTGTGGTTGTGCAGATGCACGAAGGAGTCGCTGGTACCCATAGGCCCGTCATCCTATGACCGAGGACCGACACCTCGAATGACATCTGTGGGCGGGTCGGGGGCGTATCGGCGCGCCACCTCGGCGTGTCGCCCCGATACGGCTTCGGACCGGCACGCCGGCTCCTGGGAAGAGCGTGCGGAATTCACGATCTGCCCGGAGCGTCGCCCGCGGCGCCGCGCCGGGACCGGGCCACCGCGTCGACGGTGAATACTGCCAGCGCCACCCAGATCAACGCGAAACCCAGCCACCGGGCCGGGGGCATCGGTTCGTGCCCGACCACCACACCCCAGGTCATCTGCATGGCCGGGGTGAGGTACTGCAGCAGGCCCAGCGTGACCAGCGGCAGGCGCTGCGCCGCCGCGGCGAACAGCAGCAGCGGGATCGCGGTGATGGGTCCGCACAGCACCGTCAGCGCGACGTGCCCGGCGCCCTGCCCCAGAAAATTGCCGTGCCCACCCACCGCGGCAACCACGATGTAGGCCAGCGCGAAGGGCGCCGCCAGCGCCGATTCCACCCCGACGCTGACCCGCGGATCGGTCGGGACAATCTTCTTGACCAACCCGTACAGTCCGAACGAGAACGCCAGTCCGAACGCGATCCACGGCAGGGCACCGACTTCGACCGCCAGCACCACCACCGCGATCGTCGCCACGGCCAGGGCCAAACCCTGTGCCCTATTGAGCCTTTCACCGAAGATGATCACCCCGAGCGCGACGCTCACCAACGGGTTGATGAAATACCCGAGCGCGGCGTCGACGACGTGGCCGTTGTTGACGGCGAAGATGTAGATCACCCAGTTCGCCGACACCAGGGCGGACGCCGCCGCCAGCAGCAACCAGGTGCGTCCGTCGATGCGGCGCAGCTCCCGGCCGAGCCCCGCGACCAGCAGCACCCCGACCATGAAGACCAGCGTCCACACGATGCGGTGGGCCAGCACCTCGAACGCGCCGGCGGGTTTCAGCAGCGGGAAGAAGGCCGGGAACAGTCCCCAGGACCCGTAGGCGCCCAGGCCGAACAGCAGACCGGTGCGCGCCGCGGAGCGGCTCATGCGTGCTGCTGGAGAACATCCAGGGCGTGCTGAAGATCCTGCGGATACGGCGCGGTGAACTCCACCCAACGGCCGTCGGCCGGATGCACGAAGGCCAGCGACCGGGCGTGCAGCCATTGCCGTTCCAGCCCAAGCTTTTTCGCCAGGGTCGGGTCGGCGCCGTAGGTCAGGTCACCGCAGCACGGGTGGTGCAGGGCCGAGAAGTGCACCCGGATCTGGTGGGTGCGTCCGGTCTCGAGGTGAATGTCGAGCAGGCTGGCCGCGACGAACGCCTCGACGGTGTCGTAGTGCGTGATGCTGTGCCGGCCGCCCTCGACGACCGCGAACTTCCAGTCATGACCGCGATGCCGGCCGATCGGGGCGTCGATAGTGCCGCTGGACGGGTCGGGATGTCCCTGGACCAGCGCGTGATACCGCTTCTCGACGGTGCGGGCCTTGAAGGCCCGCTTGAGCACCGTGTAGGCCCGTTCCGAGAGCGCCACCACCATCACCCCGGACGTCCCGACGTCCAGGCGGTGCACGATGCCCTGCCGCTCGTGGATACCCGAGGTGCTGATGCGGAACCCCGCGGCCGCCAGCCCGCCCAGCACGGTCGGGCCGTGCCAGCCGACCGTCGCGTGCGCGGCCACCCCCGGCGGTTTGTCGACCACGACGATGTCCTCGTCGGAGTAGAGCACCGCCATGCCCTCGATGTGTTCGGGAACGTTCTCCACCGGCGGTGGCGCGTCGGGCAAGCGCACCTCCAGCCAGGCG
>JAKIXW010000030.1:13021-22711 GCA_022708865.1 Acidobacteriota bacterium
CTTGCCCACCCGGGCGCCGTCGAGCTCGACGCCGCCGTCCTCGGCCAGGTCCGCGGCCGCCGTTCGCGACAGGCCCAGCAGCCGCGCCAGGCCCGCGTCGACCCGCATACCGGCCAGCCCCTCGGGCACCGGCAACGACCGATCCGCCATCAGTCCGTCTCGGCCGGATCGATCCCGGCGGCGGCACGGCCCTTACCGGTTTCGGTGCTGCGGCCCACGGTGTCGTAGTCGAACCCGAACAGTGACAGCACCACCAGCAGCATGGCGCCGCCGACCACGGCGGGATCGGCCACGTTGAACACCGGCCACCAACCGATCGAGAGGAAATCCACCACGTGTCCGCGCAGCGGCCCCGGCGAACGGAAGAACCGGTCGACCAGATTGCCCAGCGCGCCGCCGAGGATCATCCCCAGCCCGAGCGCCCACCAGGGCGAGACCAGCCGCCGGCCCATGATGATGATGCCGACCACCACCGCGGTGGCCACCAGCGTCAGCCCCCAGGTGTAGCCGGTGGCCATCGAGAACGCGGCCCCCGGATTGCGTACCAGCGTCCAAGTCACGGTGTCCCCGATGATCGACACCGGTTCACCCGGGGTGAGGAACCGCACCGCGAGCACCTTGGTGACGACGTCCAGTGCCAGCACCACGGCGGCGACGGTGAGCAGCATCCGCAACCGGCGGCGCGGCCGCGGCGCGCTGGCCGCGGGCGGGTCCGTGGTCTCGACGCGCCCCTCGGCGTTCTCCGCCTGCTCGGCGGGCTCGGTCGCGTCGGTCACGCCCCCATCATCCCTCGAGGCGTGACCGACGGGTGGCTGCGGGGGTATCGGGCATGATCAGCGCATGAGGCGCCTCACGGTCATTGCGACCGGCGGAACGATCGCCACCGGGACCGGGGCCGACGGGGTGCTGCGGCCCACCCGCTCCGGCGCCGACCTGATCGGTGGCCTGGCCGGTAACGCGGCCGGCGTGCAGGTGTCGGCGGTGGAACTGATGGCGGTCGACAGTTCGCAGCTGACGCCGGCCGACTGGGACACGATCCGGCAGTCCGCCGAGCGGGCGTCGGCCGAGGGCGCCGACGGTGTCGTGGTGACCCACGGGACCGACACGCTCGAGGAGACGGCGTTGTGGCTGGCGTTGACCTACACCGGCACCGCGCCGCTGGTGCTGACGGGCGCGATGCGCAGCGCCGACGCCCCGGACACCGACGGTCCGGCCAACCTGCGCGACGCCCTGGCCGTGGCCGCCGCGCCCACGACCCGCGGTGTGCTGGTGACCTTCGGCGGGCGGACGCTGTCCCCCGTCGGCCTGCGCAAGACGGCCACCGGGTTCGACGGGCCTGCGGTATCCGAATCGGGTTCCGCAGCAACATTTTTGGCTGACGTATCGGCCGCTACGGCGCCCCGGGTGGACCTTGTCGCCGTGTATGCGGGCAGCGACGCCGTGGCGCTGGACGCCTGCGTGGCGGCCGGCGCACGCGGGATCGTCCTCGAGGCGCTGGGTTCGGGCAACGCCGGGGCCGCGGTTGTCGAGGCGGTCGCACGGCACTGCGCGGCCGGCGTCGCGGTCGCGATGTGCAGCCGGGTGCCCGGCGCCGCGGTGCACCCGGACTACGGCCCGGGCCGCGCGATGATCGACGCGGGTGCACTGGTGGTGTCGCACCTGGGACCGCCCCAGGCGCGGGTACTGCTGATGGCGGCGCTGCCGCCCGGTGAGGTGCTCGCCGCCGGGTTCGGCGAGCGGCGTGGTTCCGCGAGCAGGAGGTCCGGCGACAACTGACCCCGCAGGGTCATTCCTCGGTGAGCCCGTCGACGTAGTCCGGCCAGTCCAGGCTGTCCACCGGGTTGCCCCTGCCGACCTCGGGGTCGTCGACCCCGAACGTGCGGGCGCGGCCCGGCCCGCTGGCCCGAGTCTCGAACCGCACCGTCATCACCCCGTGCCCGGCGCCCTGCACCCAACCATGGCCCAGCACCGGGTGTGTCACGTCGTCACCGACGCGCCAGCCGCCGGACTGCGGCTCCGACGCCGGGCCCGGCAGCCGCGCGTCGCCCACTTCGGCCTCCTGCAGCTCCAATTCCGGGAACAGCGATTCCTGACGCACATCGGACAGGCCGGAAAACCCTACGCCCAGAAGACGAATCGGACCCACCTCGACGGGATCGAGCAACAGTCTGCGCGCGGTGGCGATCAGGGTGGCGGCCTCGCCCGTGGCGTACGGCAATGTGGCCGACCGCGTCAGCGTCGCCATGTCGGCCTTCCTTAGTTTGACGGTGACGGTGCGTGCGCCCCGGCCGTCCCGCATCAGCCGCCGGTGGGCGTGCTCCCCGATCGGCCCCACCGCGTCGCGGAGCTGGTCGAGTGTGGTCAGGTCCGCCGGGAAGGTCGATTCGGCGCTGATCTGTTTGGCCTCGGCCCGCTCGACCACCGGGCGGTCGTCGATGCCCCGGGCCAGCCGGTGCAGCGCGGGACCGATGGTGGCCCCCAGGATCCCGGCGACCTCGGCATCCGCCAGCGCGGCGAGTTGCCCGACGGTCTCGATGCCGAGCCGGTTCAGCTTGTCCTCGGCGACCGGGCCGATCCCCCACAATCGGCGCACCGGCAGCGTGTCGAGCAGCGGCTGTTCCTCGGCGCGGGTGATCACCCGGATCCCGTTCGGCTTGGCCAGCCCGGAGCCGATCTTGGCGATCTGCTTGCCCGAACCTGCGCCCACCGACGCCACCAGGCCGGTGTCGTGGGCGACCCGGGTCCGCAGCGCCTCGCAGTACGCCTCGACGTCCGTGGCGGTGGCGCCCCGCAATTCGGCGGGCTCCCCGAAGGCCTCGTCGAACGACAGCTGTTCGAGGACGCCCAGCATCGAGCGGACCGTCTCGAACACCCGTCGACTGGCCACCCCGTAGACCACACCGCGCGGCGGCAGCACCACGGCCTGGGCGCCCACCAGCCGACGGGCCTGGTGCATCGGCATCGCCGAGCGCGCACCGAACACCCGCGACTCGTAGCTCGCCCCGGCCACCACACCGCGCCCACCCAGTCCCCCGACGAGCACCGGGCGGCCGCGAAGGGTGGGACGGGTCAGTTGCTCGACGGACGCGAAGAACGCGTCCATGTCGAGGTGCAGGACCCAGCGATCCACGCCGCAGATACTAAGCGGCTACCGTCTGGACAATGGAACCCGTGACGGACGTGCCGATTCGCGACGATTCGATCCGGCTCGGCCAATTCCTCAAACTGGCCGGCCTGATCGACAGCGGATCCGAGGCCAAGGCAGTGATCGCCGACGGGCTGATCACGGTCAATGGCGAGACCGAGACCCGCCGGGGCCGCCAGTTGTCCGGCGGCGACGTGGTGGACTTCCAGGGCCGGGCCGCCCGCGTCACCCGCTGACAAACCTCACGCCCGGACGATCGACACCCGTACCCCGTCGCCGATCTCCGAACCGTCCGACAGCGCATCCGGCTCGACGAACTCGAAGCTGGTCGCCAGGATCTCGCCGGCGATCAGGTCGCGATGGGTGCGCGCCCACTGCGCCCTGGCGCTGCCGTCGGCCGGCACCGACATCAGCACCTCGACCCGGTCCGAAACGTCCAGCCCGGTGTTCTTGCGCAGGTCCTGCAGTTCGCGGATCCGGTCCTTGGCCCAGCCCTCGGCCTCGAGTTCCGGTGTCACGGCCCCGTCGAGCACCACCAGACCGGCACCGTCCGGCAGCGCCGCCGTCCATTCGGGTTCGGCGGCAACGAGTTTCGAAGTGAACTCGGCGGGCAGCAGCACGGCCGGGCCGGCGCTCAGGGTTCCGTCGGCGTTGAGGACGCCCTCGCCGGCCTTCACCGCCTTGATCGCCGCCTGGACGTCCTTGCCGATCCGCGGGCCCGCCTCGCGTGCGTTCACGGTCAGTTCGAACCGGCCGTAGGCCGCAATGTCGTCGGTCAGGTCGACCGCCTTCACGTTGAGTTCGTCGGCGATGAGGTTCGCGAATGGTGCCAGCTGACCCGGATCCTGCACGGCCACAGTCAGTTTGGGCAACGGCAGCCGAACCCGGAGCTTCTTGGCCTTGCGCAGCGACGAACCGGTCGAGCACACCTCCCGGACCTGGTCCATCGCCGCCACCAGATCCGGATCGGCCGGCACCACACCGGCCTCGGGCCAGTCGGTCAGATGCACCGAGCGACCGCCGGTGACGCCCCGCCAGATCACCTCGGTGGCCATCGGCAGCAGCGGTGCGGCCAGCCGCGCGGTCACCTCGAGCACGGTGTGCAGCGTGTCGATGGCGTCGGCGTCCTCCTCCCAGAACCGGCTGCGGGAACGGCGCACATACCAGTTCGTCAGCGCCTCGGTGAACTGCCGCAGCTGTTCGCAGGCCCCGGAGATGTCGCAGACGTCCAGCGCCGCGGTCAGTTCGTCGCGCAGCCGGGCGAGCTTGGCCAGGATGTAGCGATCCAGCACGTTGGCCGAATCCGTGCGCCACACGCCAACTTTCGGCGCATACAAGGTCAGGAAGGTGTAGGAGTTCCACAACGGCAGCAACACCTGCCGCACGCCGTCCCGGATGCCCTGCTCGGTGACTATCAGGTTCCCCCCGCGCAGGATCGGCGAGGCCATCAGGAACCAGCGCATGGCATCCGAGCCGTCGCGGTCGAAGACCTCGCTGACATCGGGATAATTGCGCAGCGACTTGCTCATCTTCTGGCCGTCGTTGCCCAGCACGATGCCGTGTGCCACACAGGTTTTGAACGCCGGCTTGTCGAACAGCGCGGTGGCCAGCACGTGCATGGTGTAGAACCAGCCGCGGGTCTGGCCGATGTACTCGACGATGAAGTCGCCCGGGAAATGGGCGTCCAGTGCGCCGGTTCCGTCGAACCAGTCTCGGTTTGCGAACGGGTAGTGCACCTGGGCGAACGGCATGGAACCGGAGTCGAACCAGACGTCGAAGATGTCCTCGATGCGGCGCATCGTGGACCTACCTGTCGGGTCGTCCGGGTTGGGCCGGGTCAGCTGGTCGATGAACGGGCGGTGCAGGTTGTCCGGGCGCACCCCGAAGTCACGTTCCAGTTCGTCGAGACTGCCGTACACGTCGATCCGCGGATACGCCGGATCATCGGACTTCCACACCGGAATGGGGCTGCCCCAGTAGCGGTTTCGCGAGATCGACCAGTCCCTGGCGTTCGCCAGCCACTTGCCGAACTGGCCGTCCTTGACGTGCTCCGGGTACCAGGTGATCTGCTGATTGAGTTCGACCATCCGGTCCCGGAATTCGGTCACCTTGACGAACCACGACGACACCGCGCGGTAGATCAGCGGATTCCGGCAGCGCCAGCAGTGCGGGTAGGAGTGCTCGTAGGTCTCATGACGCAGCAGCACCGCGGAGTTCTGCGCCGCGGCCCCCGTACGATTCTTCAGGTCCCGGATGATGTTCGGATTCGCCTCGAACACCTGTTGGCCCTGGTAGTCGGGCACCGACGAGTCGAACCGGCCCTTGGAGTCCACCGGTTGCGCCGGCACGATGCCGACCGTGTCGGTGGTGGCCTTGTCGTCCTCGCCGTAGGCCGGGGCCATGTGCACGATGCCCGTGCCGTCCTCGGTGGTGACGAAATCCCCCCGCAGCACCTGATACGCGGGGTCTTCTCCGGACCTGCCCGATCCCTCCGACATGAAGTACGGGAACGGCGGCAGGTAGCGCAGGCCGAGAAGTTCGGCACCCAAATAGGTCGCGAGCACCTCGGGTTCCTCGCCGAGTTCGCGGGCGTAGGCCGCCAGGCGGGCCTGCGCCAGCACGTACCGGTTGCCGTCGGGCGCGCTGACCTCGACGTAGGTGACGTCCGGATTGACCGCGACGGCCTGGTTGGACGGCAACGTCCACGGCGTGGTGGTCCACACCAGTAGGTGCGAACCCGTCAACGGATGGTCCGGGCCCGCCTCGACGCGCAGGCCGACGGTGATGGCCGGGTCCTGGCGACTCTGATAGACGTCGTCGTCCATGCGCAGTTCGTGATTGGACAGCGGCGTCTCGTCGTTCCAGCAGTACGGCAGCACCCGGACGCCCTCGTACGCCAGACCCTTGTCCCACAACTGCTTGAACGCCCAGATCACCGACTCCATGAACGTCAGATCCAGGGTCTTGTAGTCGTTGTCGAAGTCGACCCACCTGGCCTGCCGGGTGACGTACTCGCGCCACTCCTCCGTGTAGGTGAGCACCGATTCCCGGCATGCCTCGTTGAATTCGCCGATGCCCATCGTCTCGATCTGGGCCTTGTCGGTGATGCCGAGTTGGCGCTGCACCTCGAGTTCGGCCGGCAGCCCGTGGGTGTCCCATCCGAACCGGCGCTCGACCTTGTAGCCCCTCATGGTCCGGTAGCGCGGCACGATGTCCTTGACGTAGCCGGTCAGCAGGTGCCCGTAGTGCGGTAGACCGTTGGCGAAGGGCGGCCCGTCGTAGAAGACGTATTCGGGCGCGCCGTCGCGGCGGGCGATGCTCGCTCGGAAGGTGTCGTCGCCCTCCCAGTACCCGAGGACGTCGATCTCCAGCGCCGGGAAATTCGGGGTACCGGAACCGGGCCTCGGATAGGTCCTGTCCCTGCCGTTCGCGTCGCTCACGCCGTCTCCTGTGCCTCGACTCCTGGCACGGGGACGACGGCCGCGCGGAACGCGCGAGCGCCGCGGTACCACCCCGCTTGCGTGCACCCGGCACGCCGCTCGACCACAGGCTGTGACGGGCCGTCCCGTTCGGGTCTACTGGGCCACCGCACCCGCCTCACCGGGTGTGCAACTGTTCTTCCGAAGGCTCCCCGGTGATGGCCGGATCGAAGCCGATGGGTCGATTCTATTAGCCCGTGCAAATCAACCGCCGGGCCGGCGCCGGACCCCCTACGTTTGACGGCATGACGCAACCGTCCCACCGTGATGGCCGCGACCCAGACTACCGGTTCACGCTGGCCAACGAGCGCACCTTCCTGGCCTGGATGCGGACGGCGCTGGCGCTGATCGCCGGCGGGGTGGGCCTGATGCAGTTGGTGCCGTCCTTCGGCATCCCGGGCGTCAAGCACGGCCTGAGCGTGGTGCTGGTACTGATCGGCGGGATGCTGGCGGCGCTGTCGGTACGCCGGTGGAAGCAGGTCCAGGATGCGATGCGCGACGAGGCGGAGCTTCCGATCAGCCGGTTGCCGGTGCTGCTCGCACTCGCGCTGCTGGGCGTCGCCGCCTGCCTGCTGGTCCTGATCATCTTCGAACCGAACACGCCCTGAGATGGCCGACCCCGCGGATCCCAAGCCGGGCCTGCAGATCGAACGGACCCATCTGGCGTGGGAACGAACCGCGTTCGGCTATCTGGCCGTCAGCGCGGTGTTGCTGTTCCCCACCCATGGCCCGGTGTCGCACGGCCGGGTCGTATTGGCGACCCTGAGCATCGGCTTGTCCCTGACCGTGGTGGCGATCGCGCGGTCCCGCGGCCGGATCACGGCCACCGAAGACACCGACGGACAGCCGACGGTTCCGGCACCCGCCTTCGCCGTCACTGTGAGCGGTTGGGCCACAATGATTCTGGCGCTACTGATTGCGCTTACGGCAGTGCTGCCTGGCCCGTGATCAGGGCCAGCCCGGTGTCGGGACGAGCACCTCGGTGATATTGCCGTTCACGGTCACCTGGTTGGCCGGGTCGTCGAGATCGACCTTGGTGTAATCGATATGGATGGCCGATTTCCCCTTCTCGGAGAGGTCGGACTGGCCAGGGATCCAGTAGCAATAGCCGTCCCACTTCCGGCACACGTCCACCACATGGTAGGGCGTGTCGGCCGGAATGCCGAAGCCCTGGTCCCGGCGATACTTGTACATTCCGGTCGGATCGCTGTACACCAGGCCGGTCGGTTGGTGTTCGGGGGTGCCCATCGTGATGAAGCTCAACTCACTCGGCGGCGGGGCCGACGGATCGTGCGAGTGCACCCGGAGCCACTTGTAGATGACCGAAGCGCCCAACGAGTGGCCCATGGCGATCTTCTTACCGGGTGTTTTCGCGATCCACTGCTCGAGCTTGGCCAAACCGTCGTCCATACTCTGGACGGCGAGGGCTTGCCCGAGGAATTCCGCAGGGTTCAGGTAGTAGATCGGATCGCAGTGGTTGGGCGCCGCGCACGGCTTCCCCTCCAGAAAGGGGAACGCCATCTCCGGCAACCCGAACGCGCCCGGCAGCACGCCCACCGAGGCCCCCGAGCCCACCCCGTAGTCGACGTCGGCGGTGGCCACCGCAGGCGAACTTGCGAAGACCATCATCACCGCAAACACAATCATCGCAAGTCGCTTCGTCACCACATACTCCCTTGCACGCACACTTGAACCTGGGACGAGTATTACATCGGAGTCGGACTGAAAGTGTTACCACCTGCGTCCCGCATCGACTCTACGGCCGACGGACGGACGTGACCTCGCCCGACACTCAGAAGCGGTAGCGCAGCACCACTGTCGTCATCATCCTGGACAGCAGCGTGCTCCGGGCGGCGACGCGGAACGCCCACCGCGGCGCGCGCGGCAGTTCGGCCACCTGCGGTGTACGGGTGAGCAGTATTTCGTCGACCAGGTGCAGTCCGTCGACCAGTTTCTCGAGCTTCCTGGGATTGTTCAGACCCGGACTTGCGATGCCGCCCGCGATCGGAGCCATCGCCCGGGACCGCTTGAACGTCCACATCGCATACGAGGTGTAGGCGTTGAGGATCACTTCGCCGCTCGGAAAGTGTGTCGTCAGCCGCCGCAGGATCGACACGAAGTCGTCCTGGCTGAGGAACAGCATCAGGCCGTCGGCGATGATCGACGCGGGCCGGTCGCCGGGGATGCCGCCCACCCAGTCCGACCCCGTCAAATCAGTGCCGACATCATGCGTATTTACCAAGTGCGGCAACACTTTTCGGCGAAGATCGGCGACCTCTGGGTAGTCGATGTCATACCAGTCGACGCTGGGCGGCGGATCGACCCGCGCGGATCTGCAGTCCAATCCGGCACCGAGGTCCAGGACCACGGCACCCGGTTCGCGGTGCACGAAGTCGCGCACCATCTGGTCCATCAGCTTGGTGCGCACGGCCACGTCGAAAACCTTCGAACGTTGGTCGAGGACCGCGGTGGCCAGCTGGGGGAACCTGTCGAGCTGATACGCCGTCCTGGTGACGATCTCGTCCGAGAGCGTGTCACCCAGGAAGGGCTCAGGCAGCCGACTGTCGAGTGCCCTGCTGCCCAGGGTCAGGAACAGGCTTTCCTGTGCAGGCGTGAGACCCGGCGGTACCAGATTCACGGCCGGTCGACCTCTCGTACCAGTGTGTTCAGCGTGATTCGCGGATCACTTGTCGCTGCTGGAACTCGAACCCGAGCTGCTGGTGCCCGAAGCCGAGCTGCTGCTGCTGGACCCCGAACCGCTGCCCGACGAACCGCTGCCATCGCTCGAGGACGAATCCTTGCTGGAGGACGAATCCTTGCTGGAGGACGAATCGCTGCTCGACGACGAACCGGAGCCGCTGCTCGAGTCGCTGTCGTCGGTGCTGCTCTTGGAGCTCCCTGTCGAGCTCGAGCCGGTGCTACCGGAGTCGTCGCCGGTGGTGCCCGACGTCGAGCCGGTGGTACCGCTGGTCGAACCACTGGCGCCCGATGTCGAACCTGTTGTGCCCGTGGAGGTTCCGGCGGTCTCGGTGTCGGTGGTGCCGCCGGACGTGGTGCCGGCGGTCT
>JAKIXW010000310.1 GCA_022708865.1 Acidobacteriota bacterium
CGACCACCACGCGCTTGCCCGCCGGAACCTCGAACTCGCCAATCCTGGTCTTCCTGCGCGCCAGCCGGAAGGTGGCCTTGGTGGAGCCTTCGAGGCGCAGGACTTCCTCCAGGAATGACGGGATCAACCCGGGATTGCCGCGCAGCTGCTGCTGCAAAGCGGGCGTGTCGGCTATGCGGCGCATCGCGTTGCCTAGCAGCTTCGCGCTGGTGTCCTGCCCCGCGGCAAACAGGAACACGGCAAGCCGGACCACCTCCAGTATGTCGGGCAGCGAGCCATCCGGGTAGGTCGCGGTCGCGAGCTCTGTCAGGACATCATCCCGCGGATTGGCGCGCCGGTCCTGGACATACTGGTAGAAGAAACCCCCGAGGTACTCTAGCGTCGCGGTCGTCGTGGGCTTTTCCTCGTCATCCATGTTGCCCGGCGGCGGCCCCGCATCGATGGCCTTGCGAAACAGCTCGCGATCCTGCGCGGGGACCCCGAGCAGATCGGCGATCACCAGCGTCACGTAGGGTGTCGCGATCTCGTTGACGATCTCGCAGCGTCCGTTCGCGCACGAGCCCTTCGGCAAATTCGTGCATGAACGATTCGTTTGCCCTGAGTCGCGAGGGAGTGAACAGGCGGCTGACCAGCGAGCGAACGGCGGCATGCCGGGCATCGTCATAGGTCACCACCATGTCGCCACCCAGCATGCGGTCGCGATGCGCCTCGATCTGCTCCGAGATGTCGTCGCCGACCGGATCGAATGGCAGCGGGACGGCCGCGCCGGGCACCGAGATGGACGACGAGAAGTCCCGGGTATTCCTGAGCACCTCGATCGCCTCGTCGTACCCGGTCACCATCAGGATGTCGCGCTTGTCGAGCTGGCAGACCGGGCCCCTGGCGCGCATTTCCTCGAAATACCCGTAGGGATCCAGCAGGACGGAATGGTCCGAAAAATAATCGCGCTCCCCGGAGCTTTGTGTCGTCATCGATGTTTCCTGTGTCATGGCCGAGGGCAAGAATCTGGAGCTCAGTTCCCGAACCGGTATCTCAGCTGCACGCCATACATGCGCGGCAGGCCGAGCTGGGCGGTTTCGAAACCCGCGCCCTCCGCGAGTCCGGGGACGAAGCTGAAGTATTCCTCGTCCGTGAGGTTGGTGCCGAACACCAGCAGGTCGAATGCGGATCCGCCAACCGAATCCCAGCTCAGGTTGGCATTGACGATGTCGGTCTCCGGAAGGTAGCTCAGGCCCTCGAAGTCGGAGCCGATGAGCCCGTCATCGACATAGTTGCTGAGTTGCTCATCGGTGTGGATGAACATCACCCCCAGCGTCACCTCGCCCATGCTCTCGTCGAGCGGGAGCGTGTAGCGCGCCGCGATCGTGTATTTGTGCTCGGGCGACAGCGCCAGCTCATCGCCCTCCTGCTGTTTGCCGGTGATGACGTACGGCGATGACGGCGGCACGATGAATACCGGCATCTCCGTGATCTCGGTGTTCAGGTAGGTGTAACCGGCCTCGATCGTGAAACGCTCGAACGGCGTGATCGCCGCCTCCAGTTCGACGCCATAGATCTCCGAGGCGCCGGCATTGACCGGCCCGGCTGTCGGCGCAACGACGATGTCGTCCGCGGGGTTGTCATTGAAGCCCAGCTGCAATTGCTGGTTCTCGAAGTCGTTGAAGAAAACCGCCGCGTTGAAGATGCCGCTGACAGTGCCGTGGAACGTGAACTTCGAGCCGAGCTCATAGGCGTCGACCCGCTCCGGACGGATGTAGTTGAACGGGGCACTGAGGTCCGAGGCAATGGTGCCCGCCCGGTAGCCGCGGGCGTACTTGGCATACAGCAACAGATCGTCGGCGGGCGTGTAATCCAGCCCGATCAGCCATGTCGGCTCGTCGGTTTCCTGTTCGAAATCGAGCGTGCAGCTATCCGTCGGCGCGTCCGGGTTGGCGCATCTCACCGCGGTGACTTCCGGTGGCAGCGGGGCGAAGGTGACCGGATCGAGCGGCGGATTGAACTGGTAGGCCAGCTTCGTGCTGGTGCTCTCCTGGCGATCCCAGGTGTAGCGCAGGCCAGCGGTCAGGGCGAGGTTCCCGCTGAACTGGTAAGTGCCCTGCGCGTAGAGGCCGACGTTGTTGAACTCGGTCTTGCCGCTGGTGTAGTTGATCGCACCGGCCGGCGCGTATGTGCCGGTGGCCAGGCTGCCCAGGAAACCCAGCACATCCGTGCACTCCAGTGCGGCGACGTCGGTGCAGGAAATCGCCACCGGCGACTGCGATCCCACCGCGCTCAGCGGCTCGCTGCGCTCGACATAGGCGCCCGTCTGCCAGGTCAGCGCGTTGTCGAAGCCCGCGCCGTCGAGCCGCATTTCTTCCGTGAACGTCGACTGGTCACCGGTATGGCCCCCGGGAATCGGCTGGATGCTGGCGAAGCCGACGCGATAGCTGGGCAACAAGGCGCCGAGGGCGGGCGTGACGAAGGCGGTGCCGAACATCGCCGAGCGCAGATCCTGGGTCAGCTCGGCATAACTGATGATGTTCTTGAACGTGAGATCGTCGTGCACCTGCCAGGTCGTGGTGTTGATGAGCTGCCATTGCTGCAGGTCGGACAGCGGGTTGGCGAGATCCTGTCGCGCGTCGTAGAAGCCGTCGCCGTCGGCCTCCTGGTCGGCAAGCTGCTGCGCGGCAAAGAATCCCAGGCCCACCGCCGCGTCGGCGGCCACCAGCTTGCCGAACACACCGTTCGTGCGGGAATCGGAGCGGGAGAAGATCGCGTAGTTCTCGAGATCGGGTGTCAGCTCCACGGTCAGGCTGGCCCGGTAGGCCGTGTAGTCGACATCGCCGAAATCGTCCGGGCCGATGCCGCTGGTGTTCTCGACGTAGCCATCGCGCGTCTGCTTGTCGACGCCGAGGCGAAACGCGGCCTTGTCGCCCAACGGCGCGTTCACTACGCCCTGCAGGCGCTGCATGTCCAGATTGCCGGCCGAGGCCTGCACATAGCCTCCCAGCTCGTGTGTCGGGCGCTGGGGCACGAGCAGCACCGCGCCGCCGGTGGTGTTGCGCCCGAACAGCGTGCCTTGCGGTCCCTTCAGCACCTGCACGTTCTGGAGATCGAAGAAGGAGCCGGGGCCCGCGCCATCGCCGACCGGGAAGCTGCCGTTGGAGGAACCGCGCGGGGCCACCACGTCGGCGAAATAGACACCCACCGACGGCAACGTGCCCAGGTCCTGCACGAAGCCGCGGATCGCGAAGCTCGAATTCTCGTTGCCGAAGTTGCTGTTCGCCGACAGCGACGGCGTGAAGGCCGCGAGGTCAGCGGAGTTCACGACATTCTGTTTCGTGAGTTGCTGCTGGTTGAAGACCGTGATGGAGATCGGGACGTCCTGCACGCGCTCCTCGACCCGCCTGGCCGTCACGATGATGTTCTCGAGTTCCCCGGCGCCCGCCTCGCCTTGCGCGTATGCGGGCGAGACGGCCCCCAATACCGCCAGACTGGAGCCACGCAGAATTTTCCGGACAGCAACGCGGTTCATGTTTCCCCCTCGGGTGTCGTTCGGACGGCGGACCCGCCCCTGTTATGTGTATCGGCTTGCGGGAGCGCCGCTGTTATTGATATACGGTGTACCAATAACAGCCGCGCCGGATTTCGTCAAGCGCGTGCGCGAGGCCCGGGGACAAGGCGTG
>JAKIXW010000311.1 GCA_022708865.1 Acidobacteriota bacterium
GTCGTCGCGATTCGCTGATGCAGCCGCAGGCGCCGCACGGACGCCAGCTCGGCGAGCAGCGACTGCCGGACGATGGCGTGGTTGAATCGGTATCGACCGCCGGTCTCCTCGACAACGATGCCCGCCGTGGACGCCTCGTCGAACGCATCCATGAGCTCTTGACCAACCACCTGCTCGACCAGCTCGAGGGAAAATCGGCAGCCAACCACCGCGGCCGCGGCGAGGGCCTTGTTCGTCTCTCCCGGTAGTCGAGAAAGCCTGCGGCTCACTGCTTCTCGAACACCCTGCGGCAAAGTACTCGGATCCCAAACCCCGCCGATCTCGTCCACATGGCGCAATGCCTCGATGAGGAAGAACGGGTTGCCGCCCGTCACCGACGCCAGCGCCCGGGCCAGCTCTTCGTCGCCGTAACCCGCCTCGGCGACGTATGCGGTGACGTCGTCCTCGTCGAGGCCGCCGAGCTGAATGCGGTCAGCAGTGCCATCGCGGTGGAGGTCAGCGAGCATTGCCGCCAGCGGGTGGGAGCGATCGAGGTCGGTGCTGCGGTAGGTGCCGAGGATCTGCACGCGGGCGTGTTCACCGAAGCGCAGCAGATGCCGCAACAACAGCAGCGTGGGCTTGGCGGCCCAGTGCAGGTCGTCTAGAACCAGGATGACGGGCGCGTCGGCGGAAGCGACCTCCAGTAGCGCAACGGCCGCGTCGAAAAGTGCATAGCGCTCAGTGCCCGGGTCGGCGCGGGCGGGTGTGGCGATATCGGGCAGAAACTCGGTCAGGCCGGGAATCAGCGGAAGCAGTGCCTCCACGCCGCGAATTCCGCGCAGTCGGCTGGCACCAAGGCATGGTGCGAGCGAACGCAGGGCCTCCGCGAACGGCTGATACGGCGCACCGAGGTCCTCGTCGCACCGGCCATAGATCACCACAGCACCCTGCGCATGGGCCTGTCGGGACCATTCGCCGGCCAGGCGCGTCTTGCCGACACCCGGTTCGCCGGCGATCAGCACGGCATGCAAGCCAGCGGCAAGGGTGATCTGCCACGCCGACAGGAGTGCCTCCAGTTCGTGTAAACGTCCCACGAACGGACCGGCCCCGGCCAGCACCGCGGGTAATCCCGGCCGCTCGATGGGCACATCGGTTGTGCGCTCCGCCGGACCGTCAGCCGGGGTCTCCAGCCGCAGCTCGAAGACGTGCTCGGGGCGAGCCAAATTACGGAGCTGACGCATGCCGAGGTCGGCGAGCACGACGTCATCGGGCAGCGTGTCGACAACCAGCTCGGCCGTCGCACCCGAGCAGAGGATCTGACCTCCCACCGCCAGCGACCGCAGCCGGGCGGCGCGGTTGACCGCGCGGCCGAAGTAGTCACCGTCGCGAAGCTCCGCCTCGCCCGTATGCAGCGCCACCCGGATACGCATCGCCTCCCGCAGCGGCCACGGTTCGTGCACGATCGCGTCCTGCAGCTCGAGTGCTGCCGCGGCCGCGGCGGACGGCCGTTCGAAAACCGAAAACGTGGCATCGCCCTCGCCGCGCGTCTTGATCAACCGTCCCCCGCGGGACGTGACGGCCTGTTCGACGAGCTCGTCGTGGCGGGAGCAGAAAGGTAACCGCCCTTGTGATAGAGGGAAGATGTTGTGCCACAATGATATCCAGTGAGCTATCCTGGGCGACGATCGCAGCCTCGAGCCGCCGAAGATCCGGTCCCGGATCGACCCCGAGTTCGTCGGCCAACAGCGACCGCGCCCGTCGGTATGCGGCGAGGGCTTCACCCTGCCGGCCGGAACGGTAGAGAGCGAGCATCAGCTGACCCCATCGCCGCTCGCGCAGCGGCGCAACGCCCACCGCGGCCTCGAGCTCACCGATGAGCTCTGCCGCCCGACCCGTCGCGAGCAGGGCATCGGCGCGGTCTTCCAACAGCGCCGCATGGTCCTCGATCCAGCGGGTCCGCTCGGACGCTCCGCGCTGGGAATCGGGTAGTTCAGGGATTCCGCGCCACAGCGCCAGCGCAGCCGCGAATCGCGCGACCGCTCGGCTGGTATCACCGGCGGACGCGGCGTCACGGCCATCGTTGGCGATCAGCGTGTACCGCGTGGCGTCCGCCTCGACCCCCGCCAGGGTCCAGCCCGCGCCCTCGGTCAGCACGACACCCTCGCCCAGGGTGCGACGCAACGAAGATATGTGCGTCTGCAGGGCCTTCTCGGCGGTGCGCGGTGGCTCGTCGCCCCAGAGCAACTCCACCAGGGAGTCAGCCGGCAGGACGGAACCGGCGTACAGCCCGAGCATCGTGAGAATTGCACGCGGTTTGGCGCCCGGGATGACGACCGGCAGGCCATACTGCCGGACGTGCAGAGGTCCCAAAACCCCCAGCTCCACCGTTTGAAGGGTAGTCACGTCACCATCGTCGGTGGGGCGATTCAACGTGCGGTCAAGATCCAGTAAAGCCGCTCTTCTTGGTGATTCGGCGCGCTAATCGCCGCTCGATGCAGCAGAGCGCACCGAAATCCCGTCGACGAACATCTGATGTACCCGGCGGTCCCCGGTGACTTCGGGATGAAACGCTGTCGCGACGGCGGCGCCCTGCCGCACGGCGACGGGATGCCCGGCCGCGGTGGCCAGCACCTCCACCGACGGCCCCACCCGCTCGACCCACGGCGCCCGGATGAACACCGCGTGCATCGGTTCCCCGAGCCCGGCGAACTCGATATCCTCCTCGAACGAATCCACCTGCCGTCCGAAAGCGTTGCGCCGCACGGTCATATCGATGACACCCAGCGGCACGGCCTCACGGCCCTGGTTGCCGGCATCAAGGATCTCCGACGCCAACAGGATCATCCCGGCGCACGATCCGTACACCGGCAACCCGCCGGCCAGCGCCGCACGCAACGGCTCGAGCAGATCGAAGACCCGCAACAGGTGACTGATCGCGGTCGACTCCCCACCGGGGATCACCAGCCCGTCGACCGAGTCCAACTCCGCGGTGCGGCGCACGGTGACGGCCTCGGCACCGGCCGCGGTCAACGCGGCCAGGTGCTCACGGGTGTCACCCTGCAGCGCCAGCACACCGACACGGGTCACGGGCGATAGTCCCGCTGGTAGCGGGTGAGCCCCTCCTGCATGACGGCCGCAACCATCTCGCCGTACTGGTTGTAGATCTTGCCCTGGGTGAGCGACCGACCGCCGTACGCCGACGGTGAGGACTGGTCGTAGAGCAGCCACTCGTCGGCCCGGAACGCCCGCATGAACCACAGCGCGTGGTCCAGGGAGGCCACCATCAGGTGCTTGCGCTCCTCGATGTGGTTGACCTGCGCCGAACCGAGCAGGGTCAGATCGCTCATGTAGGCCAGCGCGCAGATATGCAGCACGTGGTCGTCGGGCAGCGGGTCACGGTGCTTGAACCACACCTGCTGCTGTGACGCCGTGCCCTCGCGGAGCCGCAGCTGATCGCGCGGCACGATCCGCACGTCCCACTCGTCGAACTGGCGGAAGCTGGCGTCGTCGAACACCTTCGCGGTGGTCTTGAAACCGGGCACGTCATCGGGTGCCGGCGCGTACGGCATCTCGTCCTGGTGCTCGATACCGGACTGGTCGCTCTGGAACGACGCCGACATGCTGAAGATGGTCTGGCCGTGCTGGACCGCGCTGACCCGGCGG
>JAKIXW010000312.1 GCA_022708865.1 Acidobacteriota bacterium
CGCTCTTGTCTGGCCCTAAGGCTCTGTTCCTGCCACCAAGACGCCAAACGGCCCCGCCACCAACCGGTGACGGGGCCGTTTCGTGAAGCGCTGAACTAGCTCTTCTGGATGCTGATCAGGTTGACGCGTGAGAACGGCGTGAACTGCACGTTCGACACGGTGTCGTTGTAACCAGCCACAACAGCGCCGTACCACATCGGGATAACGGGCATGTCCTCAGCAAGCACAGCCTCGCCCTGCTGGAACAGGTCGATGCCTTCCTGACCGGGCTTGGCAGCTGCCTCGTCCATCAGGTCGTCGAACTTCTTGTTCGACCAGTCGCCATCGTTGGAGGAGGCGCCGGTCTTGTACAGCGGAACGAGGAAGTTCTCAATGGACGGGTAGTCCATCTGCCAACCGGTCCGGAACAGACCGGTCATCTCGCGGTTCACGACCTGCGTACGGAAGGTCGCGAAGTCCGGAACCGGCTTTCCGACACAGTCGATGCCCAGCGAGTTCTTGATGCTCACGCAGGTGGCGTCCACCCAGCCCTGGTGACCACCGTCAGCGTTGTAGGCAAGGGTGAGCTTGCCGTCATAGCCGCCGGCCTGGTCAAGCATTTCCTTGGCCTTGGTCGGGTCGAAGTTGCACCACTCACCACAGACGCCGGACTTGTAGCCGTTGACGACCGGGGAGACCCAGCCGGTAGCGGCCTCGCGCGTGCCGTTGAACACGTTGTCGATGATCTGCTGACGGTCGATGGCCATCGAGATGGCCTTGCGCAGGTCGACGTTGTCGAACTTCTTGTCATACAGCGGGAAGGAGATGGTCTGGATCACACCAGCTGCCTGCTCCACCACGCGGTCGCCAAGGATGCTCTTGTACTGACCACCGGCCAGACCAGAGTCAGGGATGGTGTCGAGCACGTCGAGGTTGCCGGCCTGCAGGTCGGTCCACGCGGCATCCAGATCCTGGTAGATCTTGAAGTCCACGCCGGGCACGCTGGGCTTCTCGCTGCCCGGGTAGTCCGCCCATGCCTTGAGCTTGATGGAGACCTTGGGGTCCCAGCTCTCGAACTGGAAGGGACCGTTGCCGACCGGGTTCTTGCCGAACGCCTCGGGATCGTCGAAGAACGACGCGGGCATCGGGGCGAAGCCGGAGTAGCCGACCATCACCGGGAACTGCGAGTTCGGCCGGCTCAGCTTGACCTTGAACTCCGTGTCACTGACGACCTTGAGGCCGGACATCTTGTCCGTCTTGGGCTTGCCGACGGGGTTACCTTCCTCATCGAACTCACCCTGCACCTCGACGAAGCCCTCGATCGGCTCGAAGAAGTACGAGTTCAAAGCGGCGTTCGGACCGTAGGCGGCCCAGTTCCACGCATCGACGAAGCTCTGAGCGGTCACCGGGGTGCCGTCCTGGAACGTCCAGTCATCGCGGATGGTGATGTCCCAGTTCTGCTGGTCATCAGAAGTGATGGAGGTTGCCACTGCGTTCTCGGGAGCGGCAGTCTCCTGGTTGTAGGTCACCAAACCGGTGAACATGGCGTCGATGACGTTGCCGCCACCAGTTTCGTTGGTGTTGGCCGGCACGAGCGGGTTCTGCGGCTCGGCGCCGTTAACGGTCACGTAGGAACCGCTCCCGTCACCACTGCCGCCGGACCCACTGTCCGACGAACCGCCGCACGCGCCGAGCGTCAGCGCCAGAATTGCGGCGCCGACCACTGCGGGTGCGGCTTTCTTGAGTCCACGCATGGACATCCCTTCCCAATTTGTGTGCCCTGTTTGAGCACGTGTTATTCGAAATTGTGTAGAAGTCCCCAGTGCTCGCGCGTAACGGCACTCCTCTTGGGCGTGTCGCGCCTCGCGCGCACATGGTATTGGCTTGACCATTCTGCCAACTGCACGCCCGGCAAGGGGATACCAGGTCAATTTTTGGTCTTGTTTCGTTACCTGGTGGAACCAGCGCCGGTGTGCGACACGTCAGAAATGTCATGGCAAAGTGGTCACGTGAAGGTGCGGCATCGGATGCGTAGAGGCACGGCAGCAGGTCTGTGCGGCCTGCTCACGGTGGGTCTGGCCGTCCCCGTCGCCGCGGCGCTGGAGGGTCGTCCCGGGACCGGAATGCTCGTCATTGGTCACCGTGGGGCTCCCGTCTACACCACGGAAAGTAGCGCGCTCTCCTACGAGATGGCCAGCAACGTGGCCGCCGACATGCTCGAGGGCGACTTGGTGATGAGCAAGGACGGCCGCCTGGTGGTGTGCCATGACATCGATCTCGGCCGCGTTACCGATGTCGCCAGCCGGCCCGAGTTCGCCCAGAGCGTGCGCAACTTCAACGGCGTCGACTACGCCGGTTGGTGGGTCGATGATTTCACGTGGGATCAGTTGTCCACCCTGCGCAAGCCCAACGGTCAGGGACTGATGCTGCTCGACGACCTCATCACATTGGCGCAGGGACGCGGCGAGACGCTGTACATCGAGATCAAGGAGTCCCAGTACTTCGCGGGTCGGGGCCTGGACCTGCCGGGCACTCTGATCGCGCTGCTCGGCCAGCGCGGGATGGCGGGGGCAGGTGCGCCGTTCTGGGTGCAGTCGGACAATGCTGACGACCTGATCCGGGTCAAGCAGTGGGCTGGCAACCGGACCGTGTTCCTCACCCGCAGCGTCGGACCCGAGGATGTCGGGCTGTTCGCGCAGTTCCGCCAGTTCGCGGATGTCCTGGGGATCCCGACGACCCGCGCCCGTCGCACCCTGGTCGCCGAAGCGCACGCCGCCGATCTCGGCGTGCACATCTGGACGCTGCGTGGCAGCCGCGATGCCTACCGGAAGGCGGCGGCCATCGGCGCCGACGGTGTGATCACCGACTTCCCGGACCTCGGTGTGGATGTGCGGTCCCGGGCTCGCCAGACGAACCGGCCAGCCAGCCTGAGCACCCGCATCGAGAACGGCAATGTAGTGGCCTCCTGGGCCTCCGAGCCGGGTGTGTTCTACGCAGTCACGTTCAACTTCGGTGATCCCTTGCTCGCCCCGACCCTCTGGGTCCAGGCAGGCACCGCGTCCTACCCGATGGCAGACGCCAAGGACGTGGACGTCACCGTCGCGAAGTTCGACGGCACCCGCATGGGCGGCGACGCGTTCAGCAGCGTGAGTGTGGCACCGGTGACCTACCAGCAACCCCGGGTCGCGACCCGGGTGGGCAGCGTGTCGGCGGTGGTCGGAACGGACGGGAGGACCCGGATCACCGGGGTACTGCAGAAGGCACGTGGCGCCAGGTGGGTACCGTTGCGCAACAGTCGCGGGTGGCTGCACGGCCGGGGTGAGGACGTCGAGGATCTGCGCCGGAACTTCCGGACCGACAAGCGCGGCGAGTTCTCGGTCACCGTCCAGGTGCGTGAGGACATCGTGTCCGGCTACGTTCCGGAACGTGCCTGGCGGGTGGGAGTGACGGGTACGGCGGTGTTGAAGCCGACGGCATCGGAGTGGGTGGACACCGCAGAAGGCGACGTGCCCAATGCCCGCCGCAGTACCGGCCAGGCTCAGTCACTGCCGCACAAGGACGTGCGCGTCCGACGCTGACCGTGCCTCGCAGTTGCCTTACCGTTTCCCGCCGGCGGCCAATCCGCTGC
>JAKIXW010000313.1 GCA_022708865.1 Acidobacteriota bacterium
GGCCGCCGAACCCAGGATGCCCGACCGGGATGCGCGCCGGTACGGGCTGTCACACTGGGCCCATGGCGTACCTGGTGTCCACCCGCGGCGAATCGCAGTGGGTCAAGAACGTCCGCGCCAACCCGAGGGTGACGCTGACCGTGCGCCGGCGGGCCAGCGAATACGTGGCCGCCGAACTGCCGGTCGAACGGCGCGCGCCGGTGCTCGACGCCTATCGGGCCCAGCTGGGCAGGATGGTGCAGGGCTACTTCGAGAACCTGCCCGATGCCGCTGACCATCCGGTGTTCGCGCTGACCGAGAAGTAATGACGGCTCAGGCCACGCTGCTGACGATCGCAGCGACCAGGCCGCCGACCGTCAGCAGTGCGACCAGCGCGGCGGCGCCGATCGCCGGGCCGCGGCGGTGCCGCCGGATGTAGTAGATCGCCAGGGCGATGCCGATGAAGATCAACGCCGCGTAGGCCGAGAGTCCCAGCGTCAGCACTGCCGTTCCCGTCGCAGTGGCCAGAGTCGCGTCGTGCACCGGGCAAGCCTAGGGGTCCGGTGGATGTGGCCGCGGCCCAGCTCACCAGACGGCGGCCACGAAACCGGTGATAAGCACCATGAAGCCGCCGATCTCACCGATGATCAGCGCCCACATCCCAATGTGGATGGTCGCGCCGGGCTGGGCGATCTGATTCGTGGTGTCGCGGCGCGCACCGTGCACGATGTAGCTCACGATCGCTTCCACGAAGAACGCCATGAGGACCGCCGCGGCGGTCATGTTCACCCACCCCGGCCAGGCGCTGAACTCGACGAACACCGCGATCAACAGGGTGGCGAACGAGTACAGCAGAGCGGCCCGGTGCGCGATGTCCACATATGGATGGGCCAGGTGGTCGGGGCTGGTCGCCATCTGCCGGTACTTCCACACCCCGAGAAACAGCGCTAGCAGGAAGATCAGCCCGGCACCCAGCAGCGTCACCGCGGTCGGCATGCTGATGGGCAGCTCAGTGGGGTTTCGCACCGGTTCTCCAATGTCCGCGCGCCGGCTCGGGCGCCGGACGCTTCGTCGAACCCTAGCGTTGTCCGTACGGGTGGATTTCAGGCCAGAGCAGTGCGGCTGGAACACTGGTCACCATGAGCAGCACCGAACAATCGGCAAAGCTGTTCGCCGACGCGTGCGCGGTGATCCCCGGCGGGGTGAACTCTCCGGTGCGTGCCTTCAACGCCGTCGGCGGCACACCCCGATTCATCACCTCCGGCAGCGGCTGCTGGCTGACCGACGCCGACGGCAATCGCTACGTCGACCTGGTGTGCTCGTGGGGTCCGATGATCCTGGGGCACGCACATCCCGCCGTGGTGGACGCCGTCGTCACCGCGGCCGCCCGCGGCCTGTCGTTCGGGGCGCCGACACCGTGCGAATCCGAGCTCGCCACCGAGATCATCGCCCGGGTGGCTCCGGTCGAGCTGCTGCGTCTGGTGAACTCCGGCACCGAGGCCACCATGAGTGCCATCCGGCTGGCCCGCGGCTTCACCGGCCGACCGAAGATCGTCAAGTTCTCCGGCTGCTATCACGGCCACAGCGACGCCCTGTTGGCCGACGCCGGGTCCGGCGTCGCGACGCTGGGTCTGCCGTCGTCGCCGGGGGTGACGGGCGCGGCCGCCGCTGACACCATCGTGCTGCCGTACAACGACCTCGACAGCGTCGCGGCGGCGTTCGCCGAACACGGCGATCAGATCGCCTGCGTCATCACGGAAGCCAGCCCTGGCAACATGGGTTGCGTCCCGCCGCTGCCGGGCTACAACGCCGCGCTGCGCCGGATCACCACCGCCCACGGCGCGCTGCTCATCTCCGACGAGGTGATGACCGGCTTCCGGGTGAGCCGAAGTGGCTGGTACGGAATCGATCCCGTGGACGCGGACCTGTTCACCTTCGGCAAGGTGATGAGTGGCGGGCTGCCTGCCGCCGCGTTCGGCGGGCGCGCGGACGTGATGGGCAAGCTCGCGCCGCTGGGTCCGGTGTATCAGGCCGGCACCCTGTCGGGGAATCCGGTGGCGATGGCCGCGGGCCTGGCCACCCTGCGCACCGCCGACGCGCAGGACGTATACGCCACCCTCGACGCCAACGCCGATCGGCTGTCCGGGCTGCTCGAAACGGCGCTCACCGAAGCCGGTGTGGCACACCGGATTCAGCGGGCCGGCAACATGTTCAGCGTCTTCTTCGGGGACGCCCCGGTGACCGACTTCGGCTCGGCGCGGGCCAGCCAGACCTGGCGCTTCTCACCGTTCTTCCACGCCCTGCTCGACGCTGGCGTCTACCCGCCCTGCAGCGCCTACGAGGCGTGGTTCGTCTCGGCGGCGCTGACCGAGGAGGCCTTCGACCACATTGCCACCGCACTGCCCGGTGCCGCCCGGGCCGCCGCGGCCGCCACGGAACCGGAGGCCTGACGTGGCGCTGACACGGGTCCATGTGATGCGGCACGGTGAGGTGCACAACCCGGAGGGCATCCTGTACGGCCGGCTGCCCGGTTACCGGCTCTCCGGGCGCGGGCAGTCGCAGGCCCAGGCGGTCGCGGATGCGTTGGCGCACAACGACATCGCCGCCGTGATCGCCTCCCCGCTGCAGCGGGCGCAGGAGACGGCCACGCCGATCGCGGTGGCGCACGGCCTGGTGCTGGGCACCGACGACCAGCTCATCGAATCGGCGAACTACTTCGAGGGCAAACGGATGTCGCCCGGCGACGGGGTCTGGAAGAACCCGCAGGTGTGGTGGCAGGTCCGCAACCCGCTCACCCCGTCCTGGGGTGAGCCGTACAAGGAGATCGCCGCCCGGATGACCGCGGCGGTGCACCGGGCGCGGGACCTGGCCGCCGGCCGCGAGGTGGTGTGCGTCAGCCACCAGCTGCCCGTCGAGACCCTGCGCCGTTCGATGGAGGGCAAGTGGCTGCCCCACGATCCGCGCCGGCGGCAGTGCAACCTGGCATCGCTGACCACCCTGACCTTCGACGGTGATCAACTCGTCGGCGTCGACTACCGCGAGCCGGCGGCTGAGTTGTGACCGGTCGGACCCTGGCGTGCGCGGTGGTGACGGCTGCGGCGATCCTGCTCACGGGTTGTTCGACCGGGCACGACGCGGTCGCCCAGGGCGGCACATTCGAGTTCATCGCACCGGGCGGAAAGACCGACATCCTCTACGACCCGCCGCAGACCCGCGGCCGGCCCGGCCCCATCAGCGGACCGGACCTGATGGATCCCACCAGGACCCTCTCGCTCGACGACTTCGCCGGCAAGGTCGTCGTCGTCAACGTCTGGGGTCAGTGGTGTGGCCCCTGCCGCACCGAAATCGGCCAGCTGCAGGACGTGTACGAGGCGACCCGAGCGAAGGGGGTCGCTTTCCTGGGCATCGACGTCCGCGACAACAACCGCGACGCCGCCGTGGATTTCATCAAGGATCGCGGGATCACCTTCCCGTCGATCTACGACCCGGCGATGCGCACCATGATCGCGTTCGGCGGCAAGTACCCCACCACGGTGATCCCGTCGACCGTGGTGCTCGACCGGGAACACCGGGTGGCCGCGGTTTTCCTGCGTGAGCTGCTCGCCGAGGATCTACGGCCACTGGTCG
>JAKIXW010000314.1 GCA_022708865.1 Acidobacteriota bacterium
GCGCGGCCATCACCGCCGAACTGGGCCATCCGTTCGTGAGCATTCACCGCAACGAGCTGATCCGCACGCTGCGCAATGCCGCCGCTGATGTGCCCATCCACTACGGCGCCGAGGTGGTCGACGTCGGGATCGAACGCAGCGGGGCACGCGCCACGTGCGCCGACGGTAGCGACGTGCGCGCCGCGGTCCTGATCGGCGCGGACGGTTTTCGATCGGCGGTCCGGTCGACGGTTGCCGGTGAGCAGGCGCCCAGCGACCACGGCTATGTCTGTTGGCTTGCGACCGTGCCCTTTGCCCACCCGCGCATGGTGCCCGGGTATACCGGCCATTACTGGGGCAGGGGACAGCGGTTCGGTCTCATCGACATTGGTGGCGGGATGGCCTACTGGTGGGGAACGAAGAACATGCCGTCCGCGCGGGCGCGTGACTGGCACGGTGACAAGGCGGATATCCTCTCCGCATTCGACGGCTGGGCGCCCGAAGTGGTCGAGGTGATCGAGCGAACACCGGCGGACGCCATCATCAGTGTGCCCGGTCAGGATCGGCCCTTCCTCGAGCGGTGGGGCAGGGGGCCGATCACGCTGCTGGGCGATGCCGCGCATCCGATGCTCACCAGCAGGTCACAAGGCGCCAGCTCCGCGGTGGAGGACGGTTACGTGTTGGCGGAGGCGATCGCCCGGATACCCGATCCGGTAGCGGCCCTGCGCACCTATGAGGACCGGCGTCGGAACCGCGCTGGAATGCTGGTGCGCAGCTCGCGGCGGCTCAACAGATTGGAGCAGGCGCAGAATCCGGTCGCTTGCGCGGCGCGCGACCTCGGGTTGCGCTGTGCGCCGATGCGATCGCTGGTGCGGCAGACCACCCGCCCCATGCGATTCGATCTGGGATGGAAACCGTGACCCGTACCGAAGTGTCACGCCCGCTCAGCCCGGTTGAGCGATGGTACTGGATCGCCGATCAGATATCTCACCTTAATGTTGTTGCCCGCGTGCACCTTACAGGCCATTTCCCCAATGGTCTGCTGGAGCGGGCGGCTGCCGAAGTCGCAGCCGAACACCCGCTGCTGCGAGTAGCGATCCATGCCGACGCCGACGGTGCCCACCCGGCGTTCACGCCGTCGCCACGGCCCATTCCGGTTCGCACGGTGCACGGTGACGAGTGCGAATGGGAGCGTCAGGTCGAGGACCACGAGCTCGGCACATCGGTGGATTGGCGCTCGGGCCCGCTGGCCCGGATCGTCGACGTCGTCTGTGATGCGCAACAGGAACAGCATGACCTCGTGCTGACGTTGTCGCATGTCGTTGCGGACGGAACGACGGCGTTGACACTGCTGCAAAGGCTGATCGAGCGGGCGGCCGCCAATGGCGACGCCGTTGGGTCGCGGCGCACCATCGATGCCGCCGAAGATCTGTTGCCCGCACGTCATCGTGGCCTACGGGGCGCCGTCAGGCTCGCCGCGGCCGGATTGGCCGAGGGATTGGCCACGGTGCTATTACCTCCCGACCGGCTCACGCCGGAGTGTGTCGTGAACCCGGCGCGGCGGAGGACCAGGCTGGTCCGGCGCATGTTGACCTCGGTGCAACTGGACGGCCTGACCCGCCGATGTCGGCAGGAAGGCGTCACCGTACACGGCGCGCTCGCGGCCGCGATGGCGATGGTCATCGGCCCCGCTGCTGCGCAAAGAGATTCGGGACGGATCTGCATCGGCTCGCCGGTCGACTTCCGCTCGGAACTCGATCCTCCGGTGTCGACCAACGAGGCCGGCAGTTACGTGACCGCGGTGCCGTCGATCGTGCGTTTCGGTAGCGACCTTGACCTCTGGTCGATCGCCCGGCAGATCAATCGGTCGCTCGGCCGGCGGCGGCGATCTGGGCGGCACCTCACCTTGCTCTGGGCATGGCGCTTCATCTGCCCACCGTCGCTGGCCATGAGCTCCAAGGAATTCGGGTTCGTCGAGCGGACCGGCCCACTCAACGTCAGCATCTCGAACCTCGGTCGTTACGAGTTCGCGGAGCGAATCGGCGACTGGCGGCTCTCCGGTGCCCAGTTCATCTCAGCGGTGCCGTCGACCGGCTACTTCCTCGCGACCGTCAACACGAGCCACAGCGAACTGTTCTGGAACTTCACGTACCCCGATGCCGTGGTATCCCACGGGGCCGCAAACAGTTTCGCGGACGGTTGTATCCAGACTCTGCTCCACAGCATCGCCTAGAGGAGGGCAGACCGATGGAGATTTACGCGCGATGGATTTCCCGATACGC
Organism: Acidobacteriota bacterium; assembly: GCA_022708865.1. Taxonomy (GTDB): domain Bacteria; phylum Actinomycetota; class Actinomycetes; order Mycobacteriales; family Mycobacteriaceae; genus Mycobacterium. The sequence continues at coordinate 2,262 of JAKIXW010000314.1, forward strand.
CGCCTGGATCCTCACGATGACAGTCGCCCTGCTCCTGCTCTGTGGGCTCTACTCCACACACCTGAACGGTCGGCTCAGTGGGGGCGGCTGGACCGCGGCCGGATCGCAGGAGGCGCGGGCCGAGTCGGCACAGAACGCCGGCTTTGTGGGGCGCGGTTCATCGACGGTCACGCTGCTGATTCACGACGACCGGTTCAGCGCGCCGTCGACCGAATTCGACCGGCGCGTGGCTGATGTGACCGAGCAGATCACCGCCGATCCGCAGCTGCTGGTCCGCGGACAGATGGGTTGGAGTTCGCTGCCTTCGCCGCAACGAAATGAGCTGCTCGGCCGAGACGCCAGGACAACGCTCACAACGCTCGAACTCGGCATCGACGACGGCACGGCGAAAAGGGTTCTTCCCGAGGTCATGCAGGGGCTATCGCGCTTCAGCACGGAAGGATTGCGGGTCTACCTGGTAGGCCAGGCGGCAGCGTTCGCCGAAACCAACGCGGTTGGCGCGGAGGCTCTTACACGCATCGAACTGATATTGCTTCCGCTGGTCGTAGTGATCCTGTTGATGCTGTACCGCAGTGTCGTCGCCGCGCTGATCTCCCTCGTCGTGAGCGTGACGGCGATCGTCGTCGCGACGGGAGCGCTCACCTGGCTTGCGAGCGTCGTCCAACTGACCGTCATTGTGCAGAGCATCGTCACCATGCTGGGACTCGGTGTCAGCGTGGACTATTCGCTAATCATGATCCGACGGTTCATCGACGAGGTGGCCGGTTCGGATCGAGGAGCCGCACTCGCCAATACCATGCGAACCGCCGGGCGCACCGTTGCCGCCTCGGGAATCACGGTCGCCGCCGCGTTGGCGACCCTGTTCATCGTCGACCTGCCGCAAATCCGTTCGATCGCATTCGCCGGGATCATCGGCGTGGCAACAGCGGTGTTGTCCTGTCTTATTGTCCTTCCCGCTGTGTTGTACGTGCTCGGGCCTCGTGTGGCGGGGTGGCGCGTGCCGTGGCTGCTGTCGAACCGGGATCGGTCACGTCGTCGCTGGGACAGGCTTGCCCGGGCCATCATGAACAGACCGATTGTTGCGCTGGTGGTCACCTCTGCCGTCCTGCTCGCCCTCGCGACGCCCGTGCTCGGACTCCGGACAGACAGTGCCGATGCCTCGGTCCTGCCGAAGAGTTCGTCGGTACGCCAGGGTCACGATCTGGTCGAGGAGCAGTACGGCAAGGGTGCTGTCGAGCCAATATTGGTCGTGGTCGAATCCAGCCGATCATTCTCCGGCGCAGAGGATTTCGGTCGCCTCGTGGCCATGGCCACCGGGTTCGGTCAGCTGAGCCACACGG
>JAKIXW010000315.1 GCA_022708865.1 Acidobacteriota bacterium
AAGACCCAGCTTCGATGCGCAATACAGGCGCGCCTTATCGTGGCAGACCATGAAAGTTTCAGTCCAGCAGTCAATTTAAATGGCTGGTCAACTTACGGAGTCGGCTTCGAGCTCACGCTGATGGGTGAGCCCGTCAACAGGTGCAGGGAGAGTCGCGCGGAAGCGGGACGGGATACGTGCACAGTCGTGCGACTAGCATCTGTTGCGGCAAGTTTGACTGCGACGAGGCGCAGGGCGGGAGAAGTCTGACGGTGATATGGGGGCCCTGACAGGATTCTGGGCGCACTAGCGGCACCTCATCCACTGTATTAGCAGGTAGCTGCCTCAGCCTGGAAGCGAGCGCCTTAGTGTGTCGCCCACCAGGGTAAGCCCGTCCGTTCCCGCGCCGGATGCCCCAACTTCCCTTGGGCTTGACCCCGTTTGGTGGACACAGGGTCAGGCGGCTTGTGCCGTCTGAGTGATCCGGTTCTCGTAGTCGACCGGTGAGGTCATTCCGAGGGCCGAGTGGCGCCGGCGGCGGTTGTAAACCCGTTCGATCCAGTCGCCGACGGCGAGCTTAGCGGCTGCCTTGGTGGGCCACAAGTAGCGGTCATAGAACTCGACTTTCATTGTGCCCCAGAATGATTCCTGCTGGGCGTTGTCCCAGCACACTCCGGTACGGCCCACTGAGCGGGCCAGGTTGTGATCGCGGGCGAACCGGGCCAGCTGCGCGCTGGTGAATTGGCAGCCGCGGTCAGCGTGCAGCACGACCTGCTCGGCCAACTCGCCGCGCATCGCCACCGCCATCGCCACGGCCGCCTCGACCAGGTCGGTGCGCATGTGCTCATCGATGGCCCAGCCGATCACCCGCCGGCTGCAGCCGTCGCGGACCGCGCACAGGTACAGCCAGCCCTCACCGGTGCGCAAATACGTGATGTCCGACGTCCAGACCCGGTCGAGTTCGCCGACGTCGAACCGGCGTTTGACCAGGTCTTTGGGCACCGGGGCATCCAGATCGACGATCGTGGTCGCCGGCGCGAAGGTACGTGGGCTGATCCCGGCCAGGCCCTGGCGACGCAGCGAGGCGGCCACCGTCTTGCGCGACACCGTCTCACCGCCATCGCGCAGGTCGGCCAGGATCCGTGGAGCGCCGTACACGCCGTCAGAGGCCTTGTGGAAGGCCGCGACCTTGGCGTCGAGCTCGGCACGCCGCTGCGCCGCCAGCGAGGGTCCCGCGGCCTGGGTTTTGCGCCATTTGTAGAACCCTGAGCGAGAGACTTCCAGCAGTTCGCACATCCGGGTGATCGCGTAGGTGGCCTTCTCCGCTTCGATCAGAACGTAGGCGTCTACGGGTTCTGTTCGGAGGCGAAGAAGGCCGCGGCTTTTTTCAAAAACTGCCGGTCCAAACGCAATTCGGCGTTCTCCTTGCGTAACCGCTCCAACTCGGCCCGCTCATCAGCATCAAGCACCGCGCCATTATCCCCGGCGCAGGCGGCGCGCCGAGCCTGGTGCACCCAGCGGCCCAGCAATTGCTCACCGACACCGATCTCGGCGGCCACATGAGCGATCGGACGACCCGTCTCGATCACCAGGCGGGCAGCCTGCTCCCGAAACTCCGGGGTGTACTTCTTACGCTTGCCCGACATACGGACATCCTTCCCGTGAGACCAGCAGTCCCACCAGTCAGGTGTCCACCATCAGGGGTCAACCCCACCCTATCCTGGAGGCATGACAAACCAGGGCGGTGACGCCGGATCAGGACTTCCTCTGCCCCCCACTCCCCCGCGCCGCTTCGGTCAACTGCCCGACCTTGCTGTCCCAGATGACTTCGACGAGCCGCTACCCCCTACCGAAGCCGCGGTGTGGGAAGGGCCTGACCCGGCCGACGAGGACACCAGGGCTGCACTCGACGACGATGACTGGCCTATTGATGAGGCAGACCTTCGTGAGGCGCGAGGTTGTCCCGTTCTTCGTGGAATTTGAGGTGACGGTCCCTCACCTGAGGCCTGCCTGATGGTAGGTCTTCGGGTGAACCGCCAAGTACACCTCGAAGAAGGAGTAAGGGACCGCCATGAAGACCGTACCTACTGTTCGTCTCGCTGACACGATCGATGCTGCCGCTCTGCCCGAGTTGCCGGAGGAGATCGCGCTGGCGATGACCGATATCGCCGATGCCGCGCGTGAAGGGCTGATGGCGATGAGCGTGGCCGCCGGGATGGCGGTGATGGCCGCGATGTTTGAGGCCGAGATCACCGAGATTGCCGGACCCAAGGGCAAGCACAACCCGGATCGCGCCGCGGTGCGCCATGGCGCCGAGAAGGGATCGGTGACTCTTGGCGGTCGCCGGGTGCCGGTCGAGCGGCCGCGGGCACGCACCGTCGAGGGCCATGAGGTGCCGTTGACCAGCTACGCCCACTTCGCTGCTGACGACCTGCTGACTCAGGTGGTGATGGAGCGGATGGCCGCCGGGGTGGCCACTCGCCGGCACGCCCGCACCGCCGAGCCGGTCGGCGAAAAAGTCAGCGGCACACAGAAATCCACTTCGAAGTCGGCGATCTCGCGTCGATTCGTCAAGCAGACCGAGACCGCGCTGGCCGAGTTGATGAGCCGCGACTTGGCCGGCGAGGACATCAAGGTGCTCATGCTCGACGGGGAGCATATGGCTGGCCGGTGCGTGGTGGTGGCGCTGGCGATCACCGCCGACGGCACGAAGAAGCCGGTCGGGTTGTGGGACGGCTCCACCGAGAACAAGACGGTGGTGTGCTCGCTGTTGGCCGATCTCGTTGAGCGTGGCCTGCGCTTCGATGACGGACTGCTGGTTGTCTGCGACGGGGCCAAGGCATTGGCCGCCGCGGTGCGTGAGGTGTTCGGCGCCAAGGCTGCGATCCAACGATGCACCCTGCACAAGCGTAGGAATGTCGCCGATCACCTGCCCGATAAGGAGCAGGCCTGGGTGGATGCCAAGCTGGTCAAGGCGTTCGGCCACCCTGACCCCCACACCGGGCTAGCCAATGCCAAAAGCCTTGCTGCGCAACTGGAGAAGAACTATCCCGGCGCGGCCGCGTCGCTGCGCGAGGGGCTGGACGAGATGTTCACCGTCGCCCGTCTGGGCATCGACGGCCGGCTCGCCAAAACACTGACAACCTCCAACCCAGTCGAGTCGATGATCTCGATCGCGCGCACCACCAACCGAAACGTCACCCGCTGGCGCGACGGGCAGATGGTGCTGCGCTGGACCGCAGCCGGCATGCTCAACGCCGAGCGAGCCTTCCGCCGCATCAAGGGCCACAAGCAGATGCCCCAGCTCGTAGCTGCCCTACATCGACACGCCCACCCCAAAACCGCCGCCGGTACCGAAGCTGTCGGTGCCGCCGCCTAGAGTTCACCATGGATCGTCACCAAGAATCCACGAGACTCGGGACATGCTCCGGCAGCCGATCGGTTGTCGTAAATCGAAGTACGGTGTCAATCTAGGATCAGGCCTCGGTGGCGGTTCGTCAGCTTCGATTTTTACCCCATGGTTGATGGCGGTTGGAAAACCCCCGGTAGAGGTTGAGCGGCCTCCGCGACAGGCCTTGTGCTGCGCAACCGGGGGTTCT
>JAKIXW010000316.1 GCA_022708865.1 Acidobacteriota bacterium
AGGAGTGTCACTAGGTGAAAACCACAGTTGAACAGGTAAGATAAGCACATACGAAATAGGAGAAGGGGAATGGGTAAGTTCTACACGAAGCGCATCACGGGAACTCCCGAAGAACGCTTCTGGCCGAAGGTCGCCAAGAGCGACGAGTGCTGGCTCTGGATCGGCGCGCGCCGCAACAAGTACGGCTGCCTCTCTGTCAACGATCGAACCGAGTACGCACATCGGGTGGCGTACCAGCTCTGGATCGGCCCGATCCCAGAAGGAGCGCTGGTGTGTCACACCTGCGACCAGCCGTTGTGCGTCAATCCGAGCCATCTGTTCGTCGGGACGGCCGCTGACAATACGGCCGACATGATCGCCAAGGGCCGACGCGCTCAGCGTGTAGTGACTCACTGTGTGCGCGGCCACGAGTTCACTCCGGACAACACCTACACGCCGCCCGGCACGTCATATCGCCAGTGTCGGGCGTGCTGGCCGATTCGCAAGGCAGGAGGCTGACGATGCCGAGGACACGACGGACGAACAGCGGCGCGCCTGGTCAGCCGATCGCGCCGGTGCCCGGCCAGCAGTACGGGATGGGAGTCGAGCAGCAGCGTCTCGCGGAGGCGATGCCCGCCCCGGCGATCCAGCCGCGCCCGCAGCCCGGCGGCGGGGCAGGTGCCGGTGCAGCAGTCGGTGCCGCCTACTCGGAGCCGGAGCCGACGCCGGGGTGGGCTGCACGGGTCGGGTCCACGGCCGGTGCGGTCGCGGCCCCGTCGCCGGATCAGGTGCGCGCCGAGCAGTACCAGGCGGCGATCGCCGCCGCGCAGCAGATGAGCGGCCGCGCCGGGATCCTGACGAACCCGACACGCCGCCCGCAGGAACCGGTGACCGCCGGCCTGCCGATCGGCCCGGGCCCCGGCCCTGAGGTGCTGACCTTCCGCCGGGGCAACCCGACCGGGAACACGCTGCGCCAGCTCGCCGCAGCGACCGGTGATCCGTACCTGCGCGAGCTCGCAGATCGGGCGGGCCTGTGAGCATCGACCTCATCAACCGGAACCGGAACGTCGGAGCCGACATCGATCGGTCGAACAGGGTGCGGCTGATCTCGTCGCTGAACCCGTACATGGCCGAGAACCCGCAGGCGCTCCTCGCTATGGCCGAGCTGCCGATGGAGCTCGAGGACCTGGCGGTGAACGCGGTCGGCACGTACGGGATGATGATGGGCGACAACCTCGCCCTGCAGATGGAGTCGATGTCGTCCGGCGCGCAGCGGGCACTGTGGGAGCAGCTGCCACCGGCACGTCAGCAGGCACTCACCCAGCTCGGCTACCGCCGCCCCGACGATCCGGAGGAGAGCGCGTGGGGTCAGCTGCTTGGCCCGGTCGACGATGTGGTCGGCGGTGTGATCGGCGGGTTCAACAAGGCGGCGACGGCTGTCGGTGGTGTCGCGTGGGACGGGCTGAACTGGGTGATGGACAAGCCGGCGCAGCTGTACCGGACGATCCGCACGATGGACGACCGGAACCAGTGGCAGGCCGCTGCCGGCGCCGTGCTCGGTGTCGGGCTGATTGCGGCGACGCGTGGCCGCGCGGCGAACGCTGGGACGCTCCGTACGCTCGGAGAGGTCGGTGGTGCTGGGCTGCTGTTCGGTGCGGCCGGCGCGGCGATCACGAACCCGATGGACTTCGCGGAGGCGTTCCGTGCCGCCGAGGACGGCGAACGGACGTTCAAGCGCGACGCGGTCGCCCGCGCCCGGGACCTGCTCGGTGAGCCCCGGATCATCACGCTCGCGAAGGAAGTCGCGGACGCCGACATCTCCGTCGAGGACCTGGCTCGCGAGATGGGGTCGGTCGCCGAAGGGCAGATGGGTGACGGCGGCGCGAACGCGGAGCTGGCGAAGCTGCAGGCGATCGTCGGCCGCTACGCGACCGAGGGAACCCCGGAGTACCAGCAGGCGTTCCAGATGCTGTACGACGTCACCCAGGACCCGACGTTCCGTGAAGCCGTCGCCGTGCTCCGCAACGGCAAGATCAGCCCAGGCCGTGACCTGGCCGGCTTGATCTTCGATCCGGGCAGCACCGGCTACCACCTGCTGTCCGGCGCTGCCGACGCAGCGTTCCAGGTGGCGGTCGACCCGACCCTGGTCGGCACCGAGATCTTCAAGCTGTACAAGGCCCGCCGGCTCGGCATGGTCGTCGACGACGGCCCGCAGGCGATTGCCCGGTTCCTGAACATCCAGGCGGCACAGCCTGCGGTGCGCCGGGCGCACGAGATCGTCGCGAAGGCGATCGACGCTGAGAACTTCGAGGTGATCCGCCAGATCGTCCCCGGGTTCTCCCCGATCTATCTCGACGCGCTCGCGTACAAGCGGGAGCTGCAGGCCACCGAGGGGCTGGCCGAGTTCGGGCTCGAGCAGTTCAACCGGTACATGATCGACAAGACGAAGCTGGCGCCGCTGATGCGTGGCGTCGGCACGGTGAAGGCCGCCGATGGTGTGATCCTGCAGGGCCTCGGTCGTGGTACCGAACGGTGGAAGCAGATCACGATGGGTCTGCGCCGGATGACCGACGCGATGGTCGATCCGCGCATGGAGGAGGCGCTCGTCGAGCAGGGCAAGCGGATGCTGCGCGTCGACGCCGACTCGGCGCCGCTGGTGGCCGACGCGATGGCGGACGACGAGCTGCTCCGTGCGATGTTCCCGGCGTCGCTGTACGGCGAGGTCGACGACATCGGCCAGATCATCATGCCGTGGCATGCACCCAGCCAGGATGTGGCGACCCGGATGGGCCGGTTCCTCGGCCGGTCGTGGGCCGGTCAGCAGGTCGGTGAGCTGCTCACGTCGATCACGACGATGATCCCGAAGGACCGTGTGATCGCGCTCGTCAACGACGCCGAGCACGGCCTGTCCGCAACTGACGACATCCCGAAGCTGATGGAGCTCGGCCGCTACATGGGTATGCCGAGCTACGCGCGCCGCCAGTGGTCGAACGCGATCCTGAACGCCGCGAACCCGGCCGACCGGCTGCGGCTGATGAACGGCTGGCTCGACAACCTCCTGACCATGTCCGGCGCGAAGGCGCACCAGGAAGGCCGGGAGATGATGGAGAAGATCCTGCAGCGCAACCTGCAGGTGTACGGCGCCGGCGACGTCGACAAGCTCGTCCTCGACGGCATCGAACGTGCCGCTGCGCTGCTCCCCAGCGACCAGGCGATGAAGGTCGTCATGCCCGACCTGCACGAGCTCCGCAAGGCTGCGATGTCCGGGCACCTCGCGAAGTTCCTCGGGATCGCTGACGCCCCGCTGATCGAACCGATGATGAACCGCATCTGGAAGCCCGCCGTGCTGCTCCGTCTCGCGTTCATCCCTCGAGCGGCCGGCGAGGAGTTCCTCGCGTTGATGCTGCGCGGCGGCATGGGCTCGCTCGCCCAGGAGCTCGGCGCACGATCGGTCGCACGCCGTGCCGTCGTCGAAGCGGCCGAGCTGGCACCCGTCGAACGGCTCACCCGTGTCGAAGCCGAACTGGTGAAGCAGGGCTGGACCGGGACGTTGCCGGCGCACATGCGGCCGTTCGGCCGGAACCTCGAACGGTACAAGA
>JAKIXW010000317.1 GCA_022708865.1 Acidobacteriota bacterium
CGCCCCCGTCCCCGCCCCCGAGACGAGCGCCGCCGGCGTCGTCGTCCTGATCGGTGCCGGCCAGCCCGGCCCGGCCCGGGAGCTGGCCGCCAGCACCAGCGCCGGTCCGCCGACATCGACGGCGCGGGCCGTCCGCAGCCTGGCCGACGGCCTCCTGATGACGCTCGACCAGCCGTACTCGACCGCGGCGGCCCGGCTGGGGCAGGCGCTGGGGCCGGCGGCCGCAACGGACCTCGCGATGCCGGACAGCGCCGCCGCGCTGACCACCCTGGCAGCGCTGCATGCCGGCGACGCCGTGCGGGCCCGGGCGGTGATCGGCCGGGCGGTGGAGCTCGGTGACGATGATCCGGTGTTCGGGCCGCGGCATCGGCTGTTGCGGGCCTGGATGCGGATGCAGGACGGCCAACTGGGCGCCGCGGCCCTCGACCTGGAGGCGGCCGCCGCCGGTGGTGCCACGCTGCATCGACGCGAGGCTCTGTGGTTGTCGACCCTGCGGGCCGCCCTGGCGAGGCGCACCGGCGACACGGGAGCGCTGCCGCAGCACTGGTTCAGTGCCATGGAGGAGCTGGCCGACTACTCCGTCGACCTGTACTGCCTGCTGCCCCTGGGCGAATTGTGGATCTGCGCCGAGCGGCTGCAGCAACCCGATCGGATCCGCTACGCGGTGGACCAGGCGTTCGCGGTGCTGCGCGCGCTCGGTGACCCGCCGGCCTGGTCATTGCCACTGCACTGGGCGGGCGTGCACGCCGCCATCCTGGCGGGCTCACCCGGCGCGATGACCCCCCACGGGCAGGCGCTGGCGAGCGCGGCGACGGACAGCGGATTCGCGACGGTCCTGGCGACGGCCGGTCGCGCCTGGTTGCGTGTGCTGGCCCGCCAGGTCGATCCCGACGACGTCGGTGCCGCCGCGAAGGGCCTGGCGGTCCATGGCCTGACCTGGGACGCGACCCGATTGGCGGGCGAGGCCGCGCTACAGGCCGACGACGCCCGCACATCCGGGTCGATGTTGCAGATCGCCCGGGACATGAAGCTGGCGACCGATCCAACCGAAGAGCCCGGCCGTTCCACCGGTCCGGCTGCCCACCGACCGACGACGCCCGGACAGTCGCCGTTGTCGGAGCGCGAGCGCGAGGTGGCCGAGTTGCTGCTGCTCGGCATGCCCTATCGCGACATCGGTGCCCAGCTGTTCATCTCGGCCAAGACCGTCGAACATCACGTCGCCCGGATCCGGCGCCGGCTCGGTGCCGAATCGCGGTCCGAGATGTTGTCGATGTTGCGCGCGATCCTGGCCCCCGTGGGTATGCCGCAATCCTGAGAGGGCCACCACATTCGGCCCCAACTTAGGTAAGCCTCGGTAGCGCCCCGATATTCACAAATGTCACTATGAGCTGACAGAAGCCAAGTTACTCGCGAGTAACCATGCTTAAGTTACCCACGGGTAACCAGCGATATGGAGGCGTTCGGTGGAGAGTCTCGAGAATCTCGAACACACACTGGGGTTGTGGCGAATGATCCTCGCCCTGGCCGCGACAGTGATCGTGCTCGCGTTCGCCGCCAAGCGCGTCCTCTGGCTGACCAAGTTGATCAGCTCCGGGCAGCCCGTCAAGGACGAGAAGGGCCGCAAGAACGAATTCCTGACGCGGATGATCAACCAGAACAAGGAGGTCTTCGCTCAGACGAAGCTCCTGAAATGGTCGATCCCCGGCATCGCACACTTCTTCACGATGTGGGGCTTCTTCATTCTGGGCTCGGTGTACGTCGAGGCGTTCGGGGTGTTGTTCGACCCCAAGTTCCACATCCCGTTCGTCGGGCGGTGGCCGGCGCTGGGCTTCCTTCAGGACTTCTTCGCCGTCGCGGTGCTGGCCGGCATCATCGTCTTCGCCATCATCCGGCTGCGCTCCAAGCCCGAGGACATCGGCCGCTCGTCGCGGTTCTACGGCTCGCACACCGGTGGCGCCTGGCTGATCCTGTTCATGATCTTCCTGGTCATCGCGACGTACGCGGTCTTCCGCGGTGCCGCGGTGAACGTGCTGGGCAAGGACTTCCCCTATCAGTCGGGCGCGTTCTTCTCCGACGGAATGGCCAGGCTGCTGCACCCCCTGGGTGAGACCGCCAACGTGTGGCTGGAATCCGGCGCCCTCATGGCGCACCTGGGCGTCATGCTGGCGTTCCTGCTGATCGTGCTGCACTCCAAGCACCTGCACATCGGCCTGGCGCCGGTCAACGTCACCTTCAAACGCCTGCCCAACGGCCTCGGCCCGCTGCTGCCATTGGAGTACAACGGTGAGCTGCTGGACCTCGACGATCCGCCGGAGGACGCCATCCTCGGCAAGGGCAAGATCGAGGACTTCACCTGGAAGGGCAACCTCGACATGGCGACCTGCACCGAGTGCGGTCGCTGCCAGTCCCAGTGCCCGGCGTGGAACACCGGAAAACCGTTGTCGCCCAAGCTCGTCATCATGGACCTGCGCGACCACCTGTTCGCCAAGGCGCCGTACATCATCGGCGGTAAGACCCATGAGCTCGAGGGTCTGGACATGGAGACGGTCAAGGAAGAGGGTCACCACGTTCCCGAATCCGGCTTCGGCCGCGTTCCCGGCTCGGGTCCCGAGCAGGCCGTCCGCCCGCTGGTCGGCACCGCCGAACAGGGCGGTGTGATCGACCCCGACGTGCTGTGGTCCTGCACCACCTGCGGCGCCTGCGTCGAGCAGTGCCCCGTCGACATCGAGCACATCGACCACATCGTGGACATGCGCCGTTACCAGGTGCTGATGGAGTCGGAGTTCCCCTCCGAGCTCGGTGTGCTGTTCAAGAACCTGGAGAACAAGGGCAACCCCTGGGGTCAGAACGCCAAGGAGCGCCTGAACTGGATCGACGAGGTCGAGTTCGACGTCCCCGTCCACGGCAAGGACGTCGAGAGCTTCGACGGCTTCGAGTACCTGTTCTGGGTCGGCTGCGCCGGCGCCTACGAGGATCGCGCCAAGAAGACCACCCAGGCCGTGGCCGAGCTGCTGTCGGTGGCCGGGGTCAAGTTCCTGGTGCTCGGCGACGGCGAGACCTGCACCGGCGACTCCGCGCGCCGCGCCGGCAACGAGTTCCTGTTCCAGCAGCTGGCCGCGCAGAACATCGAGACCATCAACGACCTGTTCGAGGGTGTCGAGACGGTCGACCGCAAGATCGTGGTCACCTGCCCGCACTGCTTCAACACGATGGGCCGCGAGTACAAGCAGATCGGCGCCAATTACACCGTTCTGCACCACACCCAGTTGCTCAACCGGCTGGTCCGCGACAAGAAGCTGGTCCCGGTCAACTCGCTGGAACAGAACGTCACCTACCACGATCCCTGCTACCTCGGCCGGCACAACAAGGTCTACGACGCACCGCGTGAGCTGATCGGCGATTCCGGTGCCACGCTCACCGAGATGCCCCGGCACGCCGACCGCGGCTTCTGCTGCGGTGCCGGCGGTGCCCGGATGTGGATGGAAGAGCACCTCGGCAAGCGCGTCAACACCGAGCGCACCGAAGAGGCAATCGACACCGGTGCGGCGAAGATCGC
>JAKIXW010000318.1 GCA_022708865.1 Acidobacteriota bacterium
CGGACGGCCGGGAGAATCTGCTGACCATCATGGGTCCGTCGGACATGTTCGGTGAGCTGTCGATCTTCGACCCGGGCCCCCGGACGTCCAGCGCCACCACCATCACCGAGGTGCGCGCGGTGTCGATGGACCGCGAGGCGTTGCGGGCGTGGATCGCCGATCGGCCGGAGATCGCCGAGCAGTTGCTGCGGGTGCTGGCACGCCGGCTGCGCCGCACCAACAACAACCTGGCCGACCTCATCTTCACCGACGTGCCGGGCCGGGTGGCCAAGCAGCTGCTGCAGCTGGCCCAGCGATTCGGCACCCAGGAGGGTGGCGCGCTGCGGGTCACCCACGATCTGACGCAGGAGGAGATCGCCCAGTTGGTGGGCGCCTCCCGCGAGACGGTCAACAAGGCACTGGCCGACTTCGCCCATCGCGGGTGGATCCGCCTGGAGGGCAAGAGCGTTCTGATCAGCGACAGCGAGCGCCTGGCCCGCCGCGCGCGGTGATCCTCGCCGAAACGTACCTTTCGGCGAATTCGTACGAGTAAGCCGCACCATTTCGTCGTTGTCGGACGGGTGTTTCAGGACCGCAGGTAGTCGAGCTGCGCCTGCACCGATTTCTCGGCTGCGTCCCATAGCTTTTCGTCCACGTCGGTGTAGACGTGTTCGACGATCCGTCGGGCGCCGGCGTCCTCACCGAGTTCCCGTAGCGCGCCGCGCACCTGGTCGAGCCGTTCCCGACGGTGGGCCAGATACATCGCGGTGACGTCGCGGATGTCGGGCAGCTCGGGCCCGTGGCCGGGCAGGACCCGCCGGCCGCCCAGACCGGCCAGCCGATGCAGCGATTCCAGGTAGTCCCGCAGCGAGCCGTCCTCGCTGTCGATGACGGTGGTGCCACGGCCCAGCACGGTGTCGGCGGTCAGCACCGCGTCGTCGAGCAGGAACGACACCGAGTCGGCGGTGTGCCCCGGCGTGGCCAGCACGGTGATGCGCAGTCCGGCCGCGTCGATCACCTCGCCGTCGGTCAGCGGCCCGCCGAGCCCGCGCAGGAATCCGCTGCCCACCGAACGGACCACCGCGCCCGTCGACTCCACCAGCTTGTCGATCCCGTCGGTGTGGTCGCCGTGCCGGTGGCTAATCAGCACCAGTGCCACCGTGCCGAGTTCGGCGATGCGCGCGAGGTGCGCGTCGTCGTCGGGGCCGGGGTCGACGACGACGAACTCGGCGCTGCCGGGGCCGCGCAGGATCCAGGTGTTGGTGCCCTCGAGCGTCATGATCCCGGGGTTGTCGCACAGCAGGACCGACGCGGTCTCGGTGACCGCGCGCAGCTGGCCGACGGCGGGATGTTCCAGGATCAGCCGGCCTCTGCCGCGATCTCCACGACGAGCTCGATCTCGACGGGTGCATCCAGGGGCAGTTCGGCGACCCCGACGGCCGAGCGGGCGTGTGCGCCGGCATCGCCGAACACCTCGCCCAGGAAGTTCGAGGCGCCGTTGACCACCGCGGGTTGACCGGTGAAACCGGAAGCCGAGGCGACGAACCCGACGACCTTGACCACGCGGGTCACCACGTCGAGGCCCACCAGGGCGTCGATCGCGGCCAGTGCGTTGAAGGCCGCGATGCGCGCCAGGTCGGCGGCCTGTTCCGGGGTGACGGCCGCGCCCACCTTCCCGCTGTGCACCAACTTGCCGTCCACCATCGGCAACTGGCCGGACGTGAAGACGAGGTTGCCGCTGCGCACCGCCGGCACGTAGGACGCCAGGGGCGCGACCACCGGCGGCAGTTCCAGACCGAGTTCGGTCAGCTTCTCCCGGTGGCTCACTTGGGCCTCTTGAGGTACGCCACGTGCTGCTCGCCGGTCGGTCCGGGCAGCACGGACACCAGCTCCCAGCCGTCGGCGCCCCACTGATCGAGGATCTGCTTGGTCGCGTGGGTCAGCAGTGGCACGGTCGCGTACTCCCACGTGGTCAGCTCACTCATGGTTGGAGCTTAACCGGGTGTGCCTGTTGGTTAGCATGCACTCATGGTGACCACAGCAAGCGGCGGACATCTCGTCGGCTGGCCCTCCCGCTTGGCCAAGGCCCGGCTCCATTTCGTCACGGGCAAGGGCGGCACCGGCAAATCGACGGTGGCCGCCGCTCTGGCCCTGACGCTGGCGGCCGGCGGTCGCAAGGTGCTGCTCGTGGAAGTCGAAGAGCGCCAAGGGATTGCGCAGCTCTTCGACGTGCCGCCGCTGCCGTACAAGGAGCAGAAGATCGCCACCGCCGAGGGCGGCGGCGTGGTCAACGCACTCGCCATCGACATCGAGGCGGCGTTCCTCGAATACCTCGACATGTTCTACCGGCTGGGGCTGGCGGGTCAGGCCATGCGCCGCATCGGCGCCATCGAGTTCGCCACCACCATCGCGCCCGGTCTGCGCGACGTGCTGCTCACCGGGAAGATCCGGGAGATCGTCACCCGCACGGAGAACGACCACAAACAGCGCTACGACGCGATCGTGGTGGATTCACCGCCCACCGGCCGGATCTCGCGGTTCCTCGACGTCACCAAGGCGGTGTCGGAACTGGCCAAGGGCGGGCCGGTGCACGCGCAGGCCGAGAGTGTGGTCAACATCCTGCACTCCGAGAACACCGCGATCCATCTGGTCACGCTGCTCGAGTCGCTGCCCATCCAGGAGACCATCGAGGCCATCGAGGAACTGCGGGAACTGGACCTGCCGATCGGCAGCGTCATCGTCAACCGCAACATCCCCGCGATCCTGCCGTCGGATGCGCTGCTGGCGGCCGCCGACGGGGTGATCGACGCGGAGACGGTTCGTGCCGACCTCGGCCGGGTGGGCGTGAAGCTCGCCGACGCCGACTTCGCCGGACTGCTCACCGAGACCATCGAGCACGCCACCCGGATCCGGGCCCGCGCCGAGAGCGCCGAGGCGCTCGATGAGATCGACGTGCCGCGTCTGGAACTTCCGGCCATCAACGACGGCATCGATCTCGGCAGCCTCTACGAGCTGGCCGAGGCGTTGGCACAACAGGGAGTCCGCTGAGTGATGAGCAGAGCGAGGCACGAGCGATGCGAAGAGCGAAAAGTGAGGTCTGACCGATGAGCACCACACCTCGCACCCTGGACATGGGCTCGATCCTGGCCGACCGCAGCAACCGCGTGGTCGTCTGTTGCGGCGCCGGCGGTGTCGGCAAGACCACGACGGCGGCGGCCATGGCGTTGCGCGCCGCCGAGTACGGCCGCAGCGTCGTGGTGCTGACCATCGACCCGGCCCGCCGGCTGGCCCAGGCACTCGGGGTCAAGGATCTGGGCAACACCCCCCAGCGGGTTCCGCTCGACGAGAGCGTGCCCGGCGACCTGTCGGCGATGATGCTCGACATGCGGCGCACCTTCGACGAGATGGTGATCGAGCACTCGGAACCCGAACGCGCACAAGCGATTCTGGACAACAAGTTCTATCAGACGGTGGCAACCTCATTGGCCGGTACGCAGGAGTACATGGCGATGGAG
>JAKIXW010000319.1:0-261 GCA_022708865.1 Acidobacteriota bacterium
AGGGAGAGGTGGTTGGGCGGCATAGCGGACATCCTGCCCTGCTACCCCGACACCCGCCCGCAGACGACGCCCCGTGAAACATAACCAGCAACGTCCTGCCTACGTGCGCGCGGGTTGCCTCCAGCCATCGTGGGCCGCACGATGGGTGGATGACGCACGTGCCGAGTGACTGTCTGGTTCGGTCATGACGGCTACCCGCGGGGGCGACGGCTCGCGTGCTCGTGACCGGAACGAGGCCGGCCGGGCGCGGCAGGGGCGGCC
>JAKIXW010000319.1:443-3472 GCA_022708865.1 Acidobacteriota bacterium
CCTGTGGCAGGGCCTGGCGCAGCTCTGTGTCGGCCTGACGCACCAAGCCCGCGGCAACTTGACCGGCGCCGAGCGGCTCCTGACCAGAGGAGCCGCCCGGCTCGACCACTACGCCCGTCGTGGCGGCCCGACCTACGGACTTGACCTCGACGCCACGATCGAATGCGCCCGTCGGCTTTAGGTCCTGGTCAGGCCTTCCGCTTGCCACCACCGGGAGACCGGCACCACCTCGGTAACGACCCGCCGACCCGCTTACCCACACCCTCGATCGGGAACAGCCCAGATCTGTTCGTAGGTGTCGCCTGGGGTGAGCCAGTTCAGGCACTTCATGGGCATTTCGTTGTGCTTGAACACCGTTCGCAGGACAGCCCCTCTTGGAGTGAAGTCACCCCGTCATGATCTTACGAGGGTCATCATTGAGCAGTCGAATTCGTACCGCAAACCGCCTGCCTTAAAGGTGACGCGGCGCCGCTGCCCGCTTGGGCGGATTAGGAGATGATCGATTTGATCGGCCTCTCGGGGCACCCAATCCTTAGCTTGCAGCACGTGCAAATCCCGGACACCCGAAAACCGAACGTCAGTCGGGGTGCCTGCAGTGACCGAAGCGAAACCGAAGGTCAGTTGGTCCCCTCGCAACACGACGGATTGGAGATGGTAGTCGTTGTAGAGATCGACGAGATCCCCCTGTGGAGTCTCCAGTTCGATAAGCGGGATATCGAGTGCGGGAGATTTCACTCCGTGAAACGTCATCATGTCACAAGCCTCGCTCAGTCAGAATTCTGTCGACGATGCGCGGCTGGGCGGACCCGCGAGCTAGTCGATTTGTCATAGTGTGCACGCCCCGCAAGTCTACGGATAGCCGGCCCGTCGGCGTTTCCACGGACACTCGATTCCTCCCTAATTGGCACCGCTCGGGACCGGCGTGGTCGGGATCTTCCCGAACGCCCCGGCCGTCATCCGCGTCAAGAATCCTCAGTTCGTTCAGTCTAGCAAGTGGAGCGATAGCAAAATGGCCCATTCTCGTCTAGCGGCCGTGACCGAATGGCACTCCCCAGCCCGTGTTCCGCGTCATCCACGAGTACCACCCGGCCCGGTTCTCTCACTCGCCAGACGAGCCATCCCAACTTTGCGGATCTCGGCCTGAAGAACGAGGTTCGTCAGTCGGTGACCAGTACGTTCCGTCTTCATATTGAAGATGGACTTTTGTGCCATCCCACTCGAGAGCTCGCTGAATCCGAACCAGCACCTCGCGACGGGACCGTTCGGGCCTGTCAGGAGCACTTTCGACCGCAACAGTCACCACGGGCCTTTCGGTCATTGCGTCTGCGTCTAGCAGGAGAACTCCGAACTCATCCTCATAGCGAATGCTCAGCCCGTTACGCAAGTACACTGAATACCCAAGTGACGATTGGATGATGCCCGTCCACCAGTGCGCCTTGCGGAACGTTTCTCGCATTCCTGACTCGCATTCCTGATAGGATAGTCTTGTTCAGGATCATTTGGCCAGATTATATCAAACTCTGACGGTGAGCATAACCATTCTTCGTGATAATTGGTCTTCGATCTTGAAATAGATAGAGCTGGGTTTCGCCTCACTCGCGGACAAGAATCCAGACTTATCCACCGGATGCCTGGCGCTTCCACGGAGTGACCCTGACTCCGGCAAGCCAGAAGTTCGCGGCCATCAGTTCTTAAGGCGCGTGAGATTTCCACTCAGCACGGCGGAAAGACTGGGTCACTTTGACGCCCTTGCTTCGCGAAAGACGTAGGCTGTCGCTCCCGCGCCGACTTCTCGGATGTTTCGGACCCCGAGCAATCCCCGCCGCCTTTGAGATCTATACTCTCTGCGGAGGTACTTCGATATGACGATGACCAATTCTTGAATCAACTCACGCTGCTCGGTGGCCCCAACCTCCGATGCGACTAGTTCGTAGCCATCATCGGTGTCGAGAAGGAACACCTCGTCGTCCAGAGTCAATTGTACTCGAGCGTCACCTCCCTCTTGCCCTATTCGAATGACGGGACGTCGGCCTTGCCAGTGGACGTCGCAACTTAAGTGACGCGCACGCGCCTCGAATTCCACGAGGTCGACCATTCGGGAAAGGGGCATGGGCTGATACTGACTAGCCACGCTTCCTCAACGTCCAATCGCGAGTTCCATTGCTGGTATGCAGATCGATCCCTCCATGTCGCATGCTGACGTTCCCATGCACTCGAGTTGCGGCCAGCTCGGCTCCCGTGCTCTTCTTCCACTTCTTGTAAGTGTTGCCCCAGGAAACGCGGAATTCTCCGACACCCTGACTCCGCCCTATCTGGATGTAGGGATTGCCATGGTGACGACCCGTTGGCTGCGGGTGATCGACTTGATGGTAGTGGTGGTGTGGTTGTGTTGGGCGAGGTGGTCTCCGACCTGTAGGTCGCCGGAGAGGACCCAGCCATCGCCGTCGACGGAGAAGGGTGTTCTTCGGTGACCACGACTTGGATGTCTTCGATGGGGACTGGCCCGTGGTCGGTGTCGACGAGGGTTCCGGCGATGAAGCAGTTGCATCCCTTGCTTGCGATGCGTTCGGCGGCCCGGCCTACTCGTGATTGAGCGGCTGCGCCGCGGGCTGCTTTGACGGTTCCGGTGACGGCGCGTCCGATTGTGTTGGCGTATTTGGACGGCTTTGATGGCGGCTTTGGCGGCTGAGGGTGCCCATGACGTCACCGTGCAGGTCGACCATCTGCACGATCCGGTGACCGGACTTGCTCGTGGACAGCGCCAGCCGCCCATCGATGCCGGTGACAAAACGCGTGAGAACGGTCGGGTCGGTGGCCGACTCGCCGATCCACTCCGCCCGTCGAGAGAAATCACGCGATTGGGAGGAATCTCATGTATCGGGCGCGCGCGGGGTGGCGGTTGGACGCGCGGCGACCACACGGCATACCCTGTGCCCGTGGCACGTGGGCTCCTCCTTCCTTGCCGCGACGAGGCCTGATCTGACGGCCCCCCTCGTCGCGGAGACTGCTGTGCGCGCCGCACCCCCCGC
>JAKIXW010000031.1 GCA_022708865.1 Acidobacteriota bacterium
GCCTGGCTGGGTTTCCTCGGACTGTTCCTGGCGGTCGGGCGTACCGCTGTCGATCCGCGCGTGGCCAACCCGAACGTGGAGGGACGGCCCCGCCCGGTCGACTTTCTGACGCCATGGGATCACTGGCAGCTCGTCCCGCAGATCGGCGCCGCGATCATGGTGGTGACGCTGACGATCGTCTTCATCCGGGGATGGCGCAAGAATCCGGGCAGCCCGGTGCTGATGATGGTTCTGGTTACCACGCTGATCGTGTGGCAGGACCCGATCATGAACTGGTCGCCGTACGTCGTGTACAACCCGGCGCTGCTGCACTGGCCGGAAAACTGGTACCTGATCATGATGTCGCCGGCCGTCGAACCATTCATCGTGTTCGGTTACGTGACCTTCTACTTCGGACCGTACTTCCCTGCTATCTGGATCCTGCGCAAGCTGCAGGCCAAACGCGGTCCCGAGGCGTTCGTTGTCCGGCACCCGCTGATCAGCCTCGGTGCGCTGGTGCTCGTGATCGGATTCGTCTTCGACGCCATACTGGAAGTCAGCCTGGTGCGGACGGGTCTGTACATCTACTCCCAGGCGATCCCCTTCGGAACATTGTTCCCCGGCAGCACGTTCCAGTTCCCGCTGATCTGGGAGTCACTGTCGGTGACCTTCGTGATGATTCCGGCCGCGATCCTCGTCTATCGCGACGACACCGGAAAGTCGTTGGCGGAGAAGCTCGCTGCGAAGGCGAGGCTGTTCCCGTCGAAGCCCGTACTCGGCACGTTCCTGGTGATGTTCGCGATCATCAACGTGTCGTACTTCGCCTACGGCGCCTGGTTCTGGGCGATCAAGGCCAGCGGCCTGGCTACCTCGGTGGCGTGTCCATGGCCGTATCCCGAGGCAAAGATCTATGACCCGCAGGGGTATTACCGGGCGAACGGGGCCGAGGGACCGTACTCGGTGGGCAAGTGGTCCACCTGGCAGCAGGGGCCGGCCCGCAACCTCGACGTCGAGCTGGGCTCGAAGAGCAACCGATGCGCTCCGGGTCATGCCAATGGGTGAGCCGCGCAGCGTCGTCATCACCGGTGCATCCCGCGGTCTCGGATTCGCCTCGGCCGCACGCCTTTATCGCGAGGGGTGGCGTGTGATCGCGGCGATGCGGAGACCCGAGCGGGACATGGCTGCGCTGCGCGAGGCCACCGGAGCCGCCGAAGATGATGAGCGACTGATCGGCGTTCAGCTCGATCTGCTGGACCCCGAATCGATCGCCGCGGCGGCCAAGGCGATCGGGGAGGCATGGGGTGGAAACGGCGCTACGCCCTACAGCCTGGTCCACAACGCGGGCATTTCCGCCGCCGGAATGGTGGAGGAGTCTGATCCGGCGTTGTGGCAGAACATGTTCGGTACCCATGTGTTGGGTCCCGTCGCCTTGACCAAGGCGCTGCTCCCGGCCATGCGAGCGGCCGGAACGGGGCGCGTCGTGGTGGTCTCCAGTGCCGGTGGAGTGCGCGGTCAGCCCGGCATCGCGGCCTACTCGGCCGCCAAGGGCGCGTTGGAACGCTGGGCCGAATCGATGGCCGGCGAGATCGCGCCGTTCGGGCTGGGCGTCACGGTTCTGATCGCGGGTACCTACGACACCGACATCATCACCGACGCGGGCACCACCGACGAACGGGACTTCGACGGCCCGTACGCGCGGATGCACCGAACCATCGACAAGCGTGGCCGGTTTGCGGTGGGCAACTTGGCCCGGCCGGCGTCGAAATTCACCGACGGCCTGGTGCGAGCGCTGGACGACGAAGCGCCCTTCCGGCGCCGCGGCGTCGGGATCGACGCGTCGATGTTGTTGGCATCCAACCGTTTCCTGCCGGCGGCGGGTATGCACCAGGTAAGCCGGCTGGTGATGGGCATCCCGCGGCAGGGCACCATGCGCAATGGCCAGGTTCCACTGACGGTGTCACAGCGGGCGATGGTGGCGGCCGCCCGAATCCTGCCCCAGCCGGTGCTGATGAAACTGGCCACGATCATGGCCGAGCGTGCCGCCAACAAGGAGAACCCCGCCAAGGAGAAGAACAATGCCTGAGTTGAGCCACGAACCACGGATGCTGATCGACGGCAAGCTGGTCGAGGGGGAGTCCGGCACCTTCACCAACATCAATCCGGCCACCGAAGCGGATCTCGGGCGGGTGTGCGACGCGTCGAGCGCCGATATGCACCGGGCCATCGATGCCGCCCGTCGCGCATTCGACGAAACGAACTGGTCAACCGATCGGGAACTACGGAAGACCTGCCTGCTGCAATTGCACGACGCCATCGAGGGCGAGCTCGAGGAGCTCCGTGAGGAACTGATCCGCGAGGTCGGCTGCCCACGCGCGGTCACCTACGGGCCGCAGCTCGACGCGCCGTTGCAGGACGGCCTGAAGTATCCGGCCCGGATGATCGACGAGTTCGGTTGGGAGGACGATCTGGGCGAGGCGTTCGTATCGGTGACCGGACAGCAGACCCGCCGCAAGGTGTGGCACGAGCCCGTGGGTGTGGTCGGTGCCATCGTGCCGTGGAACTTCCCCTTCGAGGTCACCATCAACAAGCTTGCCCAAGCCCTGGCTACGGGAAACACGGTGGTACTCAAGCCGGCGCCGAACACACCGTTCAATGCCACCCGGCTGGGCCGGCTGATTGGCGAGCACACCGACATTCCGGCCGGCGTCGTCAACGTGGTCACCGCCTCCGATCACTTCGTGGGTGAAGAGCTCACCCTGTCGCCGAAGGTGGACATGATCTCGTTCACCGGTTCGACTGCCGTGGGGCAGCGGATCATGGAGAAGGGCGCTGCCACCATGAAGCGGCTCTTCCTCGAACTGGGCGGCAAGTCGGCCACCATCGTGCTGGACGATTTGGATGACACGGGCTTCAATGCGGCGTGTCTCATGGGCATCGGCCCACTGATGCACGCCGGACAGGGCTGTGCCGCCCCCACCCGGATGCTGCTGCCGCGGTCGCGCTACGACGAGGGCGTGGCGATCCTGCACGGCATCTACGCCAACATGTTCGCCGGCGATCCGCAGGACCCCGGCACGCTGTGCGGCCCGGTGATCTCCGCCAGACAGCGCGACCGCATTCTCGGCTACATCCGCAAGGGAGTGGACGAGGGAGCCACCATGCTGGTCGGCAACACCGAATCGCCGGACCGCTTCGACAGCGGATTCTGGGTCGATCCAACCCTTTTCACCGACGTCGACAATTCGATGACCATTGCGCAGGAGGAGATCTTCGGACCCGTCCTGGTGGTGATTCCCTACGAGGACGACGACGACGCGGTCCGGATCGCCAACGACAACGTCTACGGACTGGCCGGCAATGTCATGTCGGGCTCGTTGGACCGCTCCCTGGCGGTCGCACGGCGGCTGCGCGCCGGGTTCATCGGGCTCAACGGCACCGTCGGTTATGGCGCCGACACCCCGTTCGGCGGCTACAAGGCCAGCGGCGTGGGCCGCCAGAACGGCGTCGAAGGCTTCCGCCAGTACACCGAGGTCAAGTCGGTCGCTTACCCGGCCCAGTAGCGACAGCCCGCCCAATGACGAAGGACGACAATGGAACAGCTCTTTGACGATCTCGAGGACTTCGGCGCCTTCGACGACGCCGTGTCCGGCGACGTCCGGGACCCCTACACCGAACTCGCGCGATTGCGCCGCGAGGAACCCGTCCAACGACTCGATGTCTCGGGCATGCCACACGAGGAATCACTACCGGTTTTCATCGTGTACCGGTTCGAGGAAGCCCAGCAACTGCTCAAGGATAACGAGACGTTCTCGTCCAAGGGGGTGATCGCCGCATTCGGCCCCGTACTCGGGGAGCGGGTGATGCTCGGAATGGACGAACCGATCCATGGCCGGCTGCGCTCACTGGTGTCGAAAGCCTTCTCGCAGAAAGCATTGGCCGGCCGACAGGACGAGTTGGTCGGCCGGGTGGCCAACGGACTGATCGACCAATTCGCCGCCGATGGACGAGCCGATCTGGTCAAGCAATTCACCTTCGACTATCCGAGCCAGATCATCGCCGGACTGCTCGGGCTGCCCGAAGAGGACTACCCGCAGTTCCAGCGCTGGTCGATCTCGCTGCTCAGCTGGATCATGAACCCCGAACGCGGACTCGCCGCCGCGGCCGCGCTGTGTGAGTACTTCGCGCCGATCCTGGCCGCCCGCCGCGCCGAACCGCGCGACGACCTGATCAGTGCCCTGGCGGCTGCCGAGATCGACGGACAGAAGCTCGAGGACGAGGAGATCTACTCGTTCCTGCGGCTGCTGCTGCCGGCCGGCGTCGAGACCACCTACCGGTCGCTCGGCAATCTGTTGTTGGGGCTGCTGTCGGATCCGGTGCAGCTCAACGCCGTTCGCGATGACCGGACCCTCATCCCGCAGGCCATCGAGGAAGGGGTGCGCTGGGAACCGCCGCTGTTGACCATCACGCGCACCGCGACCCGGGACACCGAACTCGGTGGCGTGCCGATTCCGGCCGGCTCGTCGGTGATGCCGATGCTGGGCGCGGCGAACCGGCAAGAGGACCGCTGGCCCGATCCGGACCGGTTCGACATCCTCCGCCCGGCCCGGGCGCACCTCGGCTGGGGCCACGGTGTCCACGTATGTCTGGGAATGCATTTGGCCCGCTTGGAGATGCGCACGGCGCTCAACCTGCTGTTCGACCGACTACCCAACCTGCGCCTGGACCCCGACGGCGGCGATCCGCACATCCGCGGACAGGTATTCCGGTCGCCGACATCGGTGCCGGTGCTGTTCGATGTCTGAGCTCTGACAGGAGAGAGTGTGACCGATTTCGCGTCCGTCGACTATTTCAGCGACCAATCCCTGATCCCTGATCCCTATTCGTACTTCGATCACCTCCGTGCATCCGGGCCGGTCCAGACCGCTACCTCGCAGAACGTTCTCGCCATCACCGGGTACGCCGAAGCCCTTGCCACCTACAAGGATCCGGCGATGTCATCGTGCGTGGCGGTCGCTGGGCCCTTCCCGCCCCTGCCGTTCACCCCACAGGGCGATGACATCAGTGCGCAGATCGAGGAGCACCGGGCCCAGATCCCGATGGCCGAGCACATTGTGACCATGGACGGCGAACAGCACGCCCGCACCCGCGGGCTGCTGAACAAGCTGATCACCCCGAAGCGGCTCAGCGAGAACGAGGAATTCATGTGGCGGCTGGCCGACCAGCAGCTCGATACCTTCCTGTCCCTTGGCCACTGCGAATTCATGGAGCAGTACGCCAAACCGTTCGCGACCCTGGTGGTGGCCGACCTGCTGGGCGTCCCCGCCGAGGACCATCCGCAGTTCCGCGCGGTGCTCTCCGGCGAACCTCTCGGCGGCCTGGGCGATGAGGAGACCGTCGCGCACAACCCGTTGCTGTGGCTGGAGGAGAAGTTCGCGGGGTACATCACCGACCGGCGGGCCGATCCGCGAGATGACACGTTGACCGAACTCGCGCAGGCGAAATACCCCGACGGCGCCACCCCCACGGTCGACGAGGTGGTCAAGGTGGCGACGTTCCTGTTCGCCGCCGGGCAGGACACCACCACGAAACTGCTCAGTGCGGCGATCCGGGTGATCGGCGAGCGGCCCGACATCCAGGAGAAGCTGCGGTCCGACCGTGACCTGATACCCGCGTTCGTGGAGGAGACGCTGCGGTTGGAGAGCCCGGTCAAGACACATTTCCGTCTCGCGAGCAGAGACGTCCAGCTCGGCGATGTCCCGGTGCCGGCCGGCACCGTCATGATGCTGCTACCTGGCGCCAGCAACCGCGACCCCCGGAAGTTCGACAGCCCCAACGATTTTCAGCTCGACCGCAAGAATGTCCGGGAGCATGTCGCGTTCGGTCGCGGCACACACTCGTGCCTGGGCGCGCCACTGGCGCGGGCCGAAGGACGGATCTCGCTGAACCGGATACTCGACCGGATGTCGAACATCCGGATCTCGGAGCGCGACCACGGTCCGGAAGGCAAACGGCACTACGACTTCGAACCGACGTTCATCATGCGTGGACTCACATCCATCCACGTCGAGTTCGACCCGACCGACTGAAATCCCTGGCGTCGTCGACATTCGACTGTCGAATCGAAGGAGGGTGAGGCGATGTTCAGCGTGAGCTTCGCAACTATCCGGTCTTGACCGGCAGCCTCGCCCAGCCCCGCACACTCGAGGTGCGGGCGCGGCTGGCGTTCGGGTAATCGACCGTCCAGTCGGGCCATCGCACCAACACCTCTTCGATCGCCACGCGCGCCTCGAGTCGGGCGAGCGCCGACCCCAGGCAGAAGTGGATGCCCTGCCCGAAACTCAGGTGGCCGCCGCCCCGGTGGATGTCGTACCGGTCGGGGTCGGGGAAGTGCTCCTGGTCCCGGTTCGCAGAACCGTTGAGCAGCAACATATATGAGCCTTCAGCCACCGTTTCCCCGTAGAGTCCGACGTCTTGGGCTACGTACCGGGCCTGCACGGGGGAGGGCGGCTCGTAGCGCAGCGTCTCCTCCACGGCGCCGGGGATCAGCGTCGGGTCGGCGACAAGCTCACGACGTTGATCCGGATGCTCGGCCAGCAGCTGACCCATGAAGCCGATCAGCCGAGCCGTCGTCTCATTACCGGCGCCGGCGACCATCGCGGTGTATGCCAGCACCTCGGTGCGCTCCAGTGCGCGCCGGGTGCCGTCGGCCTCCTCAACCTCCGCGTTGAGCAGATCGGTCATCAGATCATCGGACGGATGCGTGGCCCGCCACTCGATGTATTCGGCGAACATCCCAATGGTCTCGGCGAAGATGGTCGGACTGATATCGGCGGCCTCGCTCCCGACCGTGATGTTGCGGTCGTTGAGGTCGCGAATCTGCTGCTGACCCTCTTCGGGTATACCCAACAGATAGCCGATGGTGCGCATCGGCATGAATGCACCCAGGTCGGTCACGAAATCGAAGCCGTCCACGTCGCGCAGTGGATCCAATGCACTGCAACAGAATTCACGGACCATATCCTCGACGGACAGCATCCGGCGCGGGGTGAACACACGGGAGAGCAGTCGGCGGTGCAGGTCGTGCAGCGGTGGATCCTCGAAAAGCAGGATCCCTGGCGGCACCTCGATGCCGCTGAACAGGATGTCGGCGGTGGTGCCCCGCCCAGACCGGTAGGTCTGCCAGTCCGGCAGTGCCGCAACGACGTCGTCGTAGCGGCTCAGTGCGTAGAAGTTGTACTTGTCGTTGTAGTACAGCGGCGCTTCGGCCCGTAGTCGCTGCCACACGGGGTACGGATCGTCGTCGATGGCATGGTCATACGGGTCGTAGTAGACGGTCATCGCGGCTGATTCGGTACGCCGGGGAACAGTTGTTCCGTGGGGCCCGAGGTCACGTACCCGCTGAGCTTGGTGGCCAGGTGGGGCGCGAAGACCGCGCCGTAGAGCAGGTTGGCCAGCACGATCACCGAGACGATCGAGAGCGCCGCGGCCTGCGCGCCGGATTTGGTCACCCGTTGCGCCCAGGCCTCGATGACGTTGCGGCCCTGGCTATCCGTGCGCCCCAGCAGGTAGGTGAAGACCATCATCTGCACCCCCATCGCCAGGGCGTCATAGAGCGGGTACTGATGCTTGCTGCCCTCGAAGATGGCCAACCCGGGGATCACCAGGCCGTAGTAGAACACACCCAGCCGCGCACCGATGACGGCGTTGAAGAACAGCGCCCAGCAGAACCCGACCGCCAGGCCGACGGTCAGCAGCGTGACCGGCCGGCGCCAGCCGAACCGGGCGCTGAGCCAGCGCCCGAGCGCTGCGCCGATCACGGCCGGCAGCACGAAGTACTGGATGTAACCCAGCGGGACCGACGACGGTAATCCGCCCCAGGTCATGTTGAGCGGCCACCAGGAGGGCATCCGGGGGAGCGCCGGCGGGAACTGCGCATACATCGCCCAGTCGTACGGCGCCTCGATCCACGAGATCGACATGGCCGCAATGCAGACCAGCAGCAGTGGATGCAGCCGGCGTTGCCGGATGCTCAGGTAGATCGCAATGGCGGAGAACACGATTCCGCCGCCCCAGCCGAAGATGACGGCCGCGGTCAGCAGCGGGGTCAGCTCGGTGCTCACCGGTTTCGGGCTTCCGGATCGAAGCGCAGAACCAGGCCGTAGATCAGGACGATCAGTCCGAACAGTGTCCCCAGCATGATGAATTGTCCCACGCGTAATAGTGGACACTATTATGAAGCGAACGTCAACGACTCCGAATGCCAGTAGGGTCCACACCGTGCCCCAGCGATCCAGCACCGCACGGCGAGCGCCCGGTGAAGCCCGCCGCCTGCTGCTCGACGCCGCGCGCGAGCTGTTCGCCCGGCAGGACTACCGGCGCACCACCACCCGCGAGATCGCCGAGGCCGCCGGAGTCACCGAATATCTGCTGTTCCGCCACTTCGGCTCCAAGGCCGGGCTGTTCCGCGAAGCGCTCGTCCTACCGTTCACGACGTTCGTCGCGAGCTTCGGCGAAACCTGGCACTCAGTGGTCCCGGAGGACACCGACGAGGAGGACCTGGCCCGGCAGTTCGTCGGGCCGCTCTACGACGTCCTGGTGGAGAACCGGGGTCTGCTTCTCACGCTGGCGGCCTCCGATGCGCTGACCGACGACGAACTGGAGGACACCGGCATCTCCGAGATCAGGCGCGCGTTCGCCGTTCTCGGCGGAATCAGCGCCGAGGGTATGCAGTTGCGCGGTCTGAGCTCGAGCCAGCCGGATCTGCCCGCACACTCCACGGTCGCGATGATCGTCGGCATGGTGGCGCTGCGGTCCACGTTCTTCGGCGCCGAACCGCCCGCGCGCGAAGCGATCGTCGACGAACTTGTCCAGGCCACCCTGCACGGGTTCCTGCACCGCCCGTAAGGTGACCCGCATGGTCGATCCGACTCCCGTGGCCGTGGTGACCGGCGCCAGCCGGGGCGCCGGGCGCGGCATCGCGGCCGCGCTGGCCGCGAAGAGCTGGCGGGTGTACGCGACCGCGCGGTCCGACTTCGAACCTGTGCCGGGGGCCGTCGCGGTCCGGGTGGACCACGCCGACGACGGCGCTGTGGCGGACCTGTTCGAGCAGGTCCGCGTCGAGGCCGGCCGGCTGGACCTGCTGGTGAACAACGCCGCTGCCATCTCCGATCAGCTGGTGGACCCGAAACCGTTCTGGGACAAACCCCTTGGACTTGCCGACGTGCTGGATGTCGGGCTGCGCTCCTCGTATGTGGCGTCCTGGTACGCCGCACCTCTGCTGATACAGGCACCCCGTGCGCTCATCGCATTCACCTCGTCGCCGGGCTCGGCGTGCTACATGCACGGTCCTGCCTACGGAGCGCAGAAGGCTGGAGTGGACAAGATGGCCGCCGACATGGCGGTCGATTTCCGCGACACCACAGTGACGACGGCGTCGATCTGGATGGGCATCCTGCTGACCGAGAAACTGCGCAGCGCGTTCGATGGCCATCCTGAAGCGCTGGCCAGTACCGCGGAGCATGCCGAAACACCCGAATTCACCGGCTATTTGATCGACGCACTGTTCCACGACGACGATCTGAAGAACCTGAGCGGACACACCTTCATCGGTGCTGAGCTGGCCGGGCGGTACGGCATCACCGACGAGGGCGGCCGGGTGCCGCCGTCGCACCGCAACCTGGGCGAGCCTCGCGAACCCAGCTCCATCGTCCTGCGCTGAACTCAGGCGCCCGTGATCAGCGCCCACACACCGTCCGGCCCCGCGCTCACCGCCATATCGGCGACCCGGTCATCCCAGTGCCGCACCGAGCCGAACTCCGAACGCCAGGCCAATGCCGCGCGGGTGTACTCGTGCAGCCGGTGTTCGATGGTAGTGCCGATGGCGCCGTGCACCTGATGCGCGTTGCGCACCACCACCGAGGCAGCGTGCCCCGAACACGACCGCGCGACCGCCACCAGGAACTCGAGCTCCGCGCCCGTCCAATCGGTAGCGACCGCCGAATGCAGGGCCGCCTCGGTAGCAGTCCGCGCCAACGCGGACTCGGCCGCCATGTCGGCGATCGAATTCTGGATGGCCTGGAACTTGGCCAGCGGCCGGCCGAATTGCACTCTGGCACCCACGTGTTCGATCGACAGCTCCAGGATCCGATCCAGTGCCGCGCACACCTGGATCGCGCGGATCAACGCCGCCCGCAAGGTCAGCTGCCGCACCAGACCTTCGTCCAGCGGGGCGCCGGTCAGCGTCGACAGATCCGCCGCGACGCTGTCCCGGGATTCCCCGATCATGTTGGTGGCTCGCGTGATGGTGAGTTCGGTGGGGAGCACATCGGCCAGTCGGTAGCCGTCCGCGGTCGGCCACACGAGCACCACGGATTCGGAATCGGCGGCCCAGGGCACCCCACCGGCTCGGCCGGCCTCATCGAGCACGGCCACGGTGCGGGCCGCGGGCGAGTACGGCGTGCCCGTGATGTCCAGCAGCCAGCACGCCAGCAGATCATGCTCGGCCAGCGGGACCCGTACGCCATGCCGGACGCCGGCGGATATCAGCTCGGCGGCCTCGGGCCAGCCGGCCTCACTGCCCCCTGCTGACTCCGGGCCGGTCAGGCGGACCAGGCCGAGGCCGTCCAGCTGTGACCACAGCTCGGGGTCGCGCCCCGGCCGGGCCGTCGGGTGAGCGTCGCGGTGGCCGGCCAGGACCGCGTCCATCATGGCCGTCAGATCGGCGTCGATCATCGCAGCCCCAAGCCGCGTGCGATGACCCCGCGCAATATCTCGTTGGTCCCGCCGCGCAGCGTGAAACCCGGACGCTGATCGACCGCCAGAGCAGTCATGTCGGCGAGCATCGGATCGGCCCCCAGGTCGGCGTAGTCGGCGATATCGCCCTCGGTGGTGGTACCCAGGACCTTCACCACGGCCGCCGGCACGTCGGCCGGCTCGTGCCGCTCCAACGCACCCGCGACCGAACTGGACATCTGGTGCAGACCGGCGACGCGGGCCACCAGCTGGCCGAACTCGGCCCCGGCGTCGCGCTGGGCGCAGGCCGCCAACAGCGGGAAGGTGGACAGGAACCGTTCGGGTCCGCTCCGCTCGAAGGCCAGTTCCGAGGTGACCTGGGCCCAGCCGTTGCCGATCTCGCCGAACACCATGTCGTCGGGCACGAAGGCGTCGTCCAGGATGACCTCGTTGAAGTGGTGTGCGCCGTTCATCGAGATGATGGGACGGATCTCCACACCCGGCCCGCGTAGATCGACGATGAACTGGCTCAATCCTGCGTGCCGGTGTGCGGGGTCCACGGGTGAGGTCCGAGCCAAGCCGATGAACGCGTGCGCGCAATGGGCGCCGGACGTCCACACCTTGGTGCCCGTCAAAGCCCAGCCGCCGTCCACCTTGATGGCGCGGGTGCGCACGCTGGCCAGGTCAGACCCCGAATCCGGCTCGCTCATCCCGATCCCGAAGAAGCATTCGCCGCGGGTTATCTTCGGCAGGTATTCCTGCTTCTGGTGCTCTGTGCCGTACTTCAGCAACGACGGCACGATCTGCCGATCGGCGATCCAATGGGCCGCCACCGGAGCCCCCGCGGCGAGCAGCTCCTCGGTCACCACGAATCGCTCCAGGAACGAACGGCCATGTCCGCCATATGATTTCGGCACGGTCATCCCGAGCCATCCACGGTCCGCCAGCGCGCTCGTGAACGGCTCGTCCCAGCGGGTCAGCCAGGCGTCCACAGCAGGTGTGAAGGTTCCTGCCGCGAGGTGAGCGGCGAGGAACTCGCGGACCTCGCCGCGCAGCGCCCGCAACGCGGCCGGCTCGTCGATGGCGGGTGGCACCAGGCGGGGCAGCTTCATCGCCCGGTCGTATCGATCGTCGGCATACACCATCTCTAGCACGACGGGCAGAGTTGTTGTACTTACCGCCCGTCGGCCGACCGGCGCGGAATCCGGGTCAGATCATCGCCCGCAACGGGCCCGGTGGATCAACCCCGAGCGAACTCAGCGCGGATGCGTGATAAATGGTGCCCGGCACATGGATGGCGTGTGCCTGCCCGACATGCACGTCGCGCCAGTACCGCTGCAACGGCTTATCCATCCGGGTGCCATTGCCGCCACAGCGCGCGAAGATCTCGTCGACCGCCGACACGGCCCGCCATACCGCCCGGACCTGGGTGCGCCGTCCAGCAGCACGGACCTCGAACGAGACGTCCCGGCCGGCGGCGACCATGTCGTAGATCCGGTCGGCGTTGGCCAGGAGCTCCTGGCGAGCGGCGTTGATATCGGCGGCGGCCTCTCCGATCGCGTACATCACATACGGGTCATCCTTGATCGCCACCCCGCTGGAATTCACCCGTTCACGCTGGTAGTCCAGCGCCGCGCCCAGGGCACCCTCGGCGATGCCGATGGTGGCCGCCGAGATGCCCAGCGGGAACATCGTCGACCACGGCATCAGGTACAGCGTCTCGGTCATCCCGGCCTCGCGTTGCGCCGAGCCGTCCATCACCTTCATCGCGTCCATGGTCCGGTAGCTCGGCACGAACGCGTCCCGGACGATGACGTCCTTGGAACCCGTCCCGCGCAGCCCCACCACATCCCAGGAGTCCTCGACGATCTCGTAGTCCTTGCGCGGCAGGATCATGTGCATCATCTGGGGCGGCATCAGGGGCTTGCCGTCGGAGTCGCCCAGCAGGGCGCCCAGGAAGATCCAGTCGCAGTGGTCGGTGCCCGAGCTGAACTGCCAGCGACCGTTGAAAATGTAGCCACCGTCGGTGGGCCGGGCGATCCCTTGCGGGGCGTACGGGGACGCGACCCAGGTATCGACGTCGTCGGCCCAGATCTCGTCGGCCACCTTCGGGTCGGCGTAGGCCAGCTGATAGGGGTGAACGCCGACCACTCCGTTGATCCAGCCGGCCGAGGGATCCAGGGCCGCGATGGCCATCACCGTCTCGGCGAATTCCCGCGGATGAACCTCGAGTCCGCCGTGGCTCTTGGGCTGCAGCAGTCGAATATTGCCGGCCGCCTTCATGTGCTTCACGGTTTCATCGGTCAGCTTGCCGATCTTCTCCGCCTCCGCGGCCTGCCCGCGGAACTGGTCCGCCAGCGCGGCCACCTGGTCGATCACCCGTTCGCTCATGCAGAAATCCTCACTGTCGGTACCCCAGGGCCATTGTTCCGAAGGTGGGCGCCGACCGTCGGACATTTGTCGAGTCGCTTGACGGAGGATTGGATCCCGACTATGGATTGGGTTCGTGGGTACCTACGCGGTCACCGGGTCGGCGTCCGGGATGGGCGGTGAAGCTGCTCGGAAACTGCGCGCGGCGGGCCACACCGTGATCGGGGTGGATCTGCGCGACGCGGAGGTGGTGGCCGATCTGTCGACGCCGCGCGGTCGGCGCGCCGCGGCCGATTCGGTGCTGACCTCGGCCCGCGGCCGACTCGATGGTGCCGTACTGGCTGCGGGGGTGGGGCCCCTGCCCGGCCCGGATACCGCGCGGCTCATTCTGCAGGTCAACTTCTTCGGGGTGGTCGAGTTGCTCGATGCGTGGCGTCCGGCGCTGGCCACCGCCGACCGCGCAAAAGTTGTTGTGGTGGCCAGCAATTCGACCACAACCATGCCGGCGGTGCCGAACCGGCTGGTGCGCAGGCTGCTCGCCGGCGACGGCGAATCGGCGGCGAGCGCGCTGCGGTGGTACGGCAAGGCCGCGCCGTCCCTGGCGTACGGCGGCTCGAAGATCGCGGTGGCCCGCTGGGTGCGCCGGCACGCAGTCACCGCGCCATGGGCCGGCGAAGGTATCCGGCTCAACGCGATCGCGCCCGGCGCCATCCTGACCCCGCTGCTGGAGAAACAGTTGGCGACCCCCAGTGAGGCCAAGGCCATCAATGCGTTCCCGGTGCCCGTCGGCGGGTTCGGGGATCCCGGTCAGCTGGCCGACTGGATGATGTTCATGCTCTCGGATTCCGCCGACTTCCTGTGCGGGAGCGTCATATTCGTCGATGGTGGGTCCGATGCCTACTTCCGGGCCGATGACTGGCCCACCCGGGTGCCGATGTCCGGGCTCCCGCGCTACCTCCTGCGGTTCCTCCGGTCCCGCCGGACGCCCTAGTCGCGCGCCAAGAACCCCAGCACTGTCGACTCGAAGGCGGCCTTGGCCTCGATCATCGCCCAGTGCCCGCAGTTCGGGAAGACATGGAGTTCGGCGTTGGGGATGGTGCGCATCGGGATCAGGGCCATGTCCAGCGGACTCACCCGGTCATCCCGGCCCCAGGTCAGCAGGGTGGGTGCCTGGACCTTGTGCATCTGCGCCCATGGCTGCGGGATGTCGGCGCTGCGCATGAACGCCATCATCTGCGCGAACGCCGTCTTGCTGTACATCCGCCGGGCGGATTGCAGCGTCTCGGGATCGGTGGCCAACGCCCAGCGTTCCTCGATCAGCTGCTCGGTGACCACCGTCTGGTCATAGACCATCGAGTTCAGCCAGTCGACCAGGCGTTGCCGAGTCGGGTCCTCGGTGAACTCCTGCAGCAGCCGGATGCCCTCGCTGGGGCCGGGGGAGAAGATGTTGGTGCCGATTCCACCGATGGTGACCAGCTTCCCGATCCGGTCCGGCTGATTGATCGCAAAGTTGATGCCGACACCGCCGCCCATCGAATTACCAACGATGTCAACGTGTTCGACGCCCAGCCCATTCAAGAACGGTGTCACGGCGCCCTGCGCGTCGATCATCGGATGCCCGCCGAAATCGTCGCTGACGCCGAAGCCGGGGAACTCCAGGATGAGACAGCGGAATCGTTCGGCGAACGTCGGCAGCACCCCGCGGAAGTTGCGCCAGCCCGTCACGCCGGGTCCCGAGCCGTGCAGGAACAGCAGCACCGGTGCATCATGGGGGCCGGCCGCGTAGTACCGCAGCACGCCTCGATCGGTCGGAAGCTCGAGCAGATCGGTGTCAGTCACGTTGCCACCCTCCCATGAGACACGCAGCAGGCCTCCGGGCTTTACAGTGCAGTGATGATTTGTAATTCTGATCGGACGACCCCATCCCGGGCCCTGCGGTTCGGCGCGCACGCGGGTCGCGGTGTGCGCCGCCTGGCCGTCGACGCCGCCCTCGGCGGCCGGCGCGACTTCCCCCGCACCGTTGGCGACCTCACACCCGAACTCCTGTCGGCGATCACCGGGCTGCAGATCAGCGGCATCGCGGTGCTCGACGGCGCCGCGGGCACCTCCAGCCGCGCCCGGTTGGGACTGACCGGTGTCGACGTCCCAGAGTCGGTGTTCGTCAAGATGCCCGCAGCCAGCGCCGGTATCCGGATGCTGGGCGAGCTGGCCGGCCTGGGAGAGACCGAGGCCCAGTTCTATCGCCACCTCGCCGGTGAGCTCGCCGGCGTCACCCCCACTTCGTACGGCGCGGATTTCGACCCGCTGACCGGCCGCTACGTCGTCGTCCTCGAGGACATGACGCTCTCGCCCTGCCAGTTCCCCGACACCTTGCACCCGCTGGATCCGGACCAGATGTCGCAGCTGGTCGATTGCTTCGCCCAACTGCATGGCAATTTCTGGGGCCGGCTACCCGAAAAGAACAGCAGCACAGGTCAATTCGGCTGGCTAATGGCACCATCCTGGGATCCGTCCAACCCGATCACGCCATCGGTGATGAAGATGTCCGCCCGACGGCTGGCCGAGCGGACCGATATCGCCGCCGGCGGCCCCGAACTGGACCGCGACGACTTGTTCAGCCGCTACCGGCAGGCCGTCGTGCACCCGTACATCTCGGGCCTGAGCACCGCCGGTCTGGGCGGTATGCAGGACGACGACGTCGCACTCGAGGGCCTGCACCGCGCGGTAGCCGCGCTCGATGATCTGGATACCGTCGGCGCGCTCGAGACCGTACTGGCTAGCGGGGTTTGAGACCGAACCGTCGAACACCCTGCCCGGCAAAGGCGCGCATCACCGCCCGAGCGAACGCCGACCGACGCTTCGACGACGGGTACCACATCAGTTCGGACTTCTGCGTCGGGACCCGAGGGGAGGTGATCGCCTGCTGCCGGCAGTATTTGATGATCCCGGCGGCACCGCCCGCGCGGTAACCGACCCCGGATTCCTTCCAGCCACCCATCGGCAGCCCGGGGCAGAACACGTTCACCCCGGCATCGTTGATGTTGACCGCTCCAGCTTCGATCCGGCGAGCGATACGCTCACCGCGATGTGAGTCGGCGGTCCAGACCGTCGCGGACAGACCGTATTTCGAGTCGTTGGCCAACCGGATCGCCTCGTTCTCGTCGGCGACCTTCACCACGGGCAGCGTCGGCCCGAATGTCTCGTCGGTCATACACGCCATCGAGTGGTCGACGTCGGCCAGTACCGTCGGTTCGAAGAACGTGCCCACTCCGGTAGGTGCGCCGCCGGTGAGGACCCGCGCACCGGCGGCCGTCGCGGCGTTCACATGTCCGGCGACGATGTCGCGCTGTCCCTCGGTCGCCATCGCACCGGTGTCACCGTCGACGCCCTGGCGGACCGAACGCACGCGGTCGACCAGTTTTGCGACGAACTCCTCGTAGACCGGCGCCTCCACGTACACCCGCTCGACCGAGATGCAGACCTGGCCGGAGTTGAACAGTCCGCCCCAGGCGATGCCGTTGGCGGCTCGGTCCAGGTCGGCGTCGGCCAGCACGATCGCCGGGTCCTTGCCGCCGAGTTCCAGACCATAGGGGATCAGCCGCTGCGCACAGGCCACCGCCACCTTGCGGCCGGTGGCCGTCGACCCGGTGAACTGGACGAAATCGGACTGCTCGATCAGCGCCGCTCCGGTGTCCCCGTACCCGGTCGCGACGTCCAGCACCGGAGGCGCACCGATCTCGGCCCAGCCGCGCACGAACTCCACCCCGGACAGCGGCGTCACCTCCGACGGCTTCAGCAGTACGGCCGCACCGGCCGCCAACGCGGGCGGCACGTCCAGGCCGGGCATCGCCAGGGGGAAGTTCCACGGCGTGATGACACCGACCAAGGGATACGGCCGGTAGACGGTGGTGAAGCGCTTTACCTTGTAGATCGGGCTGTGCGCTTTCGGGTGCTGGTCGGCCAGGTACTCCTCGGCGTGCTTTGCCCAGTAACCCACGCCGTCGGCGACGGCGACGGGCTCGAGGGCCGCGTCGGTGTGCGACTTCCCGGTCTCCGAGATCAGGACCTTGGTCAGGTGGTCGGCATTGTCCAACAGCCAACCCTGGAACTCGAGCAGCCAGCGTTTGCGGCCGCGCGGACCCAGCGCTTCCCATTCCGGTTGGGCCGCAAGCAGTTTCGCGGCCTTGGCGGCGACGGTGCCGGCGTCATCGATCGGGACGGAACCCGTCAACGACCCGTTGGCCGGATTGTGCACCGCGATCGAGGTGGCGATGCTGGGCGAATCGACTGCAGTCATGAGAAACCCCCTGATAGGTGGTCCGAGTGTCCCACCGGGGACACCGAATGACCAGACCTGCTCGGCCGGATGTCCCAGATCGTGCGCCACATGTCGCGTCCGGACCAACCCGCGACTGTGTGGCCTGTGTACGACAAGCCCGCCGAAGGGCTACATATCAGCCACACTCGGCGAGCAGTCGCCGGCCGGACCTAGACCTCGAGCCGCGAACCGATGATGACGGTCCGGTCCTGCGGCAGCCCGAAGTACGCCGCGGCATCGCCGGTGATGTAAGACGTGGCGATGAACAGTCGCTTGCGCCAGGTCGCCATCCCAGGTTGATCCCCAGCAACCAGTTCGAGTTTGGACAGGAAGTACGACGCGTGGCCCAGGTCGATGCCACCTTCACAATTTTCGGGATGCACCAACAGCAGGGCGCGCGGGACGTGCGGCCGCTCCATGTAACCGAACCGAGCCTGAACGTGGAAGATGCCGTCGTCACTGCGCCCCAGGTGGTCCACAGATATCCGTTCGGAGTCGGCGACCCGGGGCACCGGTTCGGTCTCCAGGGACACGATCACCACATGCTGATGTAGGGCATGGATGTGGTCGACGGCGGTACGCATCGACAGCGGTGCGGTGTCCTTGCCGCGATTGAGGAACACCGCGGTGCCCGGTATGCGCGCCAGCGGGGGATCCATCCGACCGAGTTCGTCGATGAACCGCATCAGGGGGCCCTCGATCCGCTCACGTTCGACGGTGACGATCCGCCGGCCCTTCTGCCAGGTGGTCATGACCGTGAACGCCACCACCGCGATCAGCAGTGGCAGCCAGGCCCCGTGCACCAACTTGGTGAGGTTGGCCGCGAAGAACAGTAGATCCACCGTGAGTAGCCCACCGCCGCCGAGCAGGACCAGCCATAGCGGGGTCCGCCACTGGGTGCGGGCCAGGTAGAAGAACAGCAGGGTGGTGATCGTAATGGTGCCTGTGACCGCCATGCCGAATGCATATGCCAGGGCGGCCGAACTGCGGAACGCGAACACCAGCGTGAGCACGCACACCATGAGCACGCCGTTGATCCAGGGCACATAGATCTGGCCGATGGTCGATGCCGAGGTGTGTGCGATCCGTAGCCGGGGCAAGTAACCGAGTGAAGCGGCCTGCGAGGCCACCGAGAACGCGCCGGTGATCACGGCCTGCGATGCGATGACTGTCGCGGCAGTGGCGAGCAGCACGAGCGGGACGCGCGCCCATTCTGGGGCGAGCAGGAAAAACGGTGCGCTGGATAGCTTCTCGTCGTCGACCAGTAGCGCACCCTGGCCGAAGTAGTTCAGTGTCAGGGCGGGCAGCGCGAGTCCCAACCATCCCCAGGTGATGGCCTTGCGGCCGAAGTGACCCATATCGGCGTAGAGCGCTTCGGCGCCGGTGACCGACAGCACCACGGCTGCCAGCGCGAAGAAGCCGATGTGGAAGTGGGTGGCCAGGAAGGACAGCGCGTAGGTCGGCGAGAGGGCGGCCAGGATCTCGGGGTGGCGAGCAATGCCCGTGACACCGAGTGCACCGATCGTGAGGAACCAGAGGATCATCACCGGTCCGAAGAGCCGTCCTACGGCGGCGGTGCCGTGGCGCTGCACCGAGAACAACACCAGGATGATCACCGCGGTGATCGGTACCACCCAGTCATGCAGCCCTGGGTGGACCACGTTCAGGCCTTCGACGGCCGATAGCACCGAGATTGCCGGGGTGATCATGCTGTCGCCGAAGAATAGTGCGGCGCCGAAGATTCCGAGTGCAGCCAGGAATGCCGCCGTGCGCCGACCCCGCGAGCCAGTCCACCGTCGCAGCAACGTGATGAGGGCCATGATGCCGCCCTCGCCGTTGTTGTCGGCGCGCATCACCAAGGTGACATAGGTCAGCGTCACGATCATCATCACCGACCAAAAGATCAGGGAAACCACACCGAAGATGTGGTCCCGGGAGATCGGAACCGGATGCGGGTCACCGGGATTGAACACCGTCTGGACGGTGTAGATCGGACTGGTGCCGATATCGCCGAACACGACTCCGAGCGCTGCCACCACGACACCCAGTCGAAGCTGGGTGGCTGAATCCCGTTGCACCGTTACGCCTCCGATTCGGTGACACGTCGGCGGTAGCTCGACGGCGTCTCGCCGCAGAACTGGGCGAACGCGCGGGTGAACGCGCTCAGGCTGTCGAACCCGACCGTGATCGCGGTATCGGCCACCGACTGGCCGGGAGCGGCCAGCAATGCCATCGCACGCAGCATTCGGGCGTGCAAGAGGTAAGTGCGCCAGGACAATCCGATGGACGCCTGGAACTGCCGGCGCAGCGTGCGCTCGGAGACGGCCACGGCCCGGCTGACGGTCTCCACCGTCGCGGTGTCGAGGTGGTCCTTCGTGTAGACCATCGCGGCGGCCACGATCGGATCGTCGGAGGTGGGCAAGCTCAGCGGGGCCTCATGGTCCAGTGCCTCGGACACCAGATTGCCGAGGGTGCGGAAGAACACATCAGAGGTGTCGTCCCCGTCGGTCCTGTCGATGGGCCAGCGCAATGCGTAGATCATCATCTCCCTGATCAGGGGCGAGACCGCCAGGATCCGGGCGCGGTCCCCGGGGCTGACGATCAGCGTCGGATCGAACATCACGGCCACGGTCTGCACGTCGGGATTCATCACCGCCTGATGTTCCAGGCCGGCCGGGATCCAGGCCGCCTGCTGCGGGGGCAAGAGGTAGTGCGCCGCATCGGTCTCGACCTCGACGACGCCGTGCAGGGCGTATTCGATCTGGTGCACCTCGTGGAAATGCCAGCCGGTGATCAGGGCATCGCCCTGGTAGAGGTAGCTGCCGCCGAGCGCCCGCCCACCCTTGCGCAGCGCGATCAAGGTTCGGGGGATTCTGGCCGATTCGGTCAAGTCCTTGTCCGAAAGTGCAGAGACGGTCACGGGGATACACGGTACAACTGGAAACCATGAACGTCGACGATCTGATTCTGGTGTCCATCGACGACCACGTGGTCGAACCGCCCGACATGTTCCTCAATCACGTCCCGGCCAAGTACAAGCCGGAGGCGCCGATCGTCGTCACCGACGACAAGGGCGTCGATCAATGGATGTATCAGGGGCGCCCGCAGGGCGTGAGTGGCCTCAATGCGGTCGTCTCGTGGCCGGCCGAGGAATGGGGCCGCGACCCCGCTGGCTTCGCCGAGATGCGCCCCGGTGTGTACGACGTGCACGAGCGGGTCCGCGATATGAACCGCAACGGCATCCTGGCCTCGATGTGCTTCCCGACCTTCACCGGCTTTTCCGCACGGCATCTGAACATGACGCGCGAGGACGTCACGCTGGTGATGGTGTCGGCGTACAACGACTGGCACATCGACGAGTGGGCGGGTTCCTATCCGGACCGCTTCATCCCGATCGCGATCCTGCCGACGTGGAGCCCGGAAGGGATGTGCAACGAGATCCGACGGGTGGCCGCCAAGGGCTGCCGCGCGGTCACCATGCCCGAGCTGCCGCACCTGGAGGGCCTACCGAGCTACCACGACGAGGAGTATTGGGGTCCGGTGTTCCGGACGCTGTCCGAGGAGAACGTGGTGATGTGCCTGCACATCGGCACCGGCTTCGGCGCCATCTCGATGGCCCCGAACGCCCCGATCGACAACCTGATCATCCTGGCCACCCAGGTGTCGGCAATGTGCGCCCAGGACCTGTTGTGGGGACCGGCGATGCGCAACTACCCGGACCTGAAGTTCGCGTTCTCCGAGGGTGGGATCGGCTGGATCCCGTTCTACCTGGACCGCTCTGATCGGCACTACACCAACCAGAAATGGCTGCGCCGCGACTTCGGCGACAAGCTGCCCTCGGATGTGTTCCGTGAGCATTCGCTGGCCTGCTACGTCACCGACAAGACGTCACTGAAACTGCGTCACGAGATCGGCATCGACATCATCGCCTGGGAGTGCGACTACCCGCACAGCGACTGCTTCTGGCCGGATGCCCCCGAGCAGG
This sequence comes from Acidobacteriota bacterium, assembly GCA_022708865.1. Lineage (GTDB taxonomy): Bacteria > Actinomycetota > Actinomycetes > Mycobacteriales > Mycobacteriaceae > Mycobacterium. The sequence continues at coordinate 21,384 of JAKIXW010000031.1, forward strand.
TGCTGGCCGAGTTGAACGCCGCGGGCGCCTCGGACTCCGATATCAACAAGATCACCTGGGAGAACTCCTGCCGGTTCTTCGGCTGGGATCCGTTCGCCCGCACGTTGCGGCAGGATGCCACCGTGGCCGGCCTGCGGGCCAAGGGTGCCGACGTCGACACGTCGATCCGCCCGCGCGCCGAGTGGGCCCGGCTCTACCACGAGAAGCACCTCTCCAACGCCTGAGTGACTTCGGTGCATTTTCCGTCGCCAGGCGACGGTCAGCGCACCGAAATCGCTGGGTTACGCTCCGCTGATGCGTGTGCATCTACAGGTGGACGGCGACCCCGCCAAGGTTTCGGAGAGCGCCCGATCCATCGTCGATGTGGGCGCCGACGGCCTGTTCAGCTTCGAGGGACCCCACGATGTGTTCTTCCCGCTGCTGGTTGCGGCCCGGGAGAGCGAGCTGGCGCTGATGACCAACGTCGCGATCGCCGGTCCGCGCAGCGCGGTGCACCTCGCTCATGCGGCCTACGATCTACAGGTCTACAGCCAGGGCCGGTTCCGACTCGGCTTGGGCACCCAGATCCGCCCGCACATCGAGAAGCGTTACGGCGCAACGTGGGGCCGCCCAGCGGCCCGCATCGCCGAGACCGTGCGCG
>JAKIXW010000320.1 GCA_022708865.1 Acidobacteriota bacterium
GAAATCTGGCAGAGTCGAGCTTGGCGGGGTCGGATTTCGAGATCAAGTTGCGCAACAAGCTCACCCAGCGCGCGATCGCCCGCGAGTTGGGCCTACCCTGACTTCGTGGACACCTGAGATTGCGGGACTGGGTTCCGCAGGAAGGGTGCCTGATGGCAGAGCAGAAGAAGAGGCGGTCGTTCACGCCGGAGTATCGGGTGGAGGCGGCCGGTCGGGTGATCGAGTCGGGTCGGCCGGTCGCGCATGTGGCTCGGGAGCTTGGGTTGGGCGACCAGTTGCTGGGCAAATGGGTTCGCGACGAGTTGGCCAAGCAGGCTGGTGAGCCGACGGGGGTGTTGAGTGTTGATGAGCGGGCCGAGCTGAAACGGCTTCGCCGTGAGGTGGCGGAGTTGCGCAAGGACAACGAGTTCTTGGGAAAAGCAGCAGCCTTCTTCGCGTCGAAGCCACCACGGTCGAACGGTTCGAACTGATGGCGGCGGAGAAGGCCAACTTCGAGATCAACCGGATGGCCCGGCTGCTGCGGGTTTCGAGATCGGGCTACTACCGGTGGGCGGCCCACCGCGAAGGCGAACCCGGTCCGCAGGCGGCCCGCCGCGATTTGGTGGACCGGCAGGTCCGGCAGATCTTCACCGACTCCGACGAGGTTTACGGCGCGCCTCGGGTTGCTGCCGAGTTGCACCACCAAGGGGTGGAGGTGAACGTGAAAACCGTTGCCGCATCAATGCGCCGGCAGGGTTTCGAGGGCATCAGCCCGCGCATGTTCACCCCGGTCACCACCATCGCGGGGGTGCCGACCCACCGGATCCCCGACCTGGTGAACCGGGGCTGGGACACCGGCGAGCTGAACAGGGTATGGATTTCCGACATCACTTACCTGCGCACCGGTGAGGGCTGGCTGTATCTGTGTGTGGTCCGGGACGGCTGCTCTCGGCGGGTCTTGGGTTGGGCGATGGACTCCCACCAGAACGCCGACCTGGTCGAACGTGCTTTGCGGACCGCGAAGGTCCTGCGCGGCCAGGTGCCCGGCCGGATCGTGTTCCACGCCGACCGCGGCACCCAGTACACCTCCGACCAGCTGCACCGCGCCTGCGACGAACTCGGGGTGGACCAGTCGATGGGCCGCACCGGGGTCTGTTTCGACAATGCGATGTCCGAGTCGTTCTGGGCCACCCTGAAGACCGAGTTCTACCAACGGCACACCTGGCCAACCCGGGCCCAGGCCCGCACCGGCGTCGCGAAATGGATCGAAGTCGTCTACAACCGGCGCCGACTCCACTCATCGATCGGCTACCTGACCCCGGTCAACCACGAACACAAACTATTTGAAGCCTCAACCGAGGACAAAGCCGCGTAAGCGGGACGTGTCCACGATTTGCGGGTAACCCCACAGCCCCCAGCAGGTACCGCTGCGGAGCGGAGAAGAACTCGGCGCCAACCTCGGCCCTCGCCACCGTCCGCATCGCCGACTCCGTCAACGACATCACAGCCCGCGAAATCCGCGACGACCCAAACGGCCGCAACGTGCGCCGCTTGTAGGTGACCGGCTCCAACGGCACCCTGCCCAGATTGTGCTGCGACACCGTGACCTGCCACCGATTCCCAGCCGCGTCATAGCGGATGTCCGCGGCCGACACCGGCGTTAACAACAACAACGTGGTCGGCTGGGTGTCCAGGTCCCGCAGGTTCGGCGGGATCGCGATCCCCAAATCGCGGAACAGGTTCTTCATGTCGTAGAAGTCCGCCTGAGACGCACAACAGGCGGGGTCGGCAGCCGGTGCAGCTGTCTTGGTTGTCGCAGGTGGTGGTGTGTTGGTTGGTGTGGGTGCAGCCGCGGATGCAGGCGATGTGTTGGTTGTCCGTCACTTCGCCATCCTGTCTAGATCGGACTTGACTTGATCGTCTAGTGTGCACTTGACTAAGCTTGTGAAGCGCAAGGCAGTCATCAAGAAACTCCAGCAGGCGGCCAAGTCCCGCGGACTGACCTTCGAGGTCACCGAGTTGACCCGGCACTCGGCCGTCAAGGTCGGCTCGACAAGCCGCACCCTTGGCCGCCACAGCGAAGTCGACGAAGTCACTGCCGCAAAGTTCTTCGACCAGTTCGCCGACGAGCTCGGCGGGAAGGGATGGTGGCGATGAGCCGCAAGACGTTCACGGTGACCGCGGAACGCGGCCGGGGGCCTTGGTGGGTCACCGAATGCGCCGAGGCGGGCTGCGTGTCCCAGGTGCGTCGTCTCGACCAGGTCGCCGACGACATCCGGGAAGCGATCGCCTACCAGACCGGGCTGTCCGCCGACGAGTTCGACATCGAGGTGGTCCCGGCTCTGCCTGACGCCTACCGGCAGGCCGCGGACGAGGCAGACCGGCTGCGCGCCGACGCGGCCCGGGCGCAACGCGCGTCCGCGGAATCGGCGAGGGCCGCCGCCAGGGCGCTGCACGAGGCCGGGCTGACGTTGCGCGACATCGGCGTCGTGATGGGGATCTCCTATCAACGGGCCGCCCAACTGGTGGCATAAGGGATCTTCGAGGCCAGTCACGGCTGGGGCCTTCATCTTGGCGCCAGGGTTGCGGCGTATTCGATCAGGTCTTGCGGTTCGTCGATGTCGCCGAGGGCCTCGTGGACGGCCAGCTGTAGCGCGCGGGTGTTGGCGCGGTTGGCGGCGAGGTGCCGGGCCCATTCGGCGTCGAGCTCGGCCCGCTGCTCGGGTGTCGGTTTCCAGTAGCCGTTGGAGTTGATCGCGTGACTGGTGGCCCAGTGGTTGTGGTGCTCGGAGGTGTAGACGAGCAGCGCAACCTGGAGCTGCTTGCGTAGCTCGGTGGGCAGTGCGGCGCCTGCCTGGGCGAGTCGTTTCCACGTCAGGTGGTGCGGGAAGTGCTTCAGGGCGAATAGTTGTTCTGGTCTGGGTTCCCTGGGCCACCACCATCCGACTCCGGTGGTGGTGCATTGGAAGCTGACCTTGAAGCCGTAGCGGCCCCAGCTACCTTCCCGGGCTTCGGGGTCGCCGAGGAATGCTTCTACAGTGCGGACTGGGGTTGGGGCGGGGGCTGTTCTCCCGCGCCGTGGTCATCTTGGACGCCGATGGCAAGGTGATCTACACCGAGCAGGTACCCGAGATCAGCAACGAGCCGAACTACGACGCTGCGATCACAGCCCTCGGCTGAACGTCGGCGCTCGACCGGCACCGACCGTGCGTCCTTCTGCCGTCTGAAAGACTTGTCCCATGAGCCCCGACACCACAGACGCCTACGACGGTGGCTTCCAGCAGCCCCCCGGTGAACAGGCCTACCTGCGCGCGTCCGATGCCGATCGACGAGCGGCCATCGAGATCATCAACCGTGGTCACGCCGAGGGACGCCTGACCGAGCCGGAACGCCAGGACCGGGTGGCACGTGCGCAAGTGGCCCACAGCCAGCCGGAACTCAACGTCCTCACCAGAGACCTGGTCGTGATCCAGG
>JAKIXW010000321.1 GCA_022708865.1 Acidobacteriota bacterium
CGGCCTGGGCTGCGGTGCGGTCTCGCTGTTGACCGAAGAGTGTCCGGTGGCCGTCGCCGCGTCGGTCCTCGCCTACTTCGACCGGGAGAACGCCGGGCAGTGCGGCTCATGCTTCAACGGCACCGCCGCGATGGCCGCGGCGGCGGGCGCGCTGCTCGACGGTACGGCCACCGCCGAGGACGTGGCACGGTTGGACCGATGGTCGGTGGTGCTGCGCGGGCGCGGCGCGTGCGCGACGCTGGATGCCGCCACCAACATCGCGGCCAGTCTGCTGGCGAAATTCCCCGACGACGTCGCCCGGCATCTGGCGGGCGACTGCCCGGACTGTGGCACAACCGTTTTCACCGCTGAGCGGCCGTTCGAGGTGGTATGGGTGGAGGCAGGATGACCGACAACGTTCCCCGGGTCAAACTCGACCGGACCCTGTGCGACGGCTTCGGCATCTGCGCCAAGCACGCGCCGGACTACTTCCCGCTGGACGACTGGGGTTACGCCGTGCTCGCGGGCGACGGCAACATCCCCCCGCAGGACCGCGACGCGGTCATGCGCGCCCTCATGGACTGCCCGGTGCACGCCATCATGGAGCTCGGCGAGCGCCGCCCCGACACTGCCCCGCCCCCGGACCCGCATGACACCGCCGATCCCGAGGACACCTTGATCACCGAGAACAACGAAGCCGAATGGGGCTTCACCCGGTGAGCCGGCTCCCGCTGCCGCAGCTCACCTTCGACAACGCATTCTTCTGGACCTCGGGCGCCGACGGACAGCTCCGCCTGCAGGAATGCGGCGACTGCAGATCGCTGATCCATCCGCCGCAGCCGGTGTGCCGCTACTGCAAGAGCCACAACATGGGTATCCGGGCGGTGTCGGGCCGGGCGGTGCTGTCGGCGTTCACCGTCAACCACCGGTTCGCCATGCCGGGTCTGGCCGCCCCCTACGTCATCGCGCAGGTGGCCATCGAGGAGGATTCGCGAGTTCGCCTGACCACCAACATCGTTGAGTGTGACCCCGACGAGCTTGAACTGGGCCGCGTCGTCGAGGTGGTCTTCGAGCAGAACGAGGACACCTGGCTGCCGCTGTTCCGGCCGACCACCCCGGCCGAGACCGGGCCGCTGCCCGACGACGAGATCGCGCCGCAGGACTTCGCCCAGCACGTCCGACCGATGATCGGCACGGACAAGTTCGAGGAGCGCTCGGCCATCACCGGCATCGGCGCATCCAGGATGGGCCGCCGGCTGATGGTCAACCCACTGTCGCTGACCATCGAGGCATGCGAGGCGGCCATCGCTGACGCGGGCCTGACCCTGGCCGACATCGACGGGCTCTCCACGTATCCGGCGATGGACGCTGTCGGCATGGGCGAGGGCGGCTGCACCGCCCTCGAGGGCGCCCTGGGCATTCGGCCGACGTGGATCAACGGCGGCATGGACACCTTCGGCCCGGGCGGATCGGTGATCGCGGCGATGATGGCCGTGGCCACCGGCATGGCCACCCACGTCCTGTGTTTCCGGACGCTGTGGGAGGCCACTTTCCAGCAGTTGATGAAGGAGGGCAAGCTCTCTCCGCCCGGCGGCGCCCGCACCACCAGCTTCCAGATGCCGTTCGGCGCGATGTCGGCCGCTCACACGCTGGCGCTCAACGCGCAGCGGCACTTTCACCGCTACGGCACCACCCGCGAGACCCTGGGCTGGATCGCGCTGAACCAGCGCGCCAACGCGGCGCTGAATCCGACGGCCATCTACCGCGATCCGATGACGATGGAGGACTACCTGTCGGCGCGGATGATCACCACGCCGTTCGGCCTCTACGACTGCGACGTGCCCTGCGACGGAGCGATCGCGGTCATCGTGTCGGCCGTGGAAACCGTGGGCGACCGGCCCAAGAAGCCCGTGTTCGTCGAAGCGGTGGGCACCCAGATCATCGAGCGGACCGACTGGGACCAGACGACCATGACCCACGAACCGCAGGTCCTGGGTCAATCGGCGCATCTGTGGACACGAACATCGTTGCGGCCCAAGGACGTCGACGTGGCCGAGCTCTACGACGGGTTCACCTTCAACTGCCTGTCCTGGCTGGAGGCCCTGGGGTTCTGCGGCATCGGGGAGGCCAAGGACTTCCTCGATGGCGGCGCGGCGATCGCCCGCGACGGCGTCATTCCGCTGAACACCCACGGCGGCCAGTTGTCCCACGGCCGCACGCACGGCATGGGCCTCATCCACGAAGCCATCACCCAGTTGCGCGGCGAGGGCGGCGAACGCCAGGTCGCCGATGCTCGGGTCGCCGTCGTCTCCTCGGGTGGCCTGACCCCCAGCGGCGTGCTGCTGCTGCGAGCAGGTGAGTAGTGACCGCGAGGGTGCGCAAGAGTCCGCCATGCCCCGGCGTGTCGCGAACCGACACGCACGGTCGCGGACAGAGGTACCCCGCGTGAGCGCTGTGCCGCAGGCCCGCGTGGTCGTCGTCGACGGTATTCCGATGTCGGGACTGCTCGCCGAGGCCGACGGCGGGACCACGCCCAAGGCGGTCATCGTCGCGCTGCACGGCGGGGCCACCACCGCGGCCTACTTCGACTGTCCGGGGCATCCGGAGCTCAGTCTGGTCCGCTCCGCGCCCGGCCACGGGTTCACCGTGCTGGCTCTGGACCGCCCCGGCTTCGGCAGCTCGGCGCTCTACGGTGACGAATTCGATTCCACCCCAAGGCGTATCGAGGTGACCTACCGGGCGATCGACGCGATGCTGGGGTCGCGGGACCGCGGTGCCGGCGTCTTCGTACTGGCGCACTCCAACGGCAGCGAACTCGCACTGCGGATGGCCGCCCACGACCGCGGGCGCGATCTGCTGGGGCTGGAATTCTCCGGGACCGGTCTGCGCCAGCAGGATGCCGCCGCGGCGATCCTGGCCGGCGCCTCCCGGGAGAACATCCCCACCGGACTGCGCGAACTGCTCTGGGAGCCGGCCGACCTGTACCCCGCCGGGGTGTCGCACTCGGTGCGGATCAAGGGCGGCCCGGTGTCGCCGGGTTACGAGGGCGATCTGGTGTCCAATTGGCGCCGGGATCTGCCGGAACTAGCTGCCCGCGTGGGCATTCCGGTGCGTTACACCCTGGCCGAGCACGAGCGGGTGTGGTCCACCGGACCCGCGGCGGTGACCGAGGTCGCGGCACTGTTCACCGCGACCCCCCGGTTCGTCACCAACGACCAGGCGGACGCCGGGCACAACCTGAGCCTGGGCCACTCGGCGCCGGACTACCACCGCGGCGTGTTCGCGTTCGCGGACGAATGTCTCTCCACCACAACAGATTCCACGACGAACACAGATTTGACGACGGAGGCGAAGTGATACGGGTCGGATTCATCGGGCTGGGCAGCCAGGGCGGGCCGATGGCGCACGCGATCGTCGAGGGTGCATACCCGACGACCCTGTGGGCCCGGCGCCCGGAATCGCTCG
>JAKIXW010000322.1 GCA_022708865.1 Acidobacteriota bacterium
CTGGAACGGGTGTCCACCATGGACTGGAACGGGTGTCCACCATGGACTGGAACGGGTGTCCACCATGGACTGGAACGGGTGTCCACCATGGACTGGAACGGGTGTCCACCATGGACTGGAACGGGTGTCCACCATGGACTGGAACGACAGGGGTCTTCCGGCGCGCAGAGGATCGCTCAGCCGCTATGATCAGCTCCCTCCCGGGACGTCGGGTTGTCCGACGCCCGCAACCGGAAGGAGCGGTCATGGCCCGGCGGAGGCTGAGTATGCGCAAGACACGAGAGATCCTCAGACTGAAGTACACGGCGGATCCGGGGCTTCGTGCGATCGCACGAAGCTGCCAGGTCTCGCCCACCACAGTGAAGCGGACGCTGGCGGCGGCGGAGGCCGCGGCCCTGACCTGGCCCCTGCCGCCGGACCTCTCCGACACCGCTCTGGAGCAGCGGCTGTTCGGGGAGCGTCAGGCCGGCGGTGCGGCGGCGAGCTCGCCGGTGGACTGGGAGCGGGTGGCGCTGGAGCTGAAGAGGAAGCACGTGACGCTGCTTCTGCTCTGGGAGGAGTACCGGCGGGATCACCCCGACGGCTATGGCTACAGCCGCTGGTGCGAGCTGTACGCGGCATGGAGCGGTAAGCACGTCGAGCCGGCGCTGCGGCGTGACTGCCGGGCTGGCGAGGCGCTGTACGTGGACTGGTCTGGAAGCCGTATTCCCTACAGGGAGAACGGCGAAGAACGTGAGGCCCATGTGTTCGTGGCCGTGCTCGGCGCCAGTGCGCTGGTGTTCGCCGACGTGTTTCCTGACGAGAGGCTGCCGAACTGGATCCGCGCCCATGTCGAGGCGTTCGCCTTCCTGGGCGGGGTTCCCGATGCCGTCGTTCCCGACAACCCGAAGACCGCGGTGTCGGCGGCCTGCCGCTACGAGCCGGACCTGAACCACGCCTATCAGGAGCTCGCCGAGTACTACGGCACGGTGGTCCTGCCGGCGCGGGTGCGGAAGCCGCGCGACAAGGCCCACGTTGAGAACGGGGTGCGCAATGTCGGCCAGCGCATCATCGCCTCCCTGCGCCACTGCCAGTTCATGAGTCTGGCCGAGGTCCGGGAGGCGGTTCTGGAGCAGAGGCGGGTGCTGAACGACCGCCCGTTTCAGAAGCGCCAGGGCTGTCGGCGCAGCCTGTTCGAGCAGGTCGAGAGGTCGGTGCTCAAGCCACTTCCGGCCCAGCCCATGCCGATCGGAGAGTGGCGCAAGGCGCGTGTTTACAAGGACTACCACATCGAACTGGACAGGCTCTGCTACAGCGTGCCTGACCGGTACATCGGCGACATGGTCGATGTGCGCCTCGGCGACCGCACCCTGGAGATCTTCCACGACGGCCTGCGCCTGGCGGTTCATCCCCGGCATCCCGAGAACGGCAGAGCCTCCACGCTCCCCGAACACCGCACCGCGGCACACCGGGCCTACCTCGAGCGCGATGCGGACACCTTCATCGCCAAGGCCGCGGCGGTCGGCGGCAACTGCGCCCAGGCCGTAAAGACCATTCTGCAGAGCTTCCCGCATCCGGAGATGGCCTTCCGCAGCTGCGAAGGCATCCTGCGCCTGGGCCGGCAGCACGGCGCTCAGCGCCTCGAGGTTGCCTGCCTGCGCTGCCTGGAGAGCGGCACCGTGCGTTACCGGCACATCGAGCAGATGCTCAGCAACCGCATGGAACACATCGGTCCGCCGGAACCCGACCCGGCCCCCGTGAACCACCCCAACCTGCGCGGGGCGGACTACTACGGCGGGATCACAGGGAGGGCACCCTGATGATCTGCGAACAGACAGACATGAAGCTGCGCCGCCTTGGACTGGACGGCATGGCCGAGGCCTACAGCGATCAGCGCCGCAGCCCGGGCAGTGCGGTCCTGGGCTTCGACGAACGGCTCGCCATGCTCGTCGACCGGCAGTGGGAACACCAGGAGAACCTCGCCCTGCAGCGGCGCCTGGGCTACGCGAAGCTGCGGCAGAGCGCCGCCCTGGAGGACATCGACTGGGAGGCGCCGCGCGGTCTGCGCCGCGAACTGGTCGCCCAACTGGCCACGGGCGACTGGCTGCGCCATCATCGGCACTGCCTCATCACCGGACCCACCGGCGTCGGCAAGTCCTGGCTCGCCTGCGCCCTCGCCCAGAAGGCCTGCCGCGACGGCTATCGCGTCCTGTACCTCTCGGCAGCCAGACTCTTCCGCGACCTCCTGGCCGCTTCGTCCGACGGCTCCATGTCGCGCCTCATCCGCCGGCTGACACGGCCCCACCTGCTGGTGATCGACGACTGGGGCATGGACACGGTAAGGCGGTCCCAGTACCGCGACTTCCTCGAACTGCTCGAGGAACGCCAGGACAAGGGCTCGATGCTCATCGCCAGCCAACTGCCGCCCGATGACTGGCACCGGCTCGTGGACGACCCCACCATCGCCGACGCCATACTGGACCGTATCGTGCACAGCGCCTACCGTATCAGCATGGACGGAGAAACCATGCGGCGAAGGCGGCCCCTGGCAGACCGGACACCGGATGCGGCGACCGGTCCGGAAAACTCGGAGAAGCCTGCGGAGTTGACTTCAACGGATAGACCTACAAAGCAAAGGAAAGGCTGAGCGTCGCTGCGCTCCGGAAGACCCGGAAGAGCCTGCGGAGCTGACTCCAAACCGAAACCACCTAAAGCAAAGGAAAGGCTGAGCGTCGCTGCGCTCCGGAAGACCCCCCATTCCGGCCTGTTCCGAGACCCCCATGGTGGACACCCGCCAGACACCGCCCGGAAAGCCTTCGGGAGGACTCAGGTGTCCACCATGGATCGGAATCGCTGTCCATTTTCAGCGGAATCTGCACCTTCACGGCCTGGATGGTCCGCAACGCCACGCACCTCCCCGGCGACGCCGTCCTCTTCCAGCTCGGCCGTGATCAGATCTGTGTGCTGGATCCGGTGCGCCGCCAGGTGGCCCTGCTGGCCAGGGGCCGCGGCCCGACCGCCGTCATGGCCGAGGCCGCGCCGCCTTCTCCTCCGGCGTCCGCTGCTGCGGCCGAGCCGCCCCGCGGCGAGCCGGAGTAGCAGCGGACGCTCGTGGCTGGATACGGGAAGGGGGAGATTATCTCGCCAAGCCGCCAAGATCGCCAAGAAGAGGGGGAGGAGGGACAAAGGCAGGACCTCACCTCAACGGAAGTCCTGAATGCCTTGTCCAGGATCACTCCGGGCGATGGGTTGTCAGAGCGGCGAGATGACACAGGTGCGGACTGGCGAGCCCGGCCCACGGGCGGCGCCGTGGATCCACGTGCGTGCGCCAGTGCCCAGGCCACAGTCCTCAGCGACCTTGCCGCGGTGCCTCTGCGGAGCCGCCGCCGGCGGCCGCTCAGGGCGCGGCGGTCTTCTCGGGGGCCAACGGCGCGGCGCCGACGTCGGCGCGGTAGC
>JAKIXW010000323.1 GCA_022708865.1 Acidobacteriota bacterium
ATCCCTTGGACGACGTACCGCATCCGGATGTGACAACGGCCTTGCGCGAATCGAGTCAGCGTCGCCGAGAGTACTGCGTCGATGAGGAGCTGGGCTCAGAGCGGGAACGTGTCGCGGCGCCAGACGGCACCGACCAGGGTGACGGCGAACAGCGCCGCCGAGGTCGCGACAACCGCCGCCAGACCGAAGTGGCCATAGATCAGCCCGCCATTGACCGACCCCAGCAGGATGCCGATCTGGAACGCAGTCACGTACAGCGCCGATGCCCGCTCGGGCTGCAGCACGCACGTTCGGATGGCAGCCGACTGCAACATCGGCGGCAGCGCGGCGGCCGAGGCGCCCCAGGCGATGATGGCGGTTGCGCCGATCGCGACCGACACACCGGTGGCGGGAGAGCTCAACACCCAGAACGCCAGGCACAGCGCTCCGAGGCTCCCGATGACGGTGGCGAACAGTCGCCGGTCGACCGTGCGGGCCAGCACCACCATGGTCACCAGGCCGGCGATGCCGTAGACACCCAGCAGCCAGCTCTCGTCGCGCCCGCTGATACCCACGACGTCCCGGACGATCGGGACGATGAACGTGTAGGAGGCGAAATGCGCGCTGACGCCGATCATGGTCAGGACGCACAGCGTGATCAGCCGCGGGTTCAGATACGGCTCCGATGCGACTGGCGGAGCCGGAGCGGTGGTGCCGTCGGCCATCGCCGGCAGTACTGCCACGACGGCCGCGGCAACCGCCACCGCGCCGACCGTCGGGCGCCACCCCCAGGCCTGGCTGAGCCAGGTGGTCATCGGATTGCCGATGACCAGTGCGGCCGATGTTCCGATGTAGACCGCGGTCGCGGCCCGGCCGGTGTGGTTGGGCGGCAATAGTCGCGCGCCGATCGGCACGACGATCGACCACATCAGCCCGTGCGTGGCCGCGCACAGCACTCGGCTGGCCCCCAACAGCATCAGGCCAGGTGACACTGCCGAAAGTGCCTGTGAGACAGCAAGACAGGCAAGTGTGAGTAGCAAGACACGTCGCCGCGGCCAGTGCGCGGTGGCGCGCACCAGTGGCACCGTGGCAAGCACGCTGACGAAAGCGTATGCCGCGGTCAGCATTCCGACGTGCGCCTCGGCGACGTGCAGGTCGGCAGCAATCGCCGGCATCGCCCCGATGGGCGCCATCTCGGCCACGGCGTAGACGTATGCGGCGGCGGCCAGCACCGTCAGTTGGAGCGCGGTCCCGTGTCGGCGTACGACCGGGGCGGATGCATTGAGGGTCAGGTGCATACGGGCACGCCGAGCGCCGCGTAGATCTCGTTGGAGAGGGCCAGCGTGCGCGGGTCGGCGTTGCACTTCGTCGCGTCGAAGTGGTTCATCACGTAGGCGTATCCGATGCGGTGTTCGAGGTCGGCGAACGCGTACGACCCACCGGACCCGCCGTGACCGAAGATGCGCGGGTTGGGGCCTGCCACACGGCGCTGATTGAGCATGTAGCCCAGCCCCCAACCATGATCGGCCACCCGCGGGCCCAGCACGACATCGGGGTCGAAGCCGCCCTGCGACGTCCGGCACAGGTCCATCAACTCGCGGCTGAGTAGCTTCTCCTGTGCCATCGCGTTGTAGAAGGTGGCCATGCCCAGCGCGGACACATGAGCGTTGGTTCCCGGGAATTCGGCTGCGCGCCAACGCCGGATGTCCGCGGATCCGACCTCATCGTCGGGGATGAAGCCCATGGTGACCGCGAGGCCGGCCATCGGATGCTCGGCCAGGGACGTGGGGTGTTCGGGCGCTCCGCCGTCGGCCAGCACGTCGCGGATGTGCGGCTTGTTGATCATCTCCGCGCACCGGTCCTGGTCGGCGTCGGCGAGACCGATATGCACGTCGGCCCACAGGGGGTCGGCGATCTCGGCGCGCAGGAACTCACCGACGGTCAGACCTGTCACGCGTTCGATCACCGCGCTCAGGATGAAGCCGAACGTCACCATGTGATAGCGCTGCGCGGTGCCCGGTTCCCACCAGGGTTCGGCGGCGGCCAGGCGGTCGCAGACCAGGGTGCGGTCGAGTACCTCGTCGGGAGCCATCCGTCGGCGCGGGCCGATCACCCCGGACCGGTGGGCCAAAACGTTCGCCAGGGTGATGTCGGCCTTGCCGGCCTGACCGAACTCGGGCCAGTACGCCGCCACCGGTGTGTTCAGATCGACGACGCCGCGTTCGGCCAGCAGGTGCAGGCAGGTGCTGGTCAGGCCCTTCGATCCGGAGAACACGCTGGCCAGGGTGTCCTCGTGCCAATGCTTCTGGCGCGCGTTGTCGCGCCAGCCGCCCCAGAGGTTGACCACCAGCCGGCCGTCGACCCAGGCGGCGACGGCGGCGCCGACCTCACCTCGGTGGGTGAAGTTGTGTTCGAACTCCCTACGGACGGAGGCAAATTCGGGCGCGCAGTATCCGCCGATGGGTGCGCTCGATGGGGACACCCGCACCATTCCACCCGGTAAATGTCGGAAAATGTGCGTCGAGACCACACTGATTCACGGGTGGAACCCGGTCGTGACCGTGTCGAGATCCACCAAACGCAGCGCGAGCGGCCGTGTCTGTACGGAGACGCGCCGGGTGCGGCGTACAAAGTCGGACGCTCGCGGGAAGGGGAGAAAAAGTCAGCGCGCGAACATCAACGCGCGCTTGACCTCCTGGATCGCCTTGGTGACCTCGATGCCACGCGGGCAGGCCTCCGTGCAGTTGAAGGTGGTGCGGCAGCGCCACACCCCGTCGACCTCGTTGAGGATGTCGAGGCGCTCGGCGGCGGCCTCGTCGCGGGAGTCGAAGATGAATCGGTGCGCGTTGACGATCGCGGCCGGGCCGAAGTACGAACCCTCGCTCCAATAGACCGGACACGACGTGGTGCAGCAGGCGCACAGGATGCACTTGGTGGTGTCGTCGTAGCGGGCGCGGTCGGTCTGGCTCTGAATACGTTCGCGCGTCGGCGGATTGCCGGACGTGATGAGGAACGGCTTGACCGCGCGGTAGGCGTCGAAGAACGGCTCCATATTGACCACCAGGTCCTTCTCCACGGGCAGCCCGCGGATCGGCTCGATGGTGATGGTCAGCGGCTTGTTGTTCTTGGGCAGCAGATCGCGCATCAACACCTTGCACGCCAGCCGATTGACCCCGTTGATCCGCATGGCATCCGATCCGCACACGCCGTGCGCACACGACCGGCGGAACGTCAGCGTGCCGTCGAGGTAGCCCTTGACGTACAGCAGCAGATTGAGCAGCCGGTCGGACGGCAGGCACGGAACCCGGAAGCTCTGCCAGCCGGCGGCATCGGGGTTCTCCGGATTGAACCTGGCGATCTTGAGCGTCACCATGACGGCGCCGTCGGGCACCGGTGGCAGCGGGGGCTCCTGGGTCTCAACGACGGCGGTCATCAGTACT
>JAKIXW010000324.1 GCA_022708865.1 Acidobacteriota bacterium
GAACCGCGGGGCCAACCCGGCCAGCACGGCGTTGCGTTCGTCGTCGAGCGGATGCCCGTGACCGGTGAGTTCGACACTGACCCGATCGGCGCCGAACCGGTCCACCAGATCGGCCAGCGACGCGCCGGCCGCTTCTGGACCCCCGGTGGAAAGTGCTTGGCGGACATGGCCTTTACGGCACCCGGTCAGGATGTGCCAGTGCCCACCGGCGGCCTCGGCGAGTGCGTCGTAGTCGTATCGCAGCACGCCCTTCTCCCCGCCGGCCAGATGTGCGGCCGCCAGCTGGCGCGACAACCGTCGATACCCCTCGGGCCCGCGAGCCAGCACCAGTAGATGCGGCCCGGGCGGATCGGCCTCCTCGGTGCGCGCAACACCGCTCAACGACAGCTCGGCGCCGAACACTGTCGCCATGTCGAGTTCACGGGCGGCCTCGGCGAACCGGACGGCGCCGTAGAGGCCGTCATGGTCGGTGAGTGCGATGGCCGTCAGGTCCAGCCGGGCCGCCTCCTCGACGAGCTCCTCCGGGGTGCTCGCACCGTCGAGGAAGCTGTACGCCGAGTGCGCGTGCAACTCGGCGTAGGGCACCTGCGACCGTCGACGCTCGGCGGCGGGCGGCCGATAGGCGGCACGTTTGCGGGACCAGCCCGGACTGTCACCGCCATCACCCACCAGCGGCGGCCTGCCCACCAGCACGCGCTGCATCTCGGCCCAGCTCGGCGGCCCGTTGTGCCAACCCATGCCCGCATTATATCGAACATTTGTTCGAAGTGTCAGCGGGTGGGATAGGCGTGGATCACCGCGGTCGAGAGTTTGGGCACCGCGTGGACCAGATCATGTTCGGCGCCATGGGCAATGTCGTGGGCCTGGACCAAGGTCAGGTCGGCGTCGACGTCCAACTCGGCGTCGGCGTGCAGACGATGACCGATCCAACGCATCCGCACACTGCGCACCGACCGGACCCCGGGGCGGGCCGCCAGGGTGGTCTCCGCGGTCTCGACCAGCCCGGGATCCACACCATCCATCAAGCGGCGGAACACATCTCGGCCAGCAGTGCGCAGAACGACCAGGATCGCGACAGTGATCACCAGTCCGATGAGCGGGTCGGCCAACGGGAACCCCAGCGCGACACCAACGGCACCGAGCAGCACCGCCAACGAGGTGAAGCCGTCGGTGCGGGCGTGCAGACCGTCGGCAACCAGGGCGGCCGAGCCGATCCGTCGGCCCACGCGGATGCGGTAGAGCGCCACCCATTCGTTGCCGAGGAAACCGAGCAACCCGGCCAGGGCAACCCAACCGAGGTGCTCGATGGGGCGCGGGTGGATGAGACGCTGAATGGCCTCGTACCCGGCGACGATCGCCGAGAGTGTGATCATCGCGACGACGAACAGCCCGGCTAGGTCCTCGACCCGGCCGTAGCCGTAGGTGTACCGGCGGGTGGCGGATCTGGTGCTCAGCGCGAACGCGATCCACAGCGGAATCGCGGTCAGTGCGTCGGAGAAGTTGTGGATGGTGTCGGCGGCCAGGGCGATCGATCCGGACAGCAGTACGACGATCACCTGTGCCGCCGCGGTGAGCCCCAGCACCACCAAACTGATCTTGACCACTCGGATGCCCGCGGCGCTGGACTGCAGTTCGTCGTCGAGCCCATCGGCGTGGTCATGGGAATGCAGGAGATGGCTCATCGTCCGTTGGCCTTTCGTTGCCGGGGATTGGCGGGAAGGGCGGCGAGCGCCGGATCGTCCCGATGGTGCGACGGAATTCCGGGGCCGGCGTGTTCGGCGTTGAACACCGCGTCCACCACGAGTTGGCGCACGTGCTCGTTCTCCAGGCTGTAGTAGATCGTTGTCCCGGCCCGCCGGGTACGCACCAGCCGGGCCATCCGCAGTTTGGCCAGATGCTGCGAGACCGACGGAGCGGGCTTACCGACCCGCTCGGCCAATTCGTTGACCGACAACTCGGTCCCGGTGAGCGCCCACAGCACCTGGATCCGGGTGTGATCGGCCAGCATTCGGAACACCTCGACGACCAGGCTCACCTGATCGTCGGCGAGCGGCGCCGGGGAACAACTACCTGCGTTCATACGCAGATAGTAGGACAGGTCGATGGGCTCCGCTACCGAGGAACGTCTCCTACAGTCCAGTGATGAGCCGGTGGATCGTCACCCACGTCCCCTCGGGACTGATCCTGATGTGTGTGATGGTGATCGTCGCCGGCGGCGCGGTGCTGGTGTCGATGTTCGTGCGCCGCCGCTTCACCGCATTGACCCGCGACGAGCACAACGACGTCCTGAAATTCACCTACGGGTTCATCGGATTCATCTACGCCTTCTTCATCGGGTTCGTGGTGTCCTCGATGTGGGGCCAGATCAACACCACCGACGCCAACGCCCGGGCCGAGGGCGCGACCGCGGTCCAGTTGTCCACCGAAGCAAGCAGATTCGATACCGCCGAGGCCGACCGGATCCGGCACGATCTGATCGACTACACCAGCGCCGCGATCGACGAATGGAACCAGGGCGGCAACCGCTCGCCGGCTGCCGATGCGGCGCTGGCGAACCTGTATGCGACCTACGATCGGATGAACCCGGCGACCGATCGGCAGAAGGACCTGGTGACGTCGGGATACGCGAATCTGGACAAACTCGGCCAGGCGCGCACGGTGCGGCTACTGACCGACCGGGAGGACGCCGGACCACCCTGGCCGCTCTGGACGGTGATCCTGCTGACCAGCGCGCTGGTGCTGGGCACGGCGATCACCTACGGGGTCGAGAAACCCCGGATGCACCATCCGATGGTGATCATCGTCGGGCTCATCGTCGCGGCCAACCTGTTCCTGATCATGGAACTGTCACACCCCTACGCCGGGGGGCTCGCGACGACCTCCGACCCGCTGCGGGCAGCCCTGCGGGTGCTCGACACACCCACACCCTGACCGTCGGCGTCCCAGAACTCGACCGCGGGCCGTGTTCGGGCAGATCAGGATGGGCCGCGACGGCCAACAGCCGCTACAACGGCAATACAGTCATATGCCTTCCGTTGAACAGCCTCGCAGTGTCCGTTCGATCGCGTCCAGCAGCTCGTTCGGGTCGGCGTAAGGGGCGTCTTTCCACGCCACCAGTGCGTTGAGAAGGTTGACCGGCTGAACGCTGAGCTGCAGACCGAGCACCACGGAATTGGTGCTCTCGCGGCTCGAATCCGCTGGGCGGTAGGTGATTTCGACCTGCAGGGAACGGCCGCTCACTGCGTTCGGGACCATCTTGGGCTCAATCGACTCGATGGCCTCACGCCGGATTTCGCTGCCCGTATCTCCGGACGTGGTCAAACGGACGGCTAATGCCGACGGCGAGATCCGCAGATAACATCGGCGCCACATGCGCGCTGCGGCGTAGGTCATCAGCGGTGT
>JAKIXW010000325.1 GCA_022708865.1 Acidobacteriota bacterium
ACATGGTGGTGACGGGGTGATGCATCAGCACGGGTTGGCGGTCGAACCACGGCACGCCGTAATTGCCGGTGTAGAACCAGCCGTTGATCCCCGATGTGGCCCACGCCAGGACGAACAACAGTGCCGTGACGTAGAGCGCCAGGTTGCGCCGGCTGTGCAGGCCGACGCGAGAGAAGGCGAAGGCCGTCACCCCGCCGAGCGCCCCGGCGAAACCCGCGAACGCACCGAACTGGACAGCCCATTTGGTGGGGGTGAACGTCAGCAGCAACAGTCCGATCGCGGTACTGCCGATCAGCCGCCACACCGGTCCGCTGGCAGCTCCCGGGATCTTGCCGCGCCGCAAGAGCACCGTCAGCAGACCGAACAGACACAGCAGCAGGACCAGGACAGCGAACCGCCGGGTCATCGAGCCGTCGACGCTGTCCTCGACGGTCAGGAAGTAGTACCGAAGGAAATCCTGGTACCAGGCGATGGTGGGTCCCACCTTGTACTTGATCCGGGCGGACTCGGCGACGGTGGCCAGTGTCTGGTCGCGAAAGATCACCACGAAGATCAGGGCGGCGGCGCCGGCCATGGGCGTCAGCGCGGCCAGCAGCCCGCTGAGCCCGTCGGTCCGGCGGCGCCGGCTGACGATCCGGCCGATGGCCCGGGCTCCGACCAGCAGCGGCGCGAGCGCCACCAGGCCCTGAGGGGCCAGGGTGTCGCTGAACACCGCGACGACGATCGCAGCCGCCGCGGGGGCCAGCCGTCGGGTGGCGATCGTCCGCTCAACCAGCGCCCACACCGCCAGCACACCGAAGGCGATCAACGGTTCCGGCCGCAGCCCGTTGTTGAAGGGCAGCCAGGCCGCCACGAACACGGCGCCGGCGGTCCACACCGCCACCCGATGGGTGGCGATGGCCCGGCCCAGCCGGGGCAGGGCCCAGCGGCTCAGCAGCAGCCAGGTGCCGATGCCGGCCAGGGTCGCCGGGGCGCGCATCCACACGCTGGCCGGGCTGATCGCGGCCAGGTGCGCCAGGACGGCCTGGTACCAGTCGAACGGTGCCTCGGTGGCGCCGAAGTAGCGGAAGTAGTTCGCGGTGTAGCCCGCTTCGCCCGCAACCCGGGCGATGGTGAGGTTGTAGCCGTCGTCCGACGACAGCGGCCCGATGACATGCCAGAGGGCCAGTGTCCCGATCACCCCGATATCGGCCAGCCAGGTGGACAGACCGGCCCGCCAGAACCGCCGCCTCCGCGCCGGTAGTCGCCGCCCGGCCCGGCGGTCGAGCACCGCCAGCGCGAACACCGAGGCGATTACGCACAGCACCCCGAGGGCCATGGCGGCCCGTTTGAGCATCGTCGGGGTGGTCACGAACCGGGTGTCGATGTCCACCCGGGCCGACAGCCCCGGTTCGACCGGCACCCGGAGTTCGGTGAACAGCCCGGCCACCTGTGGCTTTTTGTCGGCGGGCAGCGTCCCGGTGGCGCCGGGAATGCCGACGAAGTCCGCGCCGACGCCACCCGGTCCGCCCCACACGTGCAGCGTGCTGCAGGCGCCGGATTCGACCGCAGCCCGCGGTGCCACCGCGGCGACGATGTCGCGGAAGGCGACGACGACAGTGTCGGCGTTGGCACGGACGAAGACGCCGTTGCGGCTGGCGTCGATGCCGGCCGGGGGGATGGTCGCGAACACCAGGCCGCCGCTGTCGGGCAGGCTGGCCACCGCCGGGCAGGGGATGCTGACGTCGATCGCGCGCGGGGCGCCCGACACCAGCGGCGCGGTCACGTCGTGGACGAATCCGTCGGCGCCGACGCCCTGCGGCCAGTTGATGACGGCGGTGGTCTGGTTGACCGGCAGCAGTGGCACCAGCCCGCACAGCAGTGCCCCGGCGATGCCCGCGAGGATGGCGATCAGGCGCGCGGTGGATCGGTGGTCGGGCACGAGGTTCGATGGTAGGCGACGGCCGCTGGGCGCTGCTGGCGCCAGGCCGGGCCCGGATCAGGGGGTCACGATGTTGAACCCCGGGTCCGACTGGTCGAGCACGGCCAGGAGCTGCGGCAAGGTTCCGGCGTCGCCGGTGATGTCCAGGCCGGGGCTGGTCAGATCGCCGGCCGCCGCAGCCAGCAGCCGCTGCTTGCTGGGCAGGGTCAACGTGGTGTGCGCCGTGCCAGGGTCGGCGGGCGTGTTGCGATACACCAGCACGCCGTTGCGCAGGGTCAGACGATAGTTGGCGCCGGTGTCGACGAAGGTGACATCCAGGGCCAGGTCCAGGTTCCAGGCCTGGGGACCGTTGATCGAGATGGCCAACGCATCGAAGATCTGCTCCGGGGACAGCTGGGCCATCAGGGTCGGCGAACCCGTCGTCGCCGGGGTACCGAAATTGCCGACCCGCAGTTCGGTGGCACCGGCCAGGAAGAAGTTGCGCCACGGTGCGTTCTCGGCGCCGTAGGCCAGCTGCTCGAGGGTGTCGGCGTACAGCGCCCGGGCCCCGGCATGGTTCTCGTCGGCGAACACCGCGTGGTCCAGGAGTGTTGCGGCCCAACGGAAGTCACCGTCGTCGAAGGCCTGTTGGGCCACCTTCACGACATTGTCGATACCGCCCATGGCGGCGACGTACTTGGATGCGGCGACCTCCGGCGGGTGCTGCCAGAGTCGGCCCGGGTTGCCATCGAACCAGCCCATGTAGCGCTGGTACACCGCCTTGACGTTGTGGTTGACCGACCCGT
This sequence comes from Acidobacteriota bacterium, assembly GCA_022708865.1. Lineage (GTDB taxonomy): Bacteria > Actinomycetota > Actinomycetes > Mycobacteriales > Mycobacteriaceae > Mycobacterium. Next base: position 2,707 of record JAKIXW010000325.1, read on the forward strand.
AGTACCCGTGGGTGTGCCAGGCCTTCTCCAGCGCGGGCGGCATCTGGAACTGCTCGGCGATCTCGATGCCGGTGTAACCCTTGTTCAGCAGTCGCAACGTCTGATCGTGCAGATAGCCGTACAGGTCGCGCTGCAGGGACAGGAATTCGACGATGCGCTCGCGGCCCCAGGTCGGCCAGTGGTGCGACGCGAACACGACGTCGGCGCGGTCGACGTACCGGTCGATGGCCTCTGTCAGATATCCCGACCAGGCATGCGGGTCACGCACCAGGGCGCCGCGCAGCGTCAACAGGTTGTGCAGGTTGTGCGTGGCGTTCTCGGCCATGCACAGCGCCTTGAACTTCGGGAAGTAGAAATGCATCTCGGCGGGCGCCTCGGTGCCGGGCGCCATCTGGAACTCGATCTCGATGCCGTCGACGGTGTGGGTCTCGCCGGTGGTGGTGATGTCGACGGTCGGGGCGATGACGGCGACCTCGCCGGTGGAGTTGGTCTGGCCCAGGCCGCATCCGACCTGGCCCTGCGTGCCGCGGTCGAGCACCGCTCCGTACATGTAGGAGGCGCGCCGGGCCATCGCCGTTCCGGCGTAGACGTTCTCCTGTACGGCGTGGGCCAGGAATCCCTCGGGCGCCAGGATCGGCACCGTGCCCGCGGCCACGTCGTCCACGGTGGTCACGCCCAGCACGCCGCCGAAATGG
>JAKIXW010000326.1:0-276 GCA_022708865.1 Acidobacteriota bacterium
CGTCCAGGTAGAACCGGATGTAGAGGTCCCCGAACTCCAGCACGTAGGCTTGCGTGGTGCTGTACTCGAAGGGGATCAGGCGCGTGGCGTCCGCGGAGTCCTTGACCTCGGCGACGAACCGGGTGCCGGGGCGCTTGCGTGCCGGGCCCTGGATCTGCGGGATGAAGTTCTCCAGCGTCTCGCAGCCGTTGCGGTACTTGTCGAGTGTCGGGCGTCCCTTGAGCAGGGGCGACAACTCGCCGGCATTGAACGAGGTCTGAGCGGGTGCGACCATCT
>JAKIXW010000326.1:286-3396 GCA_022708865.1 Acidobacteriota bacterium
GATCCAGTCGTCTTCCTCGTAGGCGGCAGGCGGGTTCTCCTGCGCGTCAGCCCGCTTTGCATCGTCGAGGAAGGCGTCGTACTCCTCCAGCAGCGCCTTCTTCTTCGTGGTGCTCTGGTCAAAGGCTTCGCTCAACTCGGCGGCAAGGCGCGTGGCCACCGTATCCACGAACAGGGCATCGTAGACGTTGGGGTCCTCGATGCGCGAGATGTACCGGATGTAGAGGACCGTCGCGTTCGCGTGGATGTGCCCGTTCTCGATCTGGAACTCGTCGGTCGAGAGGTCACGGACCTCGATCAATCGGAGGCAGTCGGTCGGGACGGGAAACTTGGCCGTGTACCCCCAACTCGGGGCGGTCTCACTGGCGGCGAGGGTGGTGCGCTTGACTGCGAAGTTCCACGGGTGTGACCGCAGAACCCGATCGCGCACGAGAGGCCAGTTACGGTTGCACAACTTGGCTGATTTGGTACCGTCCGACAGACTCGTGATCGCGCCCTGACCCACTTTGTCGGGGCGCTATTGCACAGGTCAATGACGGACGGCACCGTTCAGTCCCCGCGTTACTGGGGTTCGAGACGCAGGATTGCGTTCTTGATCCGCTCAAGCTGGACCGCGATGACACCCTTCTCCAGCGTGTCGTCGTAGAGCACCCGGACCGTGTTGGTCAGGGTCAGCGCGGAGCCGTCTTGCAGGGTCATTGCCTCCTGCTCGGTCCTGACTGCAGCGTCAACAAACTTCTTTGCCATGGTGGTTCCTTTGGAAAAACGGGGGCCGAAGCCCCCGGTTCATCACGGGCCAGAGAAGTACAGGTCCACGTAGGCGGTGCCCGAGCCCGGCAGCGCGGCGGTTCCAACGGTCAGCAGCACAGTCTCTTCGGCCGTCAGGGCGTCATCGTCAGCGGCGGTGTTGACACCGAACAGCGTGGGGGCTGCAGCAGTGAACACCGCAGCAGCACGGTACTTGCCCGTGGCGCCGGAGATACCGATGGCCACCGTTGCCGAGGCACCCATCGTCGCCGAAGCGTTGAGGATACCGAAGGCGAAGCGGTAGCCAGCCGGGACCTTGGCCAGCACGATGTCGTCACCGGACGCTTGCGCGGCCATGGTGAAGGAGGCACGGAAGCGACGCAGCCGACCCCCATGGATGCCGCCATCGGGCTTCGTGTTGGGCGTGGTGCCGAAGCCAGCGACTTCGTTTGCGTAGGTTGTTGCCATGTCGTGTGCTCCTTACAGATCGCAGATGATTTCGACGACCTTCTTCTCCTCGGTGCGCGTGGCTCCGAAGGTCCCCTTCACGTACACCTGCGTGGCGTAGGACTTGTCCGCACGCTCGCTGATCTTCGTGTTGATGTCGTTCCACATGCCCAGGTGCATGCCCGACTTGGCCCAAGCGATGCAGCGGCGATCACCCGAGCCGTCGACGCCGAGGCGCTCGCACTGGATGAACTTGAAGCCGAGGAACGTGTCCACGTTGCCCTGCACCAGCGCCTTTACGCTGTTGTAGTCCGAGGAGGTCACCTCGGTCGTGCCCAGCAGGTTGTCCATCTGCACCGCGGTGACCGCGATATACAGGGGGTCCGACTCCACATCGACCTCGTTGGTCAACAGGATGCGGCGGGCCTGACGCAGCTTGGCCACCGTCATGCCGGTGCCGCCGACAGCGATCTGCTGGGTGGCGGTGGCAAACGCGGTGCTGGTGGAGCCGTTCTCACCCGTCATCGAGGTGCCCAGGGCGGCCGAGATGATCAGGTCGTCCATGGCACGACCCAGCGCATAGGCGCCGTTCATGGCGTAGGGGCTCGTGGGGTCGATCAGCATGCGCAGCTTGTCCTGATCGTCGATCATGTCGGCCCACTCGTAGTCCGTGGGGAAAACCCAGCGGGCGTCGTGCGGGGTGCTGATCAGGGGCGTGTCAGCGTGGCGGCTGGTTCGGGCTTGCGCCGTCACGGAACCGATCTGCTCGACAGCCTTGGCTGCTTTGCCGGTGTAGGAACCGACTGTCACTGCATCGCGCAGCTTGGAACCGCGTTGCTGCAGCAGCAACGAGACGTTGCTCGAATACTGCTGGACGAATGCGGTGGTAACTTGAAAGCTCATGGTGGTTACTCCGAATAAAGTTGAAACAAGTGACCGAGGGCTTGGTTCGACTTATCCACCACGAGTGGGGTCAAGGAATCCGGGAATCCGAGTCTCGGTTGTCCTGACGGGCCGACTCAGTGTTTTCCGGGTAGCGGGGGTCGGTACTTCCTCCGCTGGCGGCAATCCTAGCACATAATTTTCGAGTTGGGCGCAAGTGTTCACGATGGTTTGCGTTTCCCCGAAAATTCCGTGCTTGGAGGCCGCTGGGATCAGCACCTCCATCAGACGCAAGCGGACCTCATCCGCCTGCATACGCGGCCTCCATGAGCCGGGACATCTTGCCCACGGCATCCTTGTCACCCGAGAGGTACTTGTCCATGAACGCCTTGTCCAGCTTTAGGTCGGCGATCTGGGCCTTGGCCTGCGCCGGCGTGGTGCCGAACCCGCCCTCGCCACGCTCCCCGGCGAAGGTGTCCTCGCCCATCTTGGACCCGAGGGTCGCAAAGAGTTTGAGCATCTCGGCGGTCCCAAGTTTCTCCTCGTAGACCGCGAGTTTCCCAGCGTCCAGACCCAGCGCCGCAACGGCCCGGCGACCCGCGCCGATGTTGGTGTCGAACGCCTGACCCCACTCCTGTTTGAGCGTGCCAATCGCCTTCTCGGACTCCTGCGCCTGCCGCGCCTGGAGTTTCTCTTGCAGCGAGCCGGACATGCCATTCCACTCGGTGTAGAGTTGCTGCGCCTGCTTGGCGCTCAGGCCCAACTTGTGCGCGGTCCCCTTGAACCAGTTCGTCAGTTCCGGGTCAGCACCCTCGGGCGGGCGGATGCCGTACTCGTCGGGGCTCGCCGGCCGTCCGAGTTTGGAGTAGAACGCATCCAGCACCTCGGGTGCGGCGTCCTCGGGCGGCAGTTCCAAGAGGTTCTTGGCGCCCCCGGCGAATTTCTCCAGGTTGCGGTAGGACATCAGCAGGTCCGAGGGTTCCTTCCACCCCTTGTTGCTGACGTAGGCGTTCGTGTCCTCGTCGAATGCGGCTG
>JAKIXW010000327.1 GCA_022708865.1 Acidobacteriota bacterium
TGACCACGGCCTGTTCCAAGCAATTTGCCGGGTCAACCGCCTCGACGGTGACGACAAGGACTACGGCTACATCGTCGACTACCAGGACCTGTTCAACTCCCTGGAATCGGCGATCACCGACTACACCTCCGGTGCTCTGGACGGCTACGAGAAGAAAGACATCGAGGGGCTGCTTTCTGACCGCGTCGAGAAGGCACGCGAGGACCTCGACGACGCCCTCGAGCGCATCCGCGCCCTCGTCGAACCCGTTGCGCCACCGAAGAACACCCGCCAGTACCAGCAGTATTTCTGCGCGGTCGAACAGGGCAACGCGCAGCAACTGAAGGCCAACGAACCCAAGCGGGTCGAGCTGTACAAGTCGGTCGCCGCCGTCACTCGCGCCTACGCCAACCTCGCCAACGAGATGGCCGCCGCCGGCTACAGCGCGACCGAGGCCGAGGCAATCAAGTCCGAGATTGCGCACTACGTCGACGTACGGGCCGAGGTGAAAATCGGCGCCGGTGAAAACGTCGACTTCAAACAGTACGAAGCGGGCATGCGGTTCCTGCTCGACACCTACATCCAGGCCGGCGCCTCCGAAGTCGTGTCCGATTTCGAAGACACCGGCCTGATCGAGCTGATCGTCAAATTCGGTGCCGGGGCGATCGACAAGCTGCCCGCCGGGATCAAGAAGGACCCCGAGGCGGTCGCCGAGACGATCACCAACAACATGCGCAAGGTGATCACCGACGAATGGGCAATGAATCCGAAGTACTACGACAAGATGAGCGCCCTGCTCGACGCCATCATCGAAGCGCGCCGCCAGCAAGCCATCGACTACCAGGAGTACCTGGCCAAGCTCCTCGACGCCGCAAAGAAGCTGGGCACCAAGGAGTCTGACACCACCTATCCCGGCTGGGCCGACAACGGGGCCCGCCGCGCCCTGATCGACTTCGGCTGGACCGACCCGGCCATGCCGATCCGGGTGGACACCGCGATCCTGACCAGCAAGCCGTACGACTGGGTGGGCAACGCGATGAAGGAGAAGGTGGTCAAGCGGGCGATCAGTCGTACCCTGCCCGAGGGCTTCGACCGTCTCGATGAGCTGTTCGATCTGGTGAAGGCCCGCGATGAGTACCGCTAACGCCTACCTCACCGTCCGCGGCATCGATATCGACGTCGTCTACAAGGACATCAAGAACCTGCACATCGGCGTCTACCCGCCGCTGGGCCGGGTGCGGGTGGCAGCGCCCACCCGCCTCGACGATGACCAAGTGCGGTTGGCGGTGATCCAGCGGTTGCCGTGGATCAAGCGCCAGCGCGAGCAGCTGCGCTGCGCCGAGCGGCAGTCCGAGCGGGAGATGGCCACCGGCGAATCGCATTTCGTGTGGGGGGTGCGCCGCCGGCTCAGGGTGATCGAGCGACCGGGGCGCGCCCATGTCGAGATCGACGGCGAGCGACTGGTCCTGTACGTGCCCGCCGGCCGCAACGACGAGCAACGCCGGGCCATCCTGGATGCCTGGTACCGGTCACAGCTGCGCGAGGAGATTCCGGCACTGATCGCGACGTGGGAGTCCACGCTCGAGGTTCAGGTGCCGAACTGGACGATCCGCCGGATGCGCACCAAATGGGGCACCTGCAACCGCGAAACCCGGCGACTGACGTTCAACGTCGAGCTCGCCAAGAAGCACCCGAAGTGCCTGGAATACCTCGTCGTTCACGAGATGATGCACTACTTCGAGCGTAACCACGGCGACCGGTTCATCGCGTTGATGGACGCCGCGATGCCCGATTGGCGCGCGCGCCGCGACCAACTCAACGAAGCGCCCCTGGCCAATGAGCAGTGGGGCGCCTCCGGTGCACCGCCGCGCCCGAACAGTGGTGACTGCTGACCTGCGTCGGCATCAGCCGATCTGACCGAGACACAACAGTGGAGGTCTGGCCATAGGATGCGACCGTGAGCACTCCGCTGGGGCGAAGAGTCTTTCTCGGTGGCACCGTCGCGGCGTTGGGAACGACAGCGGCGATCGCCGCGAACACGATCCATGGTTCGAAGAGCCGCCAGTCTGAGAATGCACCTGCTGCCGGGCGCCAGTTGGGATACGAGCTGGAATGGCTCGGCGTCAACGGCTGGAAGATCGCGTTCGACGATGTGCGCCTTCTGATTGATCCATGGGTGACGCGATACTTCACCGGGACCTTCTCCCCTGGCGGCCAGGATCCAAACACTGAGATCGTTTGGAATCGAACGATCATTGACGACAAATTCTCACGCCCAGTCGATATGGTCCTTCTGACTCACGGGCACTTCGATCACATCTCGGACGTACCGCTGATCGCCGCGAACACCGGTGCGACAGTCTGGGGCACAGAGTCGCACCTGAATCTGGTTCGATCCCTCGCCGCGCGAACCGGCACAGCGCTCGACGAGAACAAATTGTCGCTACTGCGCGGCGGTGAACTCCGTGACTTTGGCGCGTTCACCATCACGGTTCTCCGCTCGGTCCATCGACCGTTCGGCAAGAACCAGATCGCCCCTGTCGCGCAGTCGTCCTGGCAGGTCGACCCTTCGATCAGGTCGATCAAGGAGCTGGGTGAAGGCGGCTCGCTGAATTACGTCATCTCCAACAGCGGAGCATCAACTCTGATGGTGCTTGGCAGTGGCGACTTTTCAGTTTCCGATCTGCCCATCACGTGCCCTGATGCGGTCATCCTTCCGACCGGCGGTGCCAACGTGGCTCAGATGGTCCAACGTTTTGTTGAGCGGGTTGGGCGGCCACGGATTGTCATTGCCTCCCATTGGGACAATTTCGACCTGCCACTGAACCCTCCGGTTGACGTTGGCAACGTGCCTGCGTTGAAGGCGGCCGTGGCTGACGCGATGCCCGACACACGATTCGTGATACCAGTGCCAGGTAGTCCAATCATCTTGTGAATCTGTCTGGTACACAACAGATCTGATTTGCCCGATGCAGTCGTCGAGGTCGATCGCCACGCCAAGTACCCCAACACGACTTGAGTCGCCGACATGCGTATCCGCGCGCTGAGGTTACCGGAAGAAATCCTGCGCGGCGCCGAGACCACCCGTCGCGTCGATCAGACTGGGCCCAATTACCCAGGGAATCCATCGAATCCGGCTCGGAGCGCATCCAGAACATCGCGGACAACGTGATTCCCGACGTGAGACGATACGAAGCTCTGGGCGCGGGAAACTAGAACAGTTCCTTCGCAAGGAGTTCCAGCGTCTGCTCACGGGCCGGCGCCGTCGCCGGGTCCGTCCCGCGGTAGGCCGCTCCGACCGGATGGATCATCACCTCGTCGACGCCGAAATTCTCGGCCAGCTCAAGCACCTGCGTGGCCGCCTCGGCCGGGGCGCCGACGATGGTCCTGGCCC
>JAKIXW010000328.1 GCA_022708865.1 Acidobacteriota bacterium
CCACCGCCGCGACGTCGGCCACCGCGCGAACGGCGGCGATCACCACCGGCAGGTCCGGCCGCGCCAGTGCCCAGGCCGCCAGGAGCGCAGCGACCATCACCGCGACGGTCACTGCGCTCCAACGGAACTTGGGCCGATTCACGTCCGCCTGCGCACCGCCCACCACGCCCCAAGGGCGATCAGGACAGCGGCCCCGGCCAGGAACGGCCAGATCGGCAGCCCGGCGGCACCGCGGCCACCGGACCCGGTGCGCCACCGCCGCTCTCGGTCAGTCGGAACGACCACGCTCCCGAGACCACATGGCCGTCCACCGACGTCGCCCGGTAGTTGACCGTGTAGGTGCCCGCCGCGCCGAGCGGCCGCACCGCGGTGCTCAGCACCGCGCCGTGCACCTCTGGTTCACCCGTCGACCAGATGTTTCCGTCGGGCCCCACCACCGTCATGGCCGCGAACTCCGGCTGCATCTGCTCGTTGAACGTCGCGCTGACCCGGCCGGGACCCGTAACCAGAGCGGCATTCTCGACCGGATCGGTGGCGAGCAGGATGGCGTGCGCCGACCCGGTTGCCGCACTCACCACGCTCAGCAGGACGGTCAGCAGCACGGTGAGCAGCAGCCGCGCCGGACGGGTCACGACCGTCTCCGCAGCAGCGCGCTGCCGGCCCCGATGACGGCGACCAGCAGGGCGCCACCCGCCAGCGCGCGGGCCACGGTGTCCGGCTGCCGGACCGCCGGCGTGGTGGCCTTGTCGTGCGCGGCCGCCGGGCCCAGGTCCAGTGCGGGCGCCGGATGCGCGGGTTCGGCGCCGCCGGGGGCCGCTGGCTGATCCCATCGCACAACGGTCCCGTCGGCGTAGGTCTGGGTCGCCGGGAAGCTGACGGTGTCGGTGTCGGTGTCGGTGTCGGGGAGCTTGACCTGCAGGACGAACAACCCGAACTGATCGGCACCGATCCCGTTGCCCGGATCGGCCGTCCAGCGGACCGCACGGACGGTACCGGCGGCGACGTCGCGATCCAGGCTCGCCTTCCAGCCGGGTATGACCGCCGTCGACACCGAGGTCAGATTCGGGATCGCCACGCTCAATCCGGTTGTGGGTGAACCGGAGTCGGACTCGTTGGGCACCCGGAAGGTGAGCACCGCATACTCACCGCGTTCGGCGTGCTCGGAGTCGACGTGGACGTGTGCCGACGCCGGTCCGGCGCCCCACAGGGCGCCGACGGTCAGGGCGGCGGTGATCTGCGCAGCGCGCAGGGAGAACTGACTGAATTTGGACATGAGTAATGAACTTTCTTGTATCGCAACGGGTTCGAGGTGAATTCAGCACGCCGGCAGGGTCGGTGGACCTCGGTGCGATATGGACGCCGCGACCAGCAGGCTGCGCAGCAGTGGATGCTCGGCGGCCGGTAGTACCGTGGTGCCGGGAATTTCGATGCGGTGGAATGGATTCGGCGAACAGTTCCGGACCACCCGGGACAACGCGGCAGCGAAGCGTTCGGCGGCGGCCACCAGGATTCCACCGGCCAGCACGGCAGCCACGTGCCCGCCGAACATCAGCGCGCCGGACATCGCGCCGGGATGGCCAGGGTGCTGGTGTGCCGTCCCGGCGCCGAGCACCAGATGGCCGGCGAGTTGTCCGGCGGCCAGCAGACCGATCAGCGGGACCGGACCCCGGGCCCGCGGCGACGCGGTGACCATCGCACCCAGCCCGGCGGCCAGCACCATCAGCAGGCCGATCGCGCCGCCAGCGGGAACCGCGCCGGCTGCCGCTCCGTGCGCCGCGGTGGCCAGCAGCACGGTCAGTGCGGCCACGGCCCCGCCACGCAGCCGCGCGTCGGCCGTCGGCGCGGACCAGGGTCTGACCATTTGGGCTACCGGACCGCTCAGAACACGCCCAGGCGGGCCATCAGATCGGCGTCGATGCCGTCGAGCTGGTCGCCGATCGCGGTGTGGGCGGCCCGGCGCTGATGGGATGGCATGTTCTCGGCCGCGGTGACGGCGGCGGACAGGTCGACCAGGCGTGCGTTCATCGCGGAGACGAACTGCCGGGTCTCGGCGTCAGCGGGATTCCTCTCGGCCACCTCGCGGACGGACTGTTCGGCGCCAGAAATCCGGGCCGACAGGTGTCCGCCCTGGCCGGCGAACTGGCCCACCTGGCTCAACGGAACGCCCAGCTTGTCGGCCCTGCGCTGATCGAGGAATCCACGCGCCGCCGTGGCGCCCCGGTAGGCCAGCGGAACCAGGATGGGCGCCAGCAGGCGGGCCACCGTCAGCGTGCGCCGGACCCGCGCCGGAGAGAGCAGTTTGCCTTCGCGGGCGGCCTTCAGCTGCGCCTCGGCCACCTTGACCGCCGTGCGGTCGGTCTCCCGCTGCGCCTTGACCTGCGCCCGCAACGCCCGGTTCTCGGTGCGTTCCTCTGCCTTGATCCGGCGAATCTCGTTCTTGGCCTCGAGCTTGGCCTCGAGTCTGGCCTTGGCCTTCAAGGCCTTGGCCTCGGCACGGCGCGTAGCACGGCTCTTGCGCTTGCTGAACAGGCCCATCGCGGCCGCCTCCCGATGTCTCGTCGAGGATCGTCGGGCCCGTTCCCGGACCCGGAGCAACCTTATCGCGATACCCGACCGCGACTTCTGCGACCTCGGATCGTGCGACAATGAAACGCCCGTCATACCGGTTCAGCGGTGGCGCGGGGGGGTAGTTGACGGCGCGACCCGCGCCACGACGGAACAGGACGATCAGTGACCGGCTCGCCAGTGCGTACCGCCGTCGGCGGTGGACTGGTCGCGTGCGGTGTCCTGCTGACGACGGTCGGCGGTGTGTTCGCTGCGGTGGCCGGCGCCGAACCCAATCCCGGCGCCCCGCCGGGGCAGAGCACGGATACCGCCCCGGAGCCTCCAGTCGGCGCAACGGACGCCGGGCAGCCGCAGGAGCACGACCCCGGCACCGGCACCGCCAACGGCGCGCCCACGGACGCGAAGGACGACAAGGCGCAGCCCGATGAGGAGGCCGATCGCGCGCCCGTCCCGGGCCGGTCGAGCCACGGGTGGCACCCCCGCCCGACGACAGATCCAGAGGAACCCCATCCTGGCCCCGGCGACGCCACGTTCGAGGGTCATCCGCTCGGCGATGGCCCCCAACACGGCCAACCCGGCGCGCCGGTGGAGGCGCCCACCACCGGGCCGCCCGCGCCTGTCCCGGTTCCCGGGATAGCGGCGGCAGCACAACACCTCGACCCCGACCCCGATGACGACGATGACGACGACGATTGCGGGTGGCCGCCCACCGACCCGTTCTGGAGCTGGCTGATCAGCCTGTTCACCCCGAAGCCGGACAC
>JAKIXW010000329.1 GCA_022708865.1 Acidobacteriota bacterium
CGGGTCTGTGGAGTCCGGGCCACATGCGCATCGAACCCTAGGGTTGTTCCCTGCTGCCCGCCTACTCCCGGCGAGCGTGCGCGTCTGTACACCGACACGCCGCAATCGGCGTACAAGAGCGGACGCCCACGGCCAGAAATGAGTGTTGGCAGAACGCATTCGGCTCGGGAACGCCACTCTGAGGCCTGACCGTGCTGATCGATACCGGCGTCGGCAACGACCGGCAGCGGCCGAACCTGCCCGTGATGCAGCATCTTTCGACCGGCTTCCTGGGCGCACTGGAGAACGCCGGTGTAGCGCCGGGCGATGTCGACGTGGTGGTGAACACCCAGCTCCGTGACGGTCAGTGGGTGCCGACGTTCCCCAACGCGCGCTATCTGATACCGGAGGCCGATCACCGACATTTTGCGCCCGACGGACCCGGCTCGACCGATGCCGTGCAGATCATGTTCTCCGACAGCATCTTTCCCGTCGTCGACCAGACCGAACTGGTCCGCGGCGACCACCGACTGAGCGAGTCGTTGTGGGTGCGCCCGGCCGCCGGCGTGCCAGCGGTGTTCGTCGGCGACCTGACGCACTGTCCGATCCAGATCCCGCGGCCCGGCGATGCGTGTGCCTTCGACGTGGATGCCGAGCAGGCCGCCGTGACCCGCAAGCGGATCTTCACCGAGGCGTCACGGCGGCGCGCGGCCGTGGTCCCGGCACACTATCCCGGTGCCGGTGGTGCGACGCTGGTTGCCCGCGGAGATCGTTTCGAGGTCGACGACTGGTTGGACCTGCCGCCGATCTGACGGCATTCACACGGCGCGCCCCAGGAATCCCGGCAGGAAGGTGCGCAGGCGTCCGCTGGACCGCGCGTCCTTCCCAGCGGCGTGTACGTGTCCGGGAATGGACCGGGGTTCGGTGCGCAGTGGCGGGAACTCGTTGTGCAGATCGGGGTGGTTGAGTTGAACCACCCGCTCGGGCACGGCCAGATCCCGCAGCGAGTATTGCCCGTGATCGGTCAGCCACGCTCGCTCGGGCAGCTGCGCGCCCACCAGGCGCGCGGTGGTGCCGGAGAGCAGCGTCTGGCCGCCGTGGCCCAGATCGCGCAGCCGGGCCGCACGATTGACGCTCGGACCCATGTACTTGGCGGGTCCGCGCAACCGGACGTCGCCGGTGTGCACGCCGATCCGCAACCGCAGTGGTGTCAGTGCGGCCCGCTGTAGGGCCAGCGCGCAGGCCACCGCGTCGGGCGCGCCGGAGAAGGCCACCACGAAGCTGTCGCCCTCGCCTTGTTCGACGGGGCACACACCGTTGCTGGCGCGCGTCACCTGTGCCAGTGTGCGGTCCAGCGTGTTCAGGGCTGCGGCGATGTCATCGGGCCGGGTCTCCCAGAGTCGGGTAGAGCCCTCGACGTCGGCGAGCAGTAGCGTCACGGTGCCGACCGGAAGTGCGCCGGGAGTGGCTGGGATCGACGACGAATCTCCCCACATTTCGGCCTCGTATTCGGTAGAAGACCTTGTCCGACAATGGTATTGGCGTAGGCGGCCACATTGTCCGACCTTGATCGTGCAGTTACCATCCTGCCGGGGTGGCGGTGCGGCGGCTACCGTGTGCGCAACACAGGTTGGGGTGGTGTGCGCACCCCCGCCGGCTCTTCCAGCGGGCCGACGACGGCGGTGATCCGGGTCCCCTGTCCAGGCGCGCTCTCCACCACCAGATCACCACCGATACCCGAGAGCCGGTCGGCCATATTGGTCAGCCCGGCGCCAACGGTCGCGGTCTGGAAGCCGCGGCCGTCGTCACTGATGGTCAGGTGTAACACAGGCCCGTCGGTCCGGGCCGTCAGCGTCACCGAGGTGCCCGGACCGCCGTGCTTCGCGGCGTTCTGCAGTGCCTCGCTGCAGCAGTAGTACAACGCGGCCTCGGTGGCCTGCGGGTAGCGGCCGAGGCCGGCCAGGTCGACGTACACGGGTACCGCTGCCTGTGCCGCCAACCCGGGCAGGGCGTCGGCGAGTCCGCCGCTGACCAACAGTGGCGGGTAGATGCCGTGGGCGAGGCGACGGATCTCGGTGATCGCGCTCTCGATCAGGTCGCTGGCCTCGGTCAGTAGCGCGTGCTGGCGATCGGGCTCGGCGTTGCGCGCCAGCCGGATCAGCACCGAGAGTGCGACCAGATGCTGCTGCGCACCGTCGTGCAGATCGCGTTCCAGCCGCCGGCGTTCTTCGTCGGCGGCGGTGATGACCCGCGCACGTGAGGCCGTCAGCTCAGCGGCCCGCTCGGCCAGCTTCTCCTCGGAGGTCCGCAGCGCCGAAGCGTTGTTGCCGACGATGAGCATCAGGTGAAAGGCGTTGAACGGCACCGCGACCGCGATGAATGAGGTCTCGATCCAGCGCGGGATCAGATGCACCGCGTCGGCGATGTGCGTGAAGCGGGCCAGCAGCGCCATCACCAACGCACACACCGTGGTGATCACGACGAACACCTGTGCACGTTTCGCGCCGACATAGGGCTCGGCGAACGCCACCGGCACCATCGAAACCAGGATCATCACCGGCAGGAGGGGCGGCGACACCAGCGTCATCAGAATGGTGGCGGCCCAGGTCCCCATGCATACCAACGTGATCGAGCGGTCGTACTCGCAGCGCCGGGCCAATCGCAGTGCGACCAGGAGCCCGACGGAGTGAACGGTGCTGATCGCGACCAGCGTGAGCAGCCACGGCGATCTCAGCACCCAGATGTACTCGATGACGGGCAACAGGATGCCGGCACTGACCCAGGCGGCCAGGTGCCCGGTGATGAACACCTCGAACCGCTCCGCCCGGAAGCGATCGATCAGATCGTGGCCGGACAACGACGCCTGGACGATCTCGCGGATCAGGGTCCGCGGTGCCCGCCACGAGGGCAGTGCCCCGCCCGTCGTCGGCGGGCTCACACCGCGGTTCGCCATATTCCGCTCAGTAGTTCCGGGGACAGCTGTTCCTTGTGCAGGTAGGCGGTCGCGCCGCAGTCGTTGACCGCGGTCGGCAGGTCCGCGCGCTCGTAGGTCGACATCAGCACCACCACCAGATCGGGCCGGGTTCCCCGGATCTGCCGGGCGGCCTCGATCCCGCCGATGCCCGGCATGTGAATGTCCATGAGCACGATGTCGACGTCGCTGTCGCGCAGCAGTTCGACGGCGGCCTCGCCGGTCTCGCACTCACCGGCCATCACGAAACCGTCCATCGCTTCCAGCGCCGCGGCCGTGGCACGCCGGAAGCTGGCCTGGTCATCGACCACGACGACGCGCACGGGATCGTTCACTGCATCATCGTCGGGTGCGGATTTGCTGGGCACCAGGGT
>JAKIXW010000032.1 GCA_022708865.1 Acidobacteriota bacterium
CGTTTGTCGGCAAATCCGCCCACGGATCGTACTGGTACGCGATGTCTGTCGTGGTGATCCCGTTCGAACCGGTGGTGGTGGTCGGCGTCGCCACGCTGTAGGGCTTACCCAGACCAGACGGATCGAACAGGTCCAAGCGGGTCGAGAGGCCGCCGTTGGGACGCGAGCTGTTACCCGTCAGAACGAATTGCGGGGTAACGCCGGCCTCGGGCTTGTAATTGTCGTTGAACCAACGCGCCCTTGTCGAAGCCGTAGACGGTGGGCGTCTTGTCCGCACCGATCGTCTTGTTCACCGACCAGATACCGACGGCGTCCGACGGCTCCCACCAAATGGTGTTGACGACCTGACCCGGCGCTGGCGGTGTCAGGAAGGAACCGACGTAATTGGTCGCCTGCGCCACATTTTGCTGGTCGGTCTCCAAGATCAGGAAGAGCGGGATCTCCTGGCCCTTCAGGGCGTATACGCCGCCCTGAAGGCCAGCGTCCTTGACGTAAGAACTGTCGACCTCGAGCGGCGGCGGCGTCAGGCCCAGCGACGTCCAGAGCCCATGGAAGAACTGGGCCAGACCACTCGGATTGCCCCCATAGTTGATATTGCCGTCTTCCATCAACGGATTGCCGAAGTCCCACATGTTGAAGAACGCGTTCCGCCACAGATTGATGTTGTGGTCGATGAACTTGTCCGAGGGCATGTTCGACGTGCCGGCCTTGTAATTGGCGAGCCATGCCTGCAGAGACTTGTTGCCCGGCCACATGTTCTCGATGAACTGGACGATGGCAGGCGACGCCTGGTCCTGCGACATGTAAGCGCAGAATCCCGGGCAGAGCGAGCTGCCGGGGGTGAACGGGTTGAACGCCACGATCAGACCCGCGAGGAAGGTCTGTATGGTCCGGCCGAAATCTTCCAGGCTGGGCAGTTTGATCGGGTTGTTCGCCGGATCATCGGTCAGGTGGTTGAACCAATTGACGAAGGGTGTGATCGGATCGAGCTTGAACTCGGTATTCGACCATGGCATCAGCCAGCTGCCATCTGGGGCCTGCACGGTGCCCTTGATGCCCAACTCGTCGTAGATCTGGCCGTCATAACTGGGCTGATTGCCGAAGTTGTAGCCGCCGAACAGTGGCTGGAGCCCCACCTCGAAGAAATTCCTGATCACCGAGGTGATGACCGGGAAGTCGACCTTCCCGAGCAGCATCATCAGGGTCCAGATACTGGTGTCGATGCCGGCGATCCCGGTAATGGGGCTGACCGGGGTGTTGGGCACGCACTTCAGCGCGGTGCAGGTCGGTTGGACGGTCCATTCGGCCGCCAGGAACTTCGCAAACTGGTTCGCGAAGCCGTTGTTGGAGATCATCTCCTCTTGCTGGACCGACCAGTCCGTGCTGGTGCTGAACCCGGACAGGGCCGGGATCGGGATGAGCGTTGCGGCCAGGGCGTAGAACCGGGCGAAGTCCGCCGGATCCTCACCCCAGACGTTGGCCGGGCTGGTGACCGCCCACGGGCCGGAGTACAGGAACGCACGCGCCTCGACATCGAGGGCCTGCTGCTCGTAGTAAGGGATGTTGATCATGTCGATCAACAGGTTGATCGGAATGTTCAGCAGCGAACCGGCCAGCTGGACGTCCTCGTTGACCACCCGGATGTCGGCCTTCGGCGGCACCGGGGTGCCGGCCATGTCGAGCACCATCGCGTTGGCGCCCATGAGGGCCACGCCGGCAGTGACGTAGGGAAGCACCGCCGTGGTGAGGGCTCCAGCACCGCCACGCCGGGCGAGCTCATGGCCGACGACTGCCTTGTTCTGGTTACGGCCCGCTGCGCCGGTGTCCCGCTGACTCTTGGTGCCGCGGTGTCGTCCCTGTTGGCGCAAGGCCCTCCCCAATCGTCATCACGTTGCTCGGTCGGATGCAGAGCCTACCCTAGCTAACGACTATAAGGAAGTTGTCGGAGCCGGCAAGTGCCCGGCGTACAGGCATCGCACTGCGGAAAGTGCAGCTCGGGACGATCCTGGCAACGTGGCTCGGCGACTTCGGCCATGTGTCAACCACAGAATCCCGCGACCATCACAGAAACGTTACAAAGATTGCCCGCGTCACCGCTGGCCGGTACGCCCAATACCCGATACCGATGGTTCCAAATCCAGCGGCTGACGGGAAAACTCGTTCGACGATAGATCGAGTGGCTTGGTCGTCGCAACATCATCATTGCCGGGGGCGGCAGGATGCCCGTCCGGCCGGCCATCCGTCGGACCGGCATCGACCACCCGGCCGACCGCGCCGGCCCGATGCTTGGCGCGGGACGGGCGGGTGCGGACGTTCTGCGGCCACCAGAACCAGCGGCCCAGAATCGCTGCGGCCGACGGCATCATGAACGAGCGCACCACCAGGGTGTCGAACATCAGGCCGAGACCGATCGTGGTGCCAACCTGACCGACCACCAGCAGATCGCTGACGATCATCGACGCCATGGTGAAGGCGAACACCAGACCCGCCAAAGTGACGATCTTCCCGGTGCCGCCCATCGCGCGGATCATCCCCGTCTTCAGGCCCGCGTGCCGTTCCTCCTTGAACCGGGAGACCAGGAGCAGGTTGTAGTCCGCGCCGACGGCCAACAGGATGATGACCGACATCAGCATCACCATCCAGTGCAGGTTGACGCCGATGATGTACTGCCACAGCAGCACGGACAATCCGAACGAGGCACCGAGCGAGAGCACCACCGTGCCCACGATCACCAGGGACGCCACGATGCTCCGGGTGATGATCAGCATGATCACCAGGACGATGCAGATCGACGCGATCCCCGCGATCAGGATGTCGTAGTTCCAGGCGTCCTGTAGGTCCTTGAGGATCGACGCGGTACCCGACACATAGATCGTCGAGTTCACCAGCGGCGTGCCCTTGAGGGACTCCTCGGCGGCCGTCCTGATGTGGTCGATCCGGTCGATGCCGTCCTTGGAGGCGGGATTGTCCCGGTGCGCGATGATGAACCGCGCCGACTTGCCGTCGGGCGACACGAACAGCTTCACGACGCGCTGGAAATCAGGGTTGTTGAACGCCTCGCGCGGCAGGTAGAAGGAATCCGCCGTCTTCGCGGCGTCGAAGTCCTCCCCCATGGCGTTGGCGTCGGCGCCCAGCGCCTCGGACTGCCCGACGATGCCGGACATCGTGCTGTACGCGGTCAGCATCAGGCTCTGCACACTGCGCAGCGCCTCGATCTGCGGCGGCAGCAGCTGCATCAGCTCGGGCGCGATGGAGTCCACGTTCTGGAGGTCGGGCTGCAACTCATCGAGCTTGGCGGTGATCTGGTTGAAGCCGTCCTGGGCGCGCAGCCCGGCCGCGCGACCGTCGCGTGCCGCCACGCAGGTATCGACGTTGTTGCAGCCTTCCCGGCTGAAGTACTGGTCGGCCTTGTCGAATGAGTCGTTGACCGCGGTTACGTCGTCGCGGATCTGCTTGGTGATATCGGTCATCTGCGTGGTGACGCTGACCATGCTGTGCGTCTTGGCGGTCAGGTCCTGCATCAGCGAGTACGCCCGCTCCATCGAATCGATGGTCCCCGACAGGTCGTTGGCCTGCGTGCGCATCTCGTCGAGCCGGCTCTTCATGAACTCGACGTTCTGCTGCTGACCGGCCGACTGCATGCTCAGCAGTGCCGGGATCGACGTGTTGGCCAGCGGTGACCCCTCGGGCCGGGTCACCCCCTGGACCTGGGCGACGCCGGGCACCCGGAACATGTCCTCGGCCAGCTTGTTGAGCACCAGGAAGTCCGCCGAGTTACGCATGTCGTGGTCACCCTCGATCATGACGACCTCGGGCATCATCCGCGCGGGTGGGAAGTGCCGGTCCGCGGCGTCCCACCCGATCATCGCGGGGGTGTCCTTCGGCATGTACGGCCGGTCCTCGTAGCTGACCTTGTAGCCCGGCAGTGCGAGTAGTCCGATCAGCGCGACGGCGCAGGAAGCGAAGAAGATCGGCACGGGCCAGCGCACGATGGCGGTCCCGATCCTGCGCCAGCCGCGCGCCGACATGTTCCGCTTCGGTTCGAGCAGACGACCGAACCGGCTGGCGACGGTGATCACCGCGGGCACCAGGGTGAGCGCCGCGGCGATGGCCACCAGCATGCCGACCGCACAGGGCACGCCCATGGTCTGGAAGAACGGCAATCGGGTGAAGCTGAGACAGAACGTGGCCCCGGCGATGGTCAGACCGGAGGCCAGGATCACGTGCGAGACACTGCGATTGGCGGTGTAGTACGCCGTCTCGCGGTCCTCACCGGCATTGCGGGCCTCGTGATAACGCCCGATGAGGAAGATGGCGTAGTCGGTGACGGCGGCGATGGCCAGCGCCACCAGAATACTGATCGAGAAGCTGGTCAGGCCGATCAGGCCGAAGTGCGCCAGTGCGGCCACCGTCCCCCGCACGGACGACAGGCCGATGCCCATCATCAACATGACGAGGATGACCGTGGTGATGGAGCGGTAGACCAGCAGCAACATGATCGAGATGACCACCACGGTCACCGCGGTGATCTTGATGGCGGCGTGATCCCCGGTGTAGGCCAGGTCGGTGGCCATCGGCGTGGTTCCGGTGAGGAAGACCTTCAGTCCGTCCGGCGGCGGCGTCTTGGCGATGATGTTGCGGACCGCGTCGACCGACTGGTTGGACAGCACCTCCCCCTGGCTGCCGGCCAGGTTCAGCTGCACGTAGGCAGCCTTGCCGTCGGCGCTCTGCACCGCCTGCGCGGTGAGCGGGTCACCCCAGAAGTTCTGGATGTACTGGACGTGCTTGGGATCGGCGGCCAACTGGCGGATCAGGTTGTCGTAGTACTGGTGCGCGACGTTCCCGAGCGGTTGTTCGCTCTCGAGCACGACCATGGCCGAACTCTGGTTGTCCGGCTCGTGGAACACCGCGGCGATGTGCTTCTGCGCGATGATCGACGGCGCCTCCTTGACGCTCATCGACACCGCACGTTCCTTGGCAACCTGTTCCAGCGGTGGCACGGCGAGGGTCACCAGTGCGGTGAACGCCAGCCACGCCAGGATGATCAGGACCGCGAACCGTCGGACGACCCGCGCCAGCCACGGCCCCGGTTTGGTCTGCGCCTCCATCGTCGGCGTTCTCATGCGCCTTTTACCAAACAGCTGGTAAACGCGTGGGCTTCGTTGGAAACTTTTTCGTCCTTAATTTCGCCATTCACCGAAATACGGCATCCAATGGAGGAACTGTCACCCTGGGCTACCACACTGCCGACCACGGCCGGCGAATCCGAAGTGACCGTCACGGTCCAGGGCAGCGCCGCTCCGCTGATCTGCTGGGGTTGGGCCCGAGCATCGAAGTAACTGATGTCGGCGACGGTGCCCTCGGGACCGAACACCTCATATACCAGCTGCTTCTGATTGGCTGGCTTGGTATCCGCCTGGGGGCCCGAGGCATACGTCGGGTATTTCTCGGAACCGAAGACACCGTGAAGTCGCACGACGGCATACCCTCCTAACCCGAGCACCAGCAAAATGACGAGCGGCAACCAGATTCGACCCAGCAGTTTCACCGCCGTCATCTCCAGCACCCGCCCGGACTCGCCTCAACTTTCACAATGAGTGTACGG
Source organism: Acidobacteriota bacterium (assembly GCA_022708865.1). Lineage (GTDB taxonomy): Bacteria > Actinomycetota > Actinomycetes > Mycobacteriales > Mycobacteriaceae > Mycobacterium. The sequence continues at coordinate 5,606 of JAKIXW010000032.1, forward strand.
GTGACCACTAACCGGCTCGCGACTTCGGCGTCACGAAATTTCGTAATCCGATAACGGGAAGCGATCCTGCGCCCGGACGGCATTACGGACCGACGTCGGCCGGAACAGCGCGGGCTCACCGCTGGGGCTGAACCAGTAGGACCGCGACGAGACGCAGTCGCCGAGGCGGAACACCGAACTCTCGAGACGTTCCTGCACGTCGGCCAGGAAGCGCCGGCTCGCGTCGTCGGTGACCTCGAAGGTGGTGGCACCACGACTCTGCAGCGCACCGAACAGCCGGCGCATGTGCCGCATCTGGTATTCGACGGTGTTGAACCAGGACAACCCCACCCAGGCGTACGGGCTCGCCATGGTCAGGAAGTTCGGGAACTGCGGCACCGAGATACCCTCGTAGGCCTGGAATCCCGCTTCCCGCCACCACTTTCCGAGGTTGCGGCCGTCCCGGCCGATGACCTCGACGGCCGGGAGGTTGCTCTCCCACACGTCGTAACCGGTGGCCAGGACCAACGCATCGATGGCCCGCTTGGTGCCGTCGCACGCCACGATGCCGTCTGACTCGACGCGCTCGATGCCGCTGGTCTCGAGGTACACGTTGGGCCGCGTGAAGGTGCTGTAATAGTCGTTGGAGATCGACGGGCGCTTGCAGCCGAACTCGTAGGGCGGATCGAGCTTCTGGGACAGCTCCTTGCTGCGCACCGCGAGCCGCCGCTGCACCCTGGATCCCAGCGTGATGGCCTTGTTGGCCACCTTGAAGTGCTTGTAGTTCCACATCGTGATGATGTTCGCGATGTCCAGGAAGGTGTCCGTGCCGAACCGCAGGATCCGCTGGGTGAGCGGAACCTTGGCGAACAGCTGCTGGATGATCTTCGGGAAGACGATGTCGGCTTTCCCCATCACCCAGATTGGGGTGCGCTGATACACGGTGAGCTCGGCCGCCTGCTTGGCGAGCTCGGGAATGACCTGAATGCCGGTGGAACCGGTGCCGATGACCGCCGCGCGCCGACCGTCGAACGAGTACGAGGGGTCCCACGTCGCCGTGTGGAGGACGCGGCCGGCAAAGCTCTCGATCCCCGGAATGTCGGGCATCTTCGGCTGGCACAGGAAGCCCGTCGCGGCGATCAGGAACTGCGAACTGATCGCTTCGCCGCCCGCCAGGGCGACTCGCCAGACATGGGCGTCCTCGTCCCACTGCGCACCCTCGACCGTGGTGTTGAAGCGCATGTGTCGGCGCACGTCGTACTTATCGGCGACGTGCTCGGCGTAACCCTTCATCTCCGCGCCGGTGGGAAACAGCCGCGACCAGTATGGATTCGGCTCGAACCAGTACGAATACGTGGTGGCCGGCTGGTCGACGGCAATGCCCGGATAACGGTTGACGTGCCAGGTGCCGCCCAGATCATCCTCACGATCGACGATCAGGATGTTCTGGTAGCCGAGGCTCTTCATCTCGATGGCGGCACCCATGCCGCCGAAACCCGCCCCGATGATGATGACGTCGTAGTGCTGCTCACCCATAGTTACTACACAGTACCTTTCCGCTGCGAAGCGCTCTCGGCAAACTGACCGCTTGGAACTCGAGCTTCACGCGGTGGGCGCATGTCGTCTCAGACCTTCGTATCCATCTTAGGCATCATTCGGCCGGTTAGCGGACCGAAGATCCGCTCATAGCCCGAACCGGTGGCGCGCACGACGACGTCGAACGCCCGGGCACCCGGACCGACGAGCACCTTCGCCTTGTTCTTGCGCACGCCCTTGAGGATGGTCCTGGCCGCGGCCTCGGGGCTGCCCTTGGCCAGCTTGTTGTCGAACAGGTCCGCCAGTTCCTTGACGTCGAGCCCCTGCGCACCCGTGGCCGTGCGCGCGATCGCGGTCTTGACGCCGCTGGGGTACACCGCCGTCACGCCCACCGGATGGTGCGCCAGGCGCATCTCCTGGCGCAGCGCCTCGGTGAAACCGCGCACCGCGAACTTCGAGGAGTTGTAGGCGGACTGCCCCGGGACCGCGAAGATCCCCCAGATGCTCGACACGTTGACGACGTGCCCGGCGCCGGAGGCGATCACGTGCGGCAGAAAGGCCTTGGTGCCGTTGACGACGCCCCAGTAGTTGACGTTCATCACCCGTTCGAAATCGGTGAACTCGCTGTTCTCGATCTCACCGAAGAAGGCCACGCCGGCGTTGTTGTAGATCTGGTTCACTACCCCGAAGTGGTCGCGGACCTCGTCGGCGTAGGTCAGAACGGCGGCCCGGTCACTCACGTCGAGCCGATCCGCCCGGGCCGGGCAGCCAATCGCCTTCAGTCGTTCCTCGGTGGCCGTCAGACCGGCCAGGTTCACGTCGCTGATCGCCACCTTGGCGCCCGCGCGGGCGAGTGCCACGGCGAGCTCCGCACCGATACCCGACCCCGCGCCGGTCACCACGGCGACCTTTCCGGCAAAGCCGTCACCTGTCATATTGCACCGCCTCCTCGACTCAGACGCTGATGGTCATCAGACGCTGACAATGTCCGACCCGCTGAGAGCGTAGTCGCTCAGCGGAAATTGACTCTGCGAGTGCACCGAGTCCCGCGTTGACGTGGCACGCACATAGGTCTCGCCGTCCGGGGCGAAGTAGTACGACCGCGAATGGGCACATTCCCCGAGATAGAAAACCGTGTTGCGCTGCAGGTCGCCGAATCGGGCGCAGAACCGGTCGGTGGCCTCCTCGGTGGCCTCGAACTTGGTCGCGTGGCGCCGGCGCACCTCACCGAACAGGCGCTCCATGTGCCGCATCTGATAGTCGATCATGTCGAAGAAGTTCAGACTGACCGCATACGCGCTGTTCAGGTTGAGCAGGTTCGGGAAGTTGGGGGTCGCCATACCCTCGTAGGCCCGGAATCCGTTGGTGCGCCACAACTTTCCCAGATTGCAGCCATCCCGGCCGATGATCTCGATGGCGGGGATGTTCTTCTCCCACATGTCGAATCCGGTGGCCAGCACCAGCGCGTCGATCTGTGCCTTCGTACCGTCCAGCGCGACGATGCCGTCCGGCTCGATCCGGTCGATGCCCGAGGTCTGCAGCGTGACGTTGGGCTTGGCGAACGTCGAATAGTAGGTGTTGGAGAACGTGGGCCGCTTACATCCCAGGGTGTAGGCCGGAGTCAGCTGGCGCCGCAGCTTCTTGTCCCGGATCGACACGAACCGCAGCAGCTGCGAGGTTCGTTCGGCCGCGCTGTTCACCCACCAGAATCGCTGATACTTCAGCACCGCCAGTACGAAGCCGACCTCGTAGGTCGCGTCGGTCATCGACCGCATCAGACGCTGCGCGAACGGCAACCGCGCGAATGCCCGTCGCATGAAGCCGGGAACGCTGAAGTCCGATTTCGGCAGCACGTGGATCGGGGTGCGCTGGAACACCGTCAGCTCGGCGACGTCCTTGGCCAGTTCCGGGATCAACTGCACCGCGGTTGCACCGGTGCCGATGAGCGCGACGCGACGGCCCGTCATGGCGTAGTCGTCATCCCACGCCGTGGTGTGGATGATGCGACCGGCGAACTCGTGGATACCGGGAATCTCCGGGTAGTACGGCTGGGAGAGCACACCGGTCGCGGCGATCAGGAAACGGGCGCTCACCGTGCCGCCGTCGGCCAGGGCGACGTCCCAGCGCTCGGTGTCCTCGTTCCAGCATGCGCCGGTCACGACGGCCCCGAAGCGCATGTGGCGGCGCACGTCGTACTTGTCGGCGACGTACTCGGCGTACTTCTTGATCTCGGCGCCGCGAGCGTACAACCGGGACCAGTACGGGTAGGGCTCGAAACGATACGAATAGGTGTTCGAGGGCACGTCGCACGCCAGCCCCGGGTAGCGGTTGACGTGCCAGGTGCCGCCGAGATCGTCTTCGCGATCCAGGATCAGCAGGTTCTCGTAGCCCAACTTCTTCAGCTGGATCGCGGTACCGATCCCCCCGAAACCGGCACCCACGATAATGGCGTCGAGTTGCTGGTCGCTCATGGGCGTGAAGGCTGCCCTAACCACGTATGCGCGACGAAAAGCATTGTCCCCCAGCAATTTCGCGCAATATCATGGTCCATGGCGGTCCTCAGCGAATCGGTTTCATGAACAGGCGGCCCACTCGCGGAACCAGCCACTGGTAACCCGAGCCTGTCATACGAACCAGGAAATCCAGCACCTTGGTGTCCGGCCCGACCATGATCCGGGAGCGCTTCTTGCGCACACCCTGCAGGATCACCTGCGCCGCCTTCTCCGGCGGGGTGGACCACAACGGCTTGTTGAACGTGCTCGCCGTGTCGAATTCCGGCAGTTCCTCGGCCAGGGTCAGATTGCTGACGAACGAGCTGGGCACCCCACCGGGGAACACCGTGGAAACCCGGACGGGCTGGCGGGCCAGCGTCATCTCCTGGTTGAGAGCCTCGGTGAAGCCCCGGACCGCGAACTTGGCGGAGTTATAGGCCGCCTGCCCGGGCACCGCGAACAACCCGAACGCGCTGGAGACGTTCACCACGTGGCCGTCGCCGGAGGCGATCAGGTACGGCAGGAACGCCTTGGTGCCGTGCACCACGCCCCAGTAGTCGACGTCCATGACCCGCTCGATGTCCTTGAACGGGGTGATGTCGATGTCGCCGGTGAAGGCGATCCCGGCGTTGTTGTAGATCTGGTTGACCTTGCCGAAATGTTCGTTCACCGACTCGGCATACGCGGCGAATGCCGCGCCGTCGGACACGTCGAGCCGATCGGCCTTCACGTCCGCGCCGATCGCGCGCAACCGTTCCGCGGTGACCGCCAGCCCTTCCGGGTTGACGTCGCTGATCGCCACCTTGGCGCCCGATCGCGCCAGCTCGACGGCCAGTGCCTGGCCGATACCCGACCCGGCGCCGGTGACCACTGCGACCTTTCCGGCGAAACCTTCCATTCCTGGCTCCCGTTCCCTACTCCGGGCCTAGCGGCCGGACATCTTCTGGTAGAAGTTGCCCATGATCGGGATCAGTACACGGCGCGGAGCGTACAGACTGACGAGGTTCATCGCCTTGGCGGGGAATCCGGGCACCACCCGGGCCTTGTTCTGTTGCAGCCCGTCCAGGGAATCCTTGGCGCAGTGCTCCGCGGTGACCCATGAGTAGTCCGGGACCATCTTGTCGACCAGCGCGGCGTCCACCTCGTCCGGCTGGCCCGTGCGCACGGGACCCGGGGCCAGCAACGTCACGGACACGCCGGTGTTCCGCAGTTCCCAGCGCAGGCCCTCGCTGAAGGCGTTCAGGAACGCCTTGCTGGCCGAGTAGGAGGTGTTGTTGGGGATAGGCGAATTCCCGGCGGCCGAACCGGAGATCAGGATGCCGCCGGCCCGCCGCTCGATCATTCCGGGCAGGACGGCCAGCACGAGGTCGTGCACGGCAACCACATTGAGTTGCACCAGCGCCCGCTCCGCGGCCGGATCCAACTCGGCCACCGGACCGAGCGAGGCGATACCCGCGTTGGCGCACAGGATGGAGATCTGCCGGGTGGCCAGCTCTTCGGCCAGCTTGGCCCGCTGCGCCGGGTCGCCCAGGTCGCCTGGCCTGACCTCGACGGTGACCCCGTACTGGGCGGTCAGCCGGGCCGCGAGCGCATCGAGCAGCGCTTCGCGACGGGCGGTGATGATCAGGTTGTGGCCGCGCGCAGCCAGGTCGATTGCCAGCGCTTCGCCGATGCCGTTGGAGGCTCCGGTGACGACGGCACGGAAGTCGGGACTGGGGGCAGGTAGCGGCACGCGGCGATCATACAGCCCGACAACGCCACGTCGCGGGGTGACCGCGGCACCCCGGTTAGCTGCCCGGGGACCTCAGAGCCCGCGGCCGCCCAACCAGGTGTCGATGCGCTCGGCGACCGCCTCCCAGCCCGGTTCCAGCATCATGTCGTGGCCCATCCGCGGGAAGAATTCGGCCTCGGTGTGGTAGGCGCGCGCGGTCGCCAGGACCTCGGCCCGGGTGTGGGCACCGTCCTCGTCGGCACCGAGCACCAGCAGCGGCGTAGTGACGCGCTTCGGCCTCGGCAGGCTCAGGATCAGGCAGTCCACAGCGAGCCGGGCGCTGCCCTCCTGCAGCAGCGCGGCGTACTTCACCACATCGGCCTCGGGTGTGGCGGCCGAGAAGAACTTGTCGCGCGCCGCTGCCGGCGTGTTGATGTACGGCAACGACCGGCCCTTGATCGCAATCTTGACGAACTGCACCGGATGCTCGCGCAGCCAGCGCAAGGTGGCCCCGAGATTCCCTTGCGGCGGCATGGAACTCAGCAGCACACCCGCGGGACACGGGTGTGTCTCCAGATAACGCTGGACGAACAGTCCGCCCATCGAGTGCCCGATGATCACCGGCGGCGTGGGCAGGCCGTCGGCGACCGAGGCGATGTCCTCGACGAAATCGGCAACCGAACAGGCCCGCAGCGGCTTGTCGCTGGGACTGTTGCCATGGCCCCGCAGGTTGAGCGCCACCGCACGGTAGCCCTTGTCCGCGAAGAAACTCAGGAAGTGCTCATCCCAGCACCAGGCTCCGTGCCACGCCCCGTGCACGAACAGCAAAGGGACCGGATGAGCATCACTGATGCCCCCCTTGTCGATCACCTCGAGCACGTGGAAGTCTCCCCTCCCCGACGAAGGCCTTGGAGCACCGGCAAAAGCTATCACGCGCGATCAGCGGCCCTGGTTCACCTGGTGCAGGCCGGGGCAGCGCCGGTACCGGACTCGCTACCATTGCTGCGCACGAAGCCCGGGGGCGCCCGAGCGGTGCGCGACCAATCTCCCGAGAGGCGGCACCACCCGATGAGTCCCCAGAAGGTTGCGCTGGTCACGGGCGCGACGAGCGGTATCGGCCAGGCCACCGCGCATCGACTGCACGCCCGCGGCCATCTGGTCTACGCGGCCGGCCGCAACCCCGAGGCGCTCGGCGCCCTGCGCGCCCGCGGCCTGCGGGCCCGGTCGCTCGACGTCACCGACGAGGCCGCCGTGACCCGCCTGGTCGCCGAGATCGACGCCGAGCACGGCGCGGTGGACACCCTGGTGAACAGCGCGGGAATCCCCGATCGCGGGGTCCTGGAACAGAAGACACCGAGCGAGGTCCGGACCCTGTTCGAGATGCATGTCGTTACGCCATTGCATCTGGCCCAGACCGTGTTGCCGGCAATGCGGGCCCGAGGCGCGGGCACGATCGTCAACATCGGGAGCGTTGCGGGCCGCGTCGTCGGTCCGGCCGGGGGCGCCTACCACATCGTCAAGTCCGGTCTGGAAGCGCTCTCGCTGGGGCTGCGCGCCGAGGTGGCGCAGTTCGGGGTGCGAGTGGTGCAGGTCGATCCGACCGGAGTGCGGACGCCGTTCTTCGAGGGCGAATTCGCCGAGGTCTGGGACTATGCCGACGACGACCCCTACGGGGAGTTCATGAGCCGCCGCGACGCGTCGGTACGCAAACTGTCGAAGCTGCCCGGCGCGGCCATCAGCGCCGAGACCGTCGCACGTACCGTGGTGCGGGCGATCGAGTCCGGCAATCCCCGGCCCCGCTACATCGTCGGGGCGTCCGGCAAGGCCAGCGTGCTCCTGCGGGCCCTGGTCACCGACCGCATGTTGCAGCGAATCTTGTTGTCGGGCATGGGTTCCTGATTCAGATCGGCCGTTCGTAGCTGTCCAGCCACACCTGGTTGCCGAACACATCCCGGTGCGCCACCTCGTCGACCGGCTTGCGGGTGGTCGGCCCGTATCGGCCGCGTGGCCAGCCCATCGGAACGATGCAGATCGGGTGAACCGCGCCGGGCAGACCCAGGATGGCCCGCGCCGACGCCTGGCTCCATAACGGCAGGGTGATCAGCGATGCCCCCAGGCCCATGGCGCGCGCGGCCAGCAACATGTTCTGCACACTGGGATAGATCGACCCCCAGTAGGCCGATTCGGCCGCGTACTGCATCCGCACCACGGGCAGCCGGCCGTCCCGGGCACCGAGCCGCAGGCACGCCACCACCAGCACCGGGATCTCGGCGAAATGGTCGATCTGCCACTGGATCGAGCGGACAATCTTGGCCATCGACTCGCTCTCGGCAATGGCATGGCGCAGCACCACATCGCGCTGCAGCCGCCAGGCCTGGCGATAGCGCTGGCCGAGCTTCTCCTTGACCGCGACATCCTTGACAACCACGAATTCCCAGTTCTGCCCGTCGTTCCCGGTGGGCGCGTGCAGCCCCAGATCGATGCACTTGAGCACCAGCGCGTCGTCGACGGGGTCCGGCAGGAGCCGCCGGATCGCACGCTGGCTCATCATCGCCGCCTCCAGCGGCATATCGAGCCGGGCCAGCGCCTCGGCCGTACTGGGTATGGCCCGGCGCGCGGCGGCCACCTTATCGGCGTCAGGCACGTCCGGCGATCCACTCAGTGGTGAACCGGTTGATATCGGCGAACCCGTCGATGAACTGGCCGGCCACGAAACTCTCGATCCGGCCGCCCACCAACGGGACCCGGAACTCGACCTGGCCCGCCAGATCCAGCTGCGACCCCTGCTTCGCGGGGCCCAACAATGCCTTGCCCGAACCAGAGCCGGGAGCGCCGATCACCGCGACGTCGATATCGCCGTGCACGCGCCCGTCGGCGGTCGGCCGCCAGGTCTCGGTGCTGACGATATTCAGGTCGCCGCGATATAGCTTGGCCAGGATGCCGGGCAGGGCGCCGTGCCGCAGATCCTCGGCGACAACGGTTCTGACCGTGCCGTCCTCACCAACGGTCAACTCCTCCAACGATTTCGCGCCGCCGAAGTGCGCAAGCCGGTCCACCCAGTAGTCCCGGTCGCCGAACGCACCATGCACCTGGCCGACCGTGGCCGGGGATTCCATCGAAACCTCGAACGGGCGGGGCACGCTCAGCCGCTCCGGGTGCCGAAAAGCCGGTCCGCCAGGCCGGCGGCGAACGTCCGGGCCTGGGTCAGCTGTTCGGGCTGCACGTTGGTCGGCGGGATCGGCACACCCAGATAGCGCTTGCGGTACTCCCCCGACCCCAGGTAGCTGGTCAGCGCCATCATCGACCGAACCGTGTCACCCGGATAGGTGAAATGGATCTCGTCGACGAACTTGCCGCCCTGCTCCTGCGCCAGCTCGCGCACCGCGGTCAGGTTCTCCAGCCAGTACTGCCGACAGACGACGAAAACCGCAAAAGGCTTGTCGGCCAGCAATTTCTTGGCCTCGGTCGACATCAAGAACGTACGCATCGGCATGCTGACCGTCTTCCACCACGTCGGCGAGCCGATACAGATCAGGTCATACTCACCGTCGGTCACCGCGTCGGGGATCTTGATGCCACCGACCTCGCCGCGCCCCTGGGCCTTCTGGACGCTGAGCATATCGGGCCATACCCGCTGCAGCGGGAATCGCGAGAACGGTTCGGAGTACTGGGGATCGGTGAATTCGATGGCGGCCGGAACCACCTCGTAGCCGCGCTCCCGGAACACCTCCCCCGCCGTCTCGAGGACCTTGCGGGCCTGACCCGAGTACGAGTAGTACAGCAGCAGCACGCGCGGCCTGCCCGGTTCATCACCGCGCCCCGCGTTGGACAGATCCGGCACCGCACCTCCTGAGACGCCTGAAGAAACCCTCGTGCGTCAGTATCGTATAGGCGCCCGGCCCCCGCGTTTCCCCGAGGTTGTGTGGTCGCCGGATGGTTGCCAGCCGATGGTCGCCCCGATACCCCATTCCGGCCCGGTGCCCACTAAGCTCACAGGCGTGACCGATTTGGTGCGCGTTGACCTCACTGGACCTGCGCAGACGATGCTGTCGACCCTGTACTGCAAGGCCCTCGACGCCGGGTACAGCCAGCCCATTCTGGGCGATACGTTTGCCAGGCAGGCCGTCGACCGCATCGATCTCGACTGGTCGTGGCTCAAGATCGACGAGTTCTGGACGCCACTGGTGACGGTCCGCACCGCGCTGTACGACATCTGGGCCGAGCAGTTCCTGAAGGCCAACCCGCACGCCACCGTCATCCACCTGGGCTGCGGGCTGGACGCCCGCGTCTTCCGACTCGATCCCGGTCCGGACGTGCAGTGGTACGACGTCGACTACCCGGACGTGATCGACCTGCGCAAGAAGGTCTACCCCAGCCGCGAAAACTACCACCTGGTGGCCACCTCTGCCACCGACCCGTCCTGGCTGGACCAGATTCCCAACGACCGGCCCACCCTGCTGCTGGCCGAGGGCATCAGCATGTATCTGACCCCGCAGGACGGGGCCGAACTGCTCCAGCACGTCGTCGACCGCTTCCCGTCCGGCGAGCTCCAGATCGACTTCTACAACTGGGTGACCGTGCGCACCCAGAAGATCCAGCGGCTGCAGCGGCAGTCCGGCTCCACCCTCTATTGGGCCGTCAACAGCCCCGAGGATGTCCTCAAGAATGTCAACGGGATTCGACTCTTGGACGCCACCACGTTCTTCGACGCGCCGACGTTCCAGCGGACCTCGACCGTGTTCCGGGCAGCCGCGCGGGCAATTCGGCCGATCCGGCCACTGCGCGGCATGCTGCAGTACCACCGATACGCGTTCGGGCCTTTGAAACTCAACTGAGAAGCTGACCCGAGACCGGCCTCAAGGTCAGGCCTCCTAGGCGTACTTCTCGGCCACCTCACGCAGCAACGCCTCGATGACCTCCACCGACTTCTCCGGATTCGGGGCGAACGAGTGGTATTCGACATTGAGCTGACCCGAATAGATCTGGGTGAAGTAGATCTCGATACCGGAGCTCACCGCGAAATACAGCTCACCGTGCGTGCTGACGACCTCAAGCCCCGGAGGCGTGCGCACCGGGGGCACCAAGCCGTTGTCGGACAGCAGCACCACATCGGGCAGACCGGGCGCATTGCCGGAGTACTGCGGGCTGAAATGCAGCCGGGACTGCTGGATCGTGCCATCGGCCAGATCGGCCTTGAACGTCTCTGCGATCGCCCGGCCCAGCTCCACCACATCGGTCTTGCGGTCGACATCGGCCAGGAACGTCGTCAGCGCAATGGGATTGGTGCAACCGGTGGCCGACACCGGCGGCGTCAGGAAGTACCGCAGATCGACCGTGTAGATCAACGGGATCGGGATGTTCGCCGACCCACGGATCCGCCACTCCGCCATCAGCAGGATGGCGGAGACCATGGCGGTCAGGCCGATGCTCTCCTTGCGGCACAGCGCCACGATGCTGTCGGTGTGCTGCTCGCTGAGCCGGCACGACACCATCGGAACCTTCACCGGGAACGGCGGTTTGTCGCCGGTAACGGCGCGCCGCGACGGCGGGAGGTCATAGGTGAAGATCGCGGGCATGAACCGCTCGATACCCGAGCGCGGGCCCTTCTGGATGCCGCGATCGGCCAGTATTGCCTCGATGGACTCCGGCACGGGCTGCACGGCGCCGCGCCGGATCTTGCCGTTGGTCACCAGATCCGTGTAGTACGAAAGCAATTCCTCGATCAGGCTGTACATGTGGTGGCCGTCGGCCAGCGCGTGATGCACGTACAGCGTCGGCTGGGCCTGCCCGTCACGAATGGTGACCCGAAGGTGAACCAGTGCCTCGTTCTGGTTGAAGTACAGCGGCGGTCGAGTTCCACCACCTCGATGCCCTCGGGAACGAGATCGTCGGCGACCAGTTGATGCCGACCGTCCGGACCGCGTTCGATCCGGGTGGTCAAGTACGGCCGCGTCTCCAGCAGCGCGTCGTAGGCCGTCTCGAGCATGTCGATATCGATGGGGCCCTTGACGTCCGCCGCCAGCCCGACGAAGTTCTCCGTCTCGGCCAGCATTTCTTCACTGTTGGCCAGCTTGCGGATGACCGACGATGGAAACACTTCTCATACTCCCAAACTCGAACCGGACATCAGTCGAACTCGACGAGCGTCAGCTCGTCGTTCGTCGAATCCAGTTCTTCCTCGATGGCGGCTTCGGCGACCAGACCGGACAACTCCGTGCCGAATCCCTGGGCCAGGGCCTGCGCTGCGGCGTCGTCGATGCGGCGCTTGTCGTACCACCAGTCGACCCGCAGCTGTCCACGCGACCGGTACACGCGCAGTTCCAGAGCGTGTCCCAGCCCCGGGATCGCCTCGCGCACCGGCGATTCCGCGTCGGTGTCGAACTGAACCGGCGCCTCGTCCGAGGCGAACGCCGACATGTCCGGAATGGTGCCCGCGTAGGTGAACGCGATATCGGCGGGCCGCACGGCGCCGAACGCCCGCGCGGTCGGCGCGTGCAGGTAGCGCAGCAGCCCGTAACCGATGCCGTGGTGCGGAACGCCGGTAACGGTTTCGTGCACCGCGTCCAATAGCTCCTGGGCGCCCAGCTCGGCACTCGCGGCGCACCGCAGCGCGACGGGGTACACGGTGGTGAACGAACCCACCGTCCGGCCCAGATCGACGTCGGGCCGCAGGACCGATCGCCCCGGGCCACCCAGATCGACGGCAACGACGCCCGACCCGGCGACGCCGGCCAGCGTGCGGGCGAGTGCCGCCAGCAGCACCTCCTCGACCGCCACCCCGCGACCGCGCCGCACCTCGTCGACCTCGCTGGTCTCGGCGATGCTCAACACCGAGGACAGCCGCACCAGATCACCCGCCGTGGGCCCGCCTGCCGCGTCGGCAACCGGCAGGCGCAGATCCGCCGCGGTGGCGTTCGCCAACCAGTAGTCCCGGCTGTCCAACACTGCTGGGTGCGTGGCCAATCCGGCACAGCGCTGGGACCACTCGCCCCACTGGGCCGAAACCGGTTGCAGCGCAATGTCCTGGCCGTTCATCCGCTGCCCGAACGCGGTGAAGATGTCGGTCACCAGGATCTCGCGGGACGACTCGTCGGCAACCATGCCGTGCACCGCCAGCGCCAGATAGCACGGACCGCCCGATCCGCCGGTAACGTACGTGGCCACCAGCGGAGGCGCGCTCAGATCCTGGCCGGCGATCAGCTGCTCGAGGATCTCGAACACCGCGGCGCGCTCCTGCTCGCTGCCCGACTCCAGGCCCTCGGGGAGCGAACCAGTGGCCACCTCGACCGATTCGAGCTGTTCACCGATCTGCTGTTCCCAGATGCCTGCCCGCTCGGCGAGCCCCAACCGCAACGCCTCGTGATGGTTGGTCACGGCCGTGAGCACCACGCGGACGTCCTCGATCGCGACGTCCGGACGCAGCCGCAGGATCAGCGGGATGCGCCACTGGCCCCGATCCGCCAATCCGTTCTCGAGGAAGAAGTCGAGGTTCGGTGGGACCGGTGGGTGCTCGACCTCGGTGACCGAGTGTCGGCCCAAACCGCCCGCGGCGTAACGCGCGGTCAAGGCCTTGGTCAGGGCCGCCACCGTCGGGTTGTCATAGAGATCCTGCGGGGTCAGCTCGAGCCCTTGATGGGACGCCGACATCGCGACACTGATCGCTACCAGGGAGTCGCCACCGATGTCGAAGAAATTGGCGTTCCGATCCACCGACGCGACACCCAGGCACTGGGTCCAGATCCGCGCCAGCGTGGCCTCGAGCGGTGACCGGCCGCCGGCGCCACCCTGCCCGGTGGCCGCGGCGGCCGCCGCGGGTAGGTCGGCGCCGTTGCGTCCGGCGCCGTCATCGCCCGTACGTCCTTCGAATGGCTTGTGCTCGACCCAATGCCGTTCGCGCGCAAAGCGATAACCCGGCAACGACACCAGCTTCGGCGCGGCACCACCGTTGAGCGGCGACCAGTCGACGTCCACCCCGGCGGACCAGAGTTGACCCAGGCCCAGCAGGAACGCGTCCCGGTCGTTGCGGCTCTGCGCATGATGGCGCATCAGCCGGACCGCGCGATGCCGCTCCGACCACTTCGGATGGCGCATCGCCGAGGCGGTCAGCGTGCCACCGGGACCGACCTCGACGAACACCTGGTTCGGGTCGGCCAGCAGCACGCCGAGTTCGTCGGCGAACCGGACAGTGGCCCGGATCTGCCGGGCCCAGGTCGCCGGATTGGTGGCCTCGGCTGCACTCAGCCAGGTGCCGGTCAGGTTCGACAACAACGGAATCTGCGGCTCGCGCAAGGTGATCCGGGACAGGAACCCGTTGAACTCGGGCAACACCGGATCCATCAGGCGGGAGTGGAACGCGTGTGAGGTCCTGACCTTTCGCGCGGTGATCCCCGCCTCGGCCAGCCGGGCCTGGAATGCCCGGATGCCCTCCTCCGTACCGGCCACCACGCAGCCGCTGGGATCGTTGACGGTGGCCAGATCGACATCGTCGGAAAGGTATTGGGCGATGGCCTCCGGGCCGAGGGTGACCGCAACCATCACACCGCGCGGAGCGGTATGCATCAGCCGGGCACGCATGGCGACCACCTTGATGGCGGTCGGCAGGTCGAACACGCCCGCAATGGTCGCAGCGGCGTACTCACCGATGCTGTGCCCCGCCATCGCCGCCGGCACGATGCCGTAGCTCTCGAGCAGTTTGGCCAGGGCGTACTGCACCGTGAACAGTGCCGGCTGGGTGCGATCCGTACGCTCGAGATCCCGAGCGCTGCCGTCGAAGATGGCCGCCTTGAGATCGATGCCGAGCTCGGCGTCGAAGCCCGTCACGCACTCGTCGAAGTGCCGGGCGAACTCCGGCTCGGAGTCGTACAGGTCGCGGGCCATCCCGATGTGCTGGGCCCCCTGCCCCGGGAACAGGAACACCACCCGCTCGGCGCTGGCGCTGGCGACCGTCCCCCCGGTGAGCTCCCCGACGGCCTCACCGATGAACACGTTGTCGTGCTCCTCGGCGGTCAGCACCTTCGACGCGTTCTCGCGATCGGCGACCACGGCCGCCATCCGGATCTTGTCCGCACGACGGCGTTCGAGGGTGTGGGCCACGTCGGCCAACGCGGGTGCGTCGGGCCGCAGCAGATCCGCGGCCAGCTCGGCCCGGGCCTCGGTCAGCGCCTCGGGCGTGCGGGCCGACAGCAACAAAATCTTGGGACCAGGCGTGTCGACGGTCGGCGTGACGGCCGGCGCCTCCTCGAGGACGACGTGGGCGTTGGTGCCACCGACGCCGAAGGCGCTGACACCGGCGCGCAGCACACCGTCCCACTCCCAGTCGCCGTACTCACCGCGCACGACGAACGGGCCCTTGTCGATGTGCAACTCGGGATTCGGGCTGGTGTAGTGCAGCGTCGCCGGGATCGCCTTGTTCTTCAGGCACATGATGGTCTTGATCAGCGCCGCCATGCCGGCCGCCGACTCCAGGTGACCGATGTTGGACTTGACCGAGCCGATGTAGCACGGGCCCTGCCGATCCTCCTCGGAGATCTCGAAAGCCTGTCGCAGCGCCTCGATCTCGATCGGGTCACCCAGCGGCGTGCCGGTGCCATGGGTCTCGACGTAGCTGATGCTGGCGGCATCGACCTCGGCGACCGCGTGCGCCTCGGCAACCACATCGGCCTGACCCGCCACGGTGGGCGCGGCGTAGGTCATCTTCGTGGAACCGTCGTTGTTGAGCGCCGATCCGCGGATCACCGCATGGATGCGGTCACCGTCGTCGATGGCGTCCTGCAGTGCCTTGAGCACCACGACACCCACGCCACTGGAGAAGATGGTGCCGTCGGACCGGACGTCGAACGGCCGGCAGTGCCCGGTGGCCGACACCATCGAACCCGGGTCGTGCCAGTAGCCGACGCGGTGCGGAACGCGCAGCGACGAAGCCCCGGCCAGCGCCATGTCCGACTCGCCGTTGAGGATGCTCTGGCAGGCCAGGTGCACCGCGACCAGCGACGACGAGCAGGCGGTCTGGACCGACAACGCCGGCCCGCTCAGGTTGAACTGATAGGCCACCCGGGTGGCCAGGTAGTCCTTGTCGTTGGACATCGAC
>JAKIXW010000330.1 GCA_022708865.1 Acidobacteriota bacterium
AGCACCCGGCTGTTGTGCGGCCGGAACGCACCTTCCTTGGTGGCGCAGACGGCCGGGATCTCGTCGTAGATCCGGGCGCTCTCGGCAGCGGTCAGGACATATCCCGACGACGGTGAGTTGAACATGCCCAGTGCGATGTCGGTCCGGTCGGCCACGTAACGGAAGAAGCGCAGCACACCCTCCCCGCCGTGGGTCTCCATCATGGGCGTCTGGATATAGGCGATGTCGGCGCCGACCTGCTGCGCGTGTCGGGTCAGTTCGACACAGTCCTTCGCCGACATCGATGCGGTGCACGCCTGCACCACCACGTCCGGGTCAGCCTTGCGGCCCTCGTCGATCGCCACCTCCAGGAGCCGCTTGCGCTCATCGAGGGTAAGCGACCAGAACTCCGCGACACCGCTTGTGCACCAGAGCATTTCATGACCGAGATCACCGACGCAGTACCGGACCAGCGTTCGGTAGGCGGCCCAATCGATATCATCACCGTCGGGTCCACTGAACGGCGTATAGAGCGAATTTCCGATCCCGCATAATTCGGTGCGTGCCCAGGCACGGGCGTCCTTCGCGGTTGCCATGGCATCCCCTGACGGTCAAATCCCCCCACACCCTACCCGAAACTATTACCATTGGTATTTCGGTATGGCCCTTCGGGGTGACTCCGCGCTGGCAGCGACGCTGTGGCCCTCGTCTCAGCGGCCGTTTCACGGAGCCGCCAATCGCAAGGCTGCCGGTAGGGTTGTCGGGTCGGTCGGGCATGGTCGGTCAGAGGAGGTACAGCAGGTGGCAAAGCAGGCGACCGCCGTCAAGCGGCAGCGCCGCGAGCGTGGCTCGATCAATCCCAATGACATCATCGAGGGCGCCTTCCAGCTGGCCGAGGACATCGGGATCGACAACCTGAGCATGCCGCTGCTGGGCAAGCATCTCGGTGTCGGGGTCACCAGCATCTACTGGTACTTCCGCAAGAAGGACGACCTGCTCAACGCGATGACCGACCGCGCGCTGCGTCAGTTCGCCGTCGCCACACCCTATGTCGAGGCGGGTAACTGGCGTGCCACCCTGGGCGAGCATGCGCGTGGAATGCGAAAGGCGTTCCTGAGCAATCCGATTCTCTCCGATCTGGTCCTCATCCGGTCGGCGTTGTCGCCGCGGGCGGCCCAGCTCGGGGTGCAGGAGGTCGAACTGGCCGTCGAGAATCTGGTGGCGGCCGGGTTGACCGCCGAGCAGGCGTTCGACGCATATTCCGCGGTTTCCCTGCACGTACGGGGTTCGGTTGTGCTGCAACGCCTCTACGAGAAGAACCGGGCACTCGACGGCGGACCTGGTGATTTCGAGGAGACCATGGTCTATGACGCCGACGCCGCGCCGCTGCTGACCAGGGTCACGCGCGAAGGTCACCGCATCGGTGCTGCCGATGACACCAACTTCGAGTACGGCCTGAACTGCATCCTGGACAACATCGACCGTCAGATCGCCGAGGGCAAGAAGGCCTCGAGGTCCCGCAAGGGCTGACTATTCGGGCTCGGGCACGTGGAAATGCTCGTCACGCAACCGGAACGCTTCCTTGGTGCCCACCTGCGCGCGGGTCTTGACGAAGTTGAACTCGCCCGGAGCGAACTGCAGATTGGTGCCGTAGGCATGGAACAGGTAGCTGCACACCTCTTCACCCTGATAGGCCTGGCTCTGCTCGACGAGCCGGAAGGCCTCCTTGGCGATGACGACACCGTCGGCCGGCATCTTGGCGGCCTTCAGCGCCCAGTACTCCGCCCGGGCCGAAACCACCTCGGGGGCACATGTTTCGGTGAACACGCCGAAATTCTCGATCTCCGCGGCCTCGATGATGTCGCCGGTCAGCAACATCCGCCGGGCCAGCACCGGGCCGAGTCGATGGAAGAACATGTGCAGACTGCCCAGGGCGGGGCCGAGGAACCGGGTGGCCGGCATGCCGATGCGGGTATCCCGCGCAATCACGGAGATGTCCATCATCAGCGCCATCTCGAAACCGCCGCCCAGCGCAAACCCACTGATCTCGCCGACAGTCACCTTCGGGAAGCCCATCAGATTGTGGTAGAAACCGAATGACTTGCGGTCCACGGCAAGTCGGCGCCGCTGGCTGGGCCGGCTCTTGGCTGGTCGCTCCTCCCGCGTGCTTCCGTCCGCGCGCTCGCCATACCAACCGTAGGCGTTGTTCATATCGGCACCCGTACTGAACACCCCCTCGGCACCACGGAGCAGCACCACCGTCAGGTCATCGTCGTCGGCCACCCGGTCCAGACACCGACCGACGCCGTCGCGCATCGCCGCATCGTAGGAGTTGCGCTGCTTGGGGTTGTTCAGTGTGATGGTCGCGATCCGGGTGTCGTAATCGACGTCGAAAAGGACCCGATTATCGCCGGATTCGGTCACGGAGTGCTCCTCTGCATGGAAATCTTGTTCGCTTCGATAGTCCTTTCGGGCACCCCCGACTCCAGCGCCAGTGTCTGCCGGCGGTCTGCGGTGAGATGGGCCCGCGCGATCCGTTCGGCCCGTTCGGCATTGCCGTCGCGGATGGCATCGAGCAGGCGCTGATGATCGCGCAACGCGGCCCGGCGGGTGGCCTGGCGGTCGGCGGCATCGGGCCGGTCGCTCCACACCGCGGACTCGTGCGCCGACCAGATCAACTCGAGCGCGCCGATCACCAGGATCATCGGCTCATTGCCGCAACGGGACACCAATGCCTCGTGGAATCGGCGGGCGTTGGGAACAAATTGTCTGACGTCGTCGAGAGCCGCTGTCTGGGAGTCCAATTCGGCCTGCAGATACGGGACGACCTCGGTATTTCGATCAGTGCGTTCGGCGCACATCGCCGCACAGATCGGCTCCAGATGCATCAGGGCGCCGCTGACATCCGCGGGCGTGGCCGACCGGGACTGCAGCACCATGCTGATCATGTGGGCGGTGCGTTGAGCAGACGGTTGGTGGACCACCGCGCCCCCGACATTGCCGCGACGCACGGAGATCAACCCGTCCGTCTCGAGCAGGTGGATGGCCTCGCGCAGCGCGGGTGGGCTGACGCCGAACTCACCGAACAGGCTCTCCTGGCTCGGCAGCACGTCGCCCTCCTTGAGCCGGCCGGACAGGATGTCGTCACGCAGGCGGGAGGCGACCAGCTCGGCCACCCTGGGGGGACGAATGCGCTGCATCGGCACCCCTTCTGTCTGTTGCGCCGGGCCTTTCCTTGCTAAGTTGTACAGGATAGTAATAGTAGTACCAACTGTATGGCTATCTGTATAGCTTTTTGTTCAGTGC
Organism: Acidobacteriota bacterium; assembly: GCA_022708865.1. GTDB lineage: Bacteria > Actinomycetota > Actinomycetes > Mycobacteriales > Mycobacteriaceae > Mycobacterium. Next base: position 3,286 of record JAKIXW010000330.1, read on the forward strand.
CCGAAAGGACGGTGCCTGGTGCGCGACGACGCC
>JAKIXW010000331.1:0-287 GCA_022708865.1 Acidobacteriota bacterium
TTCCGCAACGTCGGAATCGGGTTGCATCCTGACCTGGGAGTCGCCGAGCGGGTGTCGGCCATCGCGGCGGAACTACGCGCTGCACATGCCCGCGACGCGCATCCGGCGTACGCGGCCGAGCGCGCCGCGCTGGCATCGACACCCGCGCCGGTGCTGCGTTGGGGTATAGGTCGCTTCGACCCCGCCGCCCGCGCCCCGGCCGTCACCGGTCACACCGTGGTGTCCAGCGTCGATCGCGGTGCGGCCGATCTGCGGTTCGGGGTGGCCCCGGTGTTGCTGACGGCGGG
>JAKIXW010000331.1:297-3299 GCA_022708865.1 Acidobacteriota bacterium
CCTGTCGCCGATGATGGGGCTGACCCACGGAGTACACGGCATCGGCGACACCGTAGTGGTCAGTGTGCACACGGTGGACGGCGTTCTCGACCTGGCCGACTACGTGGCGCGACTGGACGCAGCGCTGGGGTGATCGTCCCGCCGGCTTAACAGATGGCCTAAGTTCTGTATATGACTGCTGTTGATTTCGGCCTGCTGTTGCTGCGGGTCGTCCTGGGGTTGACGATGGCCGCGCACGGCTACAACAAATTCTTCGGCGGGGGCCGCATCAAGGGCACCGCCGGCTGGTTCGAGAGCATCGGGATGAAGCCGGGCACCTTCCACGCCCGGATGGCCGCCACCACCGAGATGGCCGCCGGTATCGGGCTGGCGGTCGGGCTGCTGACGCCGGTCACCGCGGCCGGATTCGTGGCCCTGATGTTGGTGGCCGCGTGGACCGTGCATCGCAAGAACGGCTTCTTCATCGTCAAGGAGGGCTGGGAGTACAACCTGATCCTGGCGATCGCGGCGGTGGCCATCGCCGCGATCGGCGCCGGGAAGTACAGCCTGGACTACGCTCTGTTCCGCAACTACAGCGACATCTACCCCCTGCTGCACGGCTGGTGCGGATTCGCGATCGCCGTGGGCCTGGGCCTGGCCGGCGGCATCGGCCAGCTGGCGATCTTCTACCGGCCGCCGGTCGAACAGGCGGGCTGACCCCCGAGCGACTAGAACACGTTCTAGTCTGGGGGCCATGGGTTTCCTGAAGCCGGAACTGCCTGTCGTCGACTTCGACCAGTGGAGCCGCGGCACCTGGGAACAGAAGCTGCGGCCGATGGCCCGGCACTGGGCCGAGGTGGGTTTCGGTACCCCGGTGGTGCTGCACCTCTTCTACGTGGTCAAGATCCTGCTCTACATCCTGGGTGCCTGGCTGGTGGTGCTGACCACTCGCGGGGTGGACGGGTTCACCGCCGTCGCGCAGTGGGGGACCGAGCCGATCGTCTTCCAGAAGGTCGTGCTGTACACCATGCTGTTCGAGGTCGTCGGCCTGGGCTGTGGCTTCGGGCCGCTCAACAACCGCTACCTGCCGCCCATGGGGTCCATCCTGTACTGGTTGCGGCCCAACACCATTCGGTTACCACCGTGGCCGAATCGGGTGCCCCTGACCCGCGGTGACAACCGTGAGCCCGTCGACATCCTGCTCTACGCGGCGCTGTTGTCGCTGTTGGTGGTCGCACTGTTCTCCGACGGTACCGGCCCGCGGCCCGCACTGGGCACCCAGATCGGCGTGCTGCCGATGTGGCAGATCTGGGCGATCCTCGGGGTGCTGGCGGTGGCCGGCCTGCGGGACAAGGTGATCTTCCTGGCGGCCCGCGGTGAGGTGTACGCCTCGTTCACGGTGGCATTCCTGTTCGCCGGATTCGGCGTCGACACGATCATCGCTGCGAAGCTGGTCTGCCTGGCGATCTGGGTGGGCGCCGCAACGTCGAAACTCAACAAGCATTTCCCGTTCGTCATCTCCACCATGATGTCGAACAGCCCGGTGGTGCGGCCGCGGGCGCTGAAAAGACTGTTCTTCGAACGCTTTCCGGACGATCTGCGGCCCGGTCGGCTATCGCGGATCGTGGCGCACTTCTCCACCGCGATCGAGATGTTGATCCCGTTGGCGCTGTTCTTCTCCCACGGCGGTTGGCCGACGGCGATCGCGGCGTTCGTGATGGTGGTGTTCCATCTCGGGATCCTGTCCGCGATCCCGATGGGTGTCCCGCTGGAGTGGAATGTCTTTATGATCTTCAGCGTGCTGGCGCTGTTCGTCGGGCACGCCGGCGTCGGCGTCACGGATCTGAACACACCGTGGCCCGTCGTGCTGTTCGCGGTGCTGGTGTGCAGCGTCACCGTGGGAAACCTGTTCCCGCGCAAGGTTTCCTTCCTGCCCGGCATGCGGTACTACGCAGGCAACTGGGATTCGTCGCTGTGGTGCCTCAAGCCGTCGGCCAGCGAGAAGATCGCCAAGAACCTGGTGGCCATCGCCAGCATGCCGCAGGCCCAGCTGGAGAAGGTGTACGGCAGCCCGGAAGCGGCGGCCGTGCTGCAATATCTTGGGTATTCATTCCGCTGCTTCAACACGCACGGCCGGATGATGTACACCCTGGCCCACCGGGCGATGGCCGGTGAGCCGGAGACTGATTACGTGATGACCGACGGCGAGCGGATCTGCTCGACGGCCATCGGCTGGAACTTCGGCGACGGGCACATGCACAACGAGCAGCTGATCGCCGCCATGCAGCGGCGGTGCCACTTCGAGCCGGGTGAGGTGCGGGTGGTGCTGATCGATGCGCAGCCGATCCACATCCAGGCCCAGCGCTACCGGCTGGTCGACGCCGCGACCGGTGAGTTCGAATCCGGCTACATCCGGGTGTCCGATGCGGTGACCCGGCAGCCGTGGGCCGACAACCTGCCGGTGCATGTCGACCGTTGAGGGCCGTCAGTAGGTCAGGCCGGTGATCAGTGGCAGCAATGCCAGCGCGACCGATGCCGGCGCAGGGGATCCGGCGGCCGGGTTGAAGGTGTACTGGGTCACTCGCCGGATACCGAGCTGCTGGCTGTTGTTGTAGGCCGCGACCGACAGCGCCCACCTCGGCTCGATCCACAGCGACCAGTGCGGCGCCAGCGACGGGCCGGGCGCGCCGGCGAACAGCTCGCCGAGTGCGGCGCCCGAGCCGTCGTGCACCGTCCACGGACCGTCGCCGTCGATATCCATCCGCGCCACCACGTCGTCGCCGGATCCGTGTACGGCGATCGCGTCGGGCTCCTTCACCCGCAGCAGCAGCGTCTTCTCGCGGACGCTGTGTGCGATCCGGACACCGTTCTCGTCGGTGATGGTCACTGTGGCGGGAGCGTCGTTGGCGGCAGTGATCCGGGCCAGTACCCGGTCGTCCGCCCCGCGCAGCTCCACGTGGATATCGCTGCCGGCTTCCATCCCCGTCAACGTCACCAGCTTCCAATAGGCCTGCGCCACCCGG
>JAKIXW010000332.1 GCA_022708865.1 Acidobacteriota bacterium
CGGCCCACCCGCACCACGTCCGCGTGCACGCGCACCGGGGCGGTGGCGACGCGGCGCAGGATGTCCACGGTCAGGCGGGCCGGCACCAGAGCTTCACCGTCCCCATCGGGGGCTTTTTCCTCGACCGCGCGGGCCAGCAGACCACCGACCACCTGGCCACCGAGCGTGGGGCCCCAGCCGCCCTGGGCGATCTCGTTGGGCACGAAGGTGTCCTTGTCGGGCACGAAGAACGGCGTCGGCACGGCACCTCCCGGAGAGTTACAGAAAGACTTACTGTAACTGTATCTTGTTGCGGGCGGTCACCTCGGCCTTACGGGCGGCCAACGCGTCGGTGTCCGGCCGGTGCGCGCGGGCGATCTCGAGCTCGACGGCCAGCGCGGTATCGGTGACGCCGGCGGTGCCGCGGACGTACATCTGCTTGAGCCCAGCCATGGTGGGTCCGGGACCTCGGCGATCTGTTCGGCCAGTTGGATCGCGCGCGAGAGCAACTCGTCGTGGACCACCACCTCGGTGACCAGTCCGATGCGCTCGGCCCACGCGGCGTCGACCACCTCGCCGGTCATCGACAGCCGCCGCGCCATCCCGGAGCCCACCAGCCGCGGCAGCCGGGCCGTCATCCCGCCGCCGGGCAGGATGCCGACCCGGGCGTGGGTGTCGGCGAAGACCGCGCGCTCCGAGGCGATCAGGAAGTCGCACGCCAGCGCGATCTCCAGCCCGCCGGTGAAGGTCGCGCCGTTGATCGCGCCGATCACCGGCTTGCCCAGCGCGACAATGCGGTTCATGCAGTTCATCTTGTCGAAGCGGCCGAAGTAGTCCATGCCGAGGCTTTGCGCCTGCTTGAGGTCCACACCGGCGCAGAAGGCCGGGTCGGCCCCGGTGAGCACCACCGCGCGCACCGCGTCGTCGGCGTCGGCCTGTTCCAGCGCGGCGTAGAGCGCCTCGAACAGCTCGGTGCTCAACGCGTTTCGCACCTCGGGACGGTTCATCGTCAGGACCCGGACGGCGCCGTGGTCATCGCTGAGAAGGATCATCAGGGCAAGAATCTAGCCGCGTTGTCGGCCAGGTCCAACAGCGGTTGCGGCAACGCGCCGAGCGCGAAGGTGATCGCGGCGGTCAGCGTGATCGTGGCGACGCTCAACGAGCTCGGCGTGATGACCTCCGGGGCGTCCTCGGGCGGGTCGGTGAAGAACATCAGCACGATCACCCGGACGTAGAAGTAGGCGGCGATCGCCGAGGCCAGCACGCCGACGATCACCAGCGGGATCGCCCCGCCCTGACCGGCCGCCTTGAACACCGCGAACTTGGAGACGAAGCCGCTGGTGAGCGGAATACCGGCGAACGCCAGCAGGAACAGCGAGAACACCACGCCCACCAGGGGATAACGCCGGCCCAGACCGGCCCAGCGCACCATCGTCGTCTCCTCGGCGCCGTCGGCGTCGCGCACCACACTGACCACCGCGAACGCACCCAGCGTCGAGAAGGCATAGGCGAACAGATAGAACAGCGTGGCCGACAGGCCGGGGGTGTTGCCGGCGATCACGCCGGTGAGGATGAACCCGGCGTGCGCCACCGCCGAGTACGCCAGCATCCGCTTGACGTCGGTCTGGGTCACCGCGGTCACCGTGCCGACCACCATCGTCAGGATCGCCACCACCCACAGCACCGGGCGCCATCCATAGCTCAGTCCCGGCAGTGCGACGTAGAACACCCGCAGCATCGCCCCGAACGCCGCCACCTTGGTCGCGGCCGCCATGAACCCGGTGATCGGGGTGGGCGCACCCTGGTAGACGTCGGGCACCCAGGAATGGAACGGCACCGCACCGACTTTGAACAGCAGTCCGACGGTGACCAGCCCGGTGCCGATCAGCGCCAGGGTCATGCTGCCCGACTTCAAGTCCACAGCCTGCGCGATCCCGGCCAGGCTCATCGTCCCGGCGAAGCCGTAGAGCATCGCGATGCCGAACAGGAAGAACGCCGAGGAGAACGCGCCGAGCAGGAAGTACTTCAGTGCCGCTTCCTGGGACAGCAGACGCCGTCGGCGGGCCAGCCCGCACATCAGGTACAGCGGCAGCGAGAGCACCTCGAGTGCGATGAACATCGTGAGCAGGTCACCGGCCGCCGGGAACAGCATCATGCCGCCGATGGCGAACATCGTCAGCGGGAACACCTCGGTCTGGATCAGCGCGGCCTTGGTGGCCACCTTCTCCGCCACACTTCCCGGCACCGCCGAGGCGTCCGGGGTGAAGGCGTCCAATGCCACTGCGCCGTCGGGGGATTCGGTCGGCGCCCGGCGTTCGGCGATCAGCAGCACGCTGAGTACGCCGATCAGCAGGATGGTGGCTTGCAGGAACAGCGTCGGCCGGTCGATGACGACGGCGCCGGCCACCGCCGAGTTCCCGATGCCGCCGCGCAGTTGCAGCGTGACCCGCAGCACCCAGATGAGCGCGACGAACAGGCCGGCCAGGCTCAGGGTGAGCTGCGTGCGGTAGCGCGCCTTGCGCGGCAGGAATGCTTCGACGAGCACACCGATGACGGCGACGCCGAACACGATGAGCATCGGCGCCAGTTGGCCGTAGGCGATGCTGGGCGCGGTCATGGGCGGGCCCCTTCCGCGACCGTGGGTGCCGGATCGGGTTGGTGGATCGACGTCAGGGTCGCGGTGACCGCGGGATTGATGACGTCCAGTGCGATCTTCGGGTAGATCCCGAGCACCAGCAGCAACGCGATCAGCGGCGCGACCACCAGCATCTCGCGGGGCCGCAGGTCGTGCACGTCCTCGTTGCCCTCGGTGACCGGGCCGGTCATCATCCGCTGGTACATCCACAGCACGTAGACCGCGGAGAGCACCAGGGCGATCGTGGCGCACACCGCGAAGCCGGGGTAGCGGGTGAATGTGCCGATGAGGACCAGGAATTCGCTGATGAACGGCGCCAGCCCGGGCAGCGACAGGGTGGCCAGCCCGGAGATGAGGAAGGTGCCGGCCAGGATCGGGGCGACCTTCTGCACCCCGCCGTAGGCGGCGATCGCGCGGGTGCCGCGCCGGCTCACCAGGAACCCGGCGATCAGGAACAGCGCTGCGGTGGAGATGCCGTGGTTGACCATGTAGAGCGTGGAGCCGGCTTGGCCTTGGCTGGTCATGACGAAGATGCCCAGGATGATGAAGCCGAAGTGGCTGATCGAGGTGTAGGCGATCAGCCGCATGACGTCGGTCTGGCCGATCGCCAGGATCGCGCCGTACACGATGCCGATGACCGCCAGCGTGATGATGACGGGCCGGAAATACGT
>JAKIXW010000333.1 GCA_022708865.1 Acidobacteriota bacterium
TCGCGGTCGTTAGAAGCCGAACTGGGCTGGCCCTTACCCAAACGTATGCGAAACCATCCCCGGCCCAAGGCGGGTTCACATGGTCGTCGCAACACTCTCGATTGAGAGGTTGCGGCGGCCATGTCGTTTTCGGAGGACTGTGTTCGGTTGGGGGATCAGCTAGCGAGGCTGGTTGATGCTGGGGTGCCGGTGAAAGAAGCCGCGGTCGTGATCGGGGTCTCGCGTGAGCGGTGTTATGCCATTCTGCGGGCGATCGGCCGGCCTGTCGGGTCGGCCCGTGGTCAGCGCGCGGTGGCCGACCGGGATGTCATCGTGGCCGTCTTCCAGGACAGCGGTTCGATCCTGCAGGCGGCTAAAGCGTGTGGGGTGTCGCATTCGACGGCACGCAAAATGTTGGTCGCCGAAGGGCTGGTCACCAGCGAAAAGATCCCGTGGGGCAAGCCCGAGGCGAAACGTCGGTGCGTGGAGCTGTTCGAGCAGGGCTGGTCCACCGAGCGAGCCGCGCGGGAGGTCGGTGTCAACGTGCGGACCGCGCGGGACTGGCGCAAAGGGATCCGGCACGTCAACAACACGCGGATTCACTCCGATGGGCTGGTCGTGGACTACACCAAAAAGACCGTCTACAAACAGCCGGTGAGCAATCTGATCTGCGATGACACCGGGCGACCGGCCATCGGTGACCGGTACTTGTCGGTCCAGGACCGTGTGGCCATCGCCGACGGAATGCTCGGCAAGCAGTCGCTGCGCACCATCGCCAAACGGATCGGCAAGAACGTGTCCACGGTGTCACGGGAGATTCGTGCTCGCAGCGTTGATGGCTGCTATCTGCCTTATCACGCCGATCGGGCGGCCGCCGAAGCCCGGGCTCGGCCCAAACAGTCCAAACTGGTCGTCAACGCGGTCCTGCGGGAAGCGGTTGAAGAAGGTCTGTCGCGCAAGCTGTCACCGGAGCAGATCTCCCATCGCCTCCGTCGGGATCATCCCGACGACGAGAGCATGCGGGTGAGCCACGAAACGATCTACCAAGCCCTCTACTTCCAGGCTCGCGGTGGCCTTAAAAGGGAAGTGGCTCACGCACTTCGGACCGGTCGCACCAGACGTAAACCGCAGCGCAAGGAAAGTGAACGCTATCAACGCTTCGTCGATCCGATGGTGATGATCAGTGATCGTCCTGCCGAGGTGGCCGACCGTGCGGTTCCTGGACATTGGGAATCTCAATGGTGTTGTCAAGCCGCCTGAACGAGCGGTGGTGGTTGCGTGCTCCATGACCGGTTCTCGCGTAGCAGTGAACCACCCCGGGTTTGATGCACACCTTCTTTCGAGGGAAGGTTGTTCGCATTATGCCGAGGAAGTACGACGACGAGTTCAAGACCCGGGCGGTGCGGTTGGTCACCGACCATGCCGAGGAGTACGACAGCCGCACGGCCTGCATCAGCGCGGTGGCCAAGCGGTTGGGGGTGTCTTATGAATCGCTGCGCCGCTGGGTGAACCAGGCCGAGGTGGATACCGGGGTCCGTGACGGTGTGCCCACCGATACGGTGCGCGAGTTGCGCGAGCTCAAGCGTAAGAATCGTGAGCTTGAGGAAACCATCGAAATCCTCAAGGCGGCAACAAGTTTCTTCGTGCGGGAGAGCGACCCGCGACACCACTGATCTGTGCGTTCATTGCCGAGCATCGTGCTCGGTTCGGGGTCGCTCCGATCTGCCGCGTGCTCACCGAGCACGGCTGCCAGATTGCCCCGAGAACCTTCTATGCCTGGCTGACCCGTCCCCCGTCAGCGCGGACCCTCTGGGACACCGTGATCACCGAAGTGCTGGCCGGCTTCTACGAGCCTGACGAGCACGGCCGCCGCAAACCGGAGTCGTTGTACGGCGCCACCAAGATGTGGGCTCACCTGCAGCGTCAGGGCATCGCCGTGGCGCGTTGCACCGTGGAACGGCTCATGCGGGCCAACGGCTGGCGTGGGGTTACCCGCCGCAAAAAGGTTCGCACCACGATCGCTGATCCGGCCGCGGCGCGGGCAGCCGATCTGGTCAAACGCCAGTTCCGGGTACCCGCCCCCAACGTGCTGCTCGTCGCGGACTTCACCTACGTCCGCATGTCCAACGGAGCGTTCGTATACACCGCGTTCGCCATCGACGCCTTCGCGGGCCGGATCGTCGGGTGGACCTGCTCGGCCAGCAAGGAAGACAGGTTCGTGCGCCAGGCGATCCGCCATGCCGCACAACTCCGAATAAGCGAAGGTAATCCGTTGTTGGGCAACACTATTCACCACAGCGACGCAGGCTCGCAATACACCTCCCTGCGGTTCGGGGAAACACTCGCGCTGTCCGGACTGGTGGCCTCAATCGGCACAGTCGGGGATGCCTTCGACAACGCTCTGGCGGAGACGACCATAGGGCTCTACAAGACCGAAGCCGTCCGCGACGACTCACCGTTCCGGCGAGGCCCGCTGCACCGGCTCGCTGACGTGGAACTGCTGACCGCCGAGTGGGTGCACTGGTACAACACCGACCGGCTCATGCACCGCCTGGGCCGCATCCCACCGACCGAGTACGAGACCATCCACTACGCTACAAACACAGCCCAGCCAGAGGCTGCACACCAGTAACCAGGTGTGCATCAAACCCGGGGCGATTCAAACTGTGTGACGCCGCGCGCGCAACGACACCCGAGCGAAAGGACAACTGATGCTCAGCAACAGCATGGACGATTACCCCCTCACCCTCACCAGGATCGTTGAGCGCGCCGAGCGGTTCCACGCCGATGTAGAGGTGGTGTCGCGGCGCCCGTCGGGTGCTGTCGAGCGCACCACGCTCGGTGAATGTGCCGCCCGCGCGCGCAATCTCGCGACCGCACTGGAGGCGCTCGGCGTGCGTCCGGGCGATCCGGTCGCGACCTTGTTGTGGAACCAGCGCGAGCATCTGGAGTTGTACTTCGCCGTACCCGCCATGGGCTCTGTCATCCACACGCTCAACCCACGGCTCTTTCCCTATGAGCTCGCGTTCATCGTCGACGACGCCTCGGACGGCGTCATCATCATCGACGAGTCGCTACTGCAGGTCTTCGAAAGCTTCCGGGCCGGACTCGATTTCAGGCATGTCATCGTCGTCCCTCAGGACGGACCGGCGCCCGCCGGCACGCTGGACTATGAGGCGCTGATCGCCGATGCCACGCCCATGACGTGGCCCGAACTCGACGAACGAGACGCGGCGGCGATGTGTTACACATCCGGCACGACGGGCCGACCCAAAGGCGTGGTC
>JAKIXW010000334.1 GCA_022708865.1 Acidobacteriota bacterium
GACAGCGTGATTCGGGCGGCAGCACCCACCGGGCGCAGGACTGGCAATAGGGGATGTGTAACTGCCCGTCGGCGCCGCCGGTCCAGAACGCGCGGTTGCGCTCGGTGATCTCGGGCAGCATCCGCGCCGGAGCGCCGGGTTCGTCCACCATGGTGGTCATCCTCTCGGTACCGGGCAGCTAGTCTGGCTTTCTTTACAATAATTGCCAGGCGCCACGGTACGGGGGCCCGGTCGAAATGGAGTCGGGTGTGTCGTACTTCGAGAAGGACGCGATCCTGAGTGGGATCGGCATTTCGCACATCGGCCGGCGAACCGGGATTCCCGGGCCCGAGCTGACCCTGGACGCCACCCGGGCGGCGATCGCCGACGCCGGTCTCGAGCCGTCCGACATCGACGGCATCGCGACCCTCGGGGACACCCCGCGCCAGCAGGTGATCGAAGCGCTGGGCCTGCAGGCCACGGATCGCTGCACCGGGTTCGACACCGCGGGCATCTTCAGCCCGTTGACCTCGGCCATTCTCGCGGTCGCCGAGGGACGTTCGCGTCACGTCCTGGTGTACCGCACCGTCGCGATGCTCGGTGGCTCGATGATCGACTCGTCGGCCAACCTGCCGCCGGAACCCAATGCGCTGACCACGCCGCCCCTCGAGCCCCGCTCCCACGGCATCGGCGCCAACGACGACGTCGGCGAACTGATGGCCGCGCACGCCTACTCGGCATCCAACTGGGTGGCGATGCACTGCCGCCGGCACATGGAGCTCTACGGCACCACGAAGGAACAACTGGGCTGGCTGGCCATCAATAGCCGCGCGAACGCGGCCCTCAATCCCCTTGCCGCATACCGCGATCCGTTGACCATGGCGGACTATCTGGCTGCCCGGCCGATCTCTTCGCCGCTGGGGCTCAACGACTGCGACGTGCCGGTGGACGGCTCGATCGCCGTCGTGGTGTCCCACCGCGACCATGCGCCGGACTGTCCGACGGCACCGGTCGGCATCGAGGCGGTCGGCGGGGCCTACGGGACGGGCGGCTGGTTCCATCGGCCCGACTTCCCGAAGATGGCGTCCACGGAGGCGGCCGCGCAGATGTGGTCGCGCACCGATCTGACGCCCGGCGACGTGGATGTCGCCGAACTCTACGACGGGTTCACCTTCCTGACCATCGCCTGGCTGGAAGCCCTCGGGGTGTGCGGGCCGGGTGAGGGCGGCCCGTTCGTGGAGGGGGCGGCGCGCATCGCGCGGGACGGCGAGCTGCCGCTGAACACCTACGGCGGCCAGCTATCGGCGGGCCGCATGCACGGGTACTGGACCTTGCACGAAGCATGCCTGCAGTTGCGGGGTGAAGCGGGTGACCGTCAGCTCGCGCGGCAGCCGCGGACCGCGCTGGTGGCCGCCGGCGGCGGCCCGATCGCGGGCTGCCTGCTGCTCACTCGGTGAGGGATAGTGCGGCACTCAGATCGTCGACGATCTGGACCAGGTCCGCGTCGCCCAGCGCCGTGACCGCGGGCCCCACCGTCCCCGCCAGGTAGGCCAGCGCTTCGCCGGTGCGGCCGTCGTCCACCATCGGGCGCAGGGTCTCCACCAGATCCGCCTCGTGGTCGGCGCCGTGATCTCCCAGCATGGTGAAAAGCACGTCGACCAGCTCCCAATCCCGGTACAGCGCAAAGGATTTCTCGGATATGCCGAACCCCTGGACGGGTTCTCCGTGCATGGTCCCGACGAAGTGGAACGGCCCCTCCATGTACTCCACGGGCAGCGCGTGCGCCGGCACGGGCACCAGCGGCGTGCCGGCGAGTTCGAGGCCCAGGGCCTTCGACCGGAAGACATGCCGGTCTGGGAGGTAGCGCGTGGTCACCGGCGGCTTGATGAGCTGGCGCACCGTCTCCGGCCAGCGCACGTAGTTCTCGGTGGTGACCTCGATGTCCTCCACGCACACCGGCTCCCGGCCATCGGCGTAGGCGACCGTCGCGCCGGTGAAGCCGCGTTGCGCGTTGCGGTGCCGCCGGTCGAACTGCCGCCAGGCCACCACGTCGGCGCCGTTGTCCAGGTGGATCGTGCGCCATTCGTAGGAGATCGCGCGGGCGTCGCCGCCGGTTCCACCGCCGCCGGCGGTCAGCGGGAACCACTGCCGGTCGAGGTGTCCGCCGGAGCCGGACACCTCCCCGGACTCGGTGCCCCAGCGCAGGGAACCGCTCATCTGCATACCGGTCTGGAAGTAGGAGAACGTCTCGGGCTGGGCCAGGCAGCAGAACCGGCCGTTGTAGGTCGAGGCGCCGACCGGCACCGGTGGGCGACTGGCCGAGACCGTCAACCGCAGTTCCATCTCCGCGCCCGACTGGTCGACGCCCATCAATATGACGTCATAACCGAACGGGACCAGCGCGCCCTCGGCGTCCCGGCGGGCCGTCCACGACGACCGTCCGGCGCGGCTGTCGAACGCGAGGCCCAGCAGCCCGGTTTCCGCGGACATCTTGTGAATCGTCCCCGGGGCCATGTTCTTCGGCGGCATGTCGTAGTCCGTGAAGGTTCCGTACGTGCCGTTGTCGAGATCGAAGAAGGCCAGCGTGTGGAAGTCGGCAACCAGATCGCCGCCCGGGCGGTTCTGGTTGAAGATGGTCAGGAACGCGAAGCGCCGCCCGGACGTCGCGGTCAGTCCGCCGGCCAGGAACCAGGTGTCGGACTGGCAGTGTGGGTGCACTCCCTCCGCGGCGGGGAAATCGAATTCGGGATCCCCGGGTACCAGTTCGAACGGGTACTGCAATTCGACCACTGTGCTCCTGCTCTCGTCTTTGAGTGAGAAGTGCTCTGCGGCAACTGTTTCAGTGCCACATGTTCACTTGCGGCGCGTCAGGACCTGCGGCGAGTGGGCCCGGATGCGCTGATCGGAGTCGGTGGAGGCATGCGTGTGGGCCTCGGCGATGTGCTTGCGGGCCAGGCGACGGGCCCGGTCCACGTCACCGTCGGCGATCGCCTCGGTGAGCTTGATGTGGGCGCTGAGCGCGGAGCGGCGCTTGGCCAGGGTGGGGTAGATGTTGCCCTCCTTGGCCGATTCGAACCACTGGCCCTCCTGGCTGGTCCACAGTGCCTCGAGGCTGCCCATCACCACCAGCATGGTGTGGTTACCGCAGCCGAGCGCCAGGAGGTGATGGAATTCGCGGCCGATCTCGGAGAACCTGTCCGGGTCGTCGAGGTTCTCGGCCAGGGCTTCGTTGCTGCTGATCAGTTGCGGGATCAGGGTCTTGGC
>JAKIXW010000335.1 GCA_022708865.1 Acidobacteriota bacterium
ACAAGATGAGCGCCGCCCGCGACGCCGGCGCGACGGTGTTCCTGGTGCCCGCCGAGAACTGCGATGAGGCCGTCACCGGCGATCAGGACGGCATGCGGCTGGTGAAGGTCGACAACCTGACCACGGCCGTCGACGCCCTGCGCGCGCTGTCGAGCGGAGGCGACGCGCCGCACTGCTGAGCGACGCGTGCGTACAGTTGAGTGACCGTCGACCAGTGATCAGGAGTTAGCCCGTGGGGATGCGCCCTGCCGCCCGGATGCCCAAGCTGACCCGGCGCAGCCGGGTCCTCATCACCACCGCGGTGGCCGTCGTGGCGGTGCTGCTGTTCGGGCCCAAGCTGATCGACACCTACGTCAACTGGTTGTGGTTCGGCGAGTTGGGATTCCGGTCGGTGTTCACCACCGTGGTGCTCACCCGGCTGGTCATCTTCCTGGTCGTCGCGGTGGTGGTCGCGGCCATCGTGTTCGCCGGGCTGGCGTTCGCCTACCGCGCCCGGCCGGTGTTCGTGCCGACCACGGGCCCGAATGATCCCGTCGCCCGGTACCGCACAGCGGTGCTGGCGCGGCTGCGGCTGATCTCCTGGGGTGTGCCGCTGGTTATCGGCGCGCTGGCCGGTCTGGTGGCCCAGAGCTACTGGGTGCGGGTGCAGCTGTTCCTGCACGGCGGTTCCTTCGGCGTCACCGATCCGCAGTTCGGCAAGGACCTCGGCTTCTACGCGTTCGAGCTGCCGTTCTTCCGGCTGGTGGTGACCATCCTGTTCGTCGCGGTGTTTCTCGCCTTCCTGGCAAACGTGGTGGCGCACTACGTCTTCGGCGGCATCCGGCTGACCGGGCGGCAGGGCGCGCTGAGCAAGCCGACCCGCATCCAGTTGGTGGTGCTCATCGGCGTGCTGGTGCTGATGAAGGTGTTCGCCTACTGGCTGGACCGCTACGAGCTGCTGTCGCACACCCGGGCCGGTAAGCCGTTCACCGGTGCCGGCTACACCGACATCAACGCCGTGCTGCCGGCCAAGCTGATCCTGATGGCCATCGCACTGATCTGCGCGGTGGCGGTGTTCTCGGCGTTGGTACTGCGCGACCTACGCATCCCGGTGATCGGCCTGGTGCTGCTGGTGCTGAGTTCGCTGATCGTGGGCGCGGCGTGGCCGATGATCGTCGAGCAGTTCAGTGTCAAACCCAATGCGGCGCAGAAAGAATCGGAGTACATCAAACGCAGCATCCTGGCCACCCGGCAGGCCTATGGGCTGACCGACCAGTCGGTGACCTACCGCGACTGGGGCGGTAACACGCCAACCTCGGCGCAGGAGGTGGCCAATGACCGGGCCACCATCTCCAACATCCGGCTGCTGGACCCGACCATTGTCGGCCCGGCGTTCACCCAGTTCCAGCAGGGTAAGAACTTCTACAGCTTCCCCGACCAGTTGGCCATTGACCGCTATAACGGGCCCGATGACAATCTGCGCGACTTCGTGGTTGCCGCACGCGAACTCAACCCGGACCGGTTGATCGACAACCAGCGCGACTGGATCAACCGGCACACCGTCTACACCCACGGCAACGGGTTCATCGCCTCGCCGGCCAATACCGTGCGCGGAATTGCCAACGACCCCAACCAGAATGGCGGTTACCCGGAGTTCCTGTCGTCGGTGGTCGGTGCCAACGGCACGGTCGTGTCACCCGGCCCGGCGCCGCTGGATCAGCCGCGAATCTACTTCGGCCCGATCATCGCCGCGGCCGCCAACGACTACGCGATCGTCGGCAGCAACGGCGCCGACCGCGAGTACGACTACGAGACCAACACCGAGACCAAGAACTACACCTACACCGGTTCCGGTGGGGTGAAGCTGGGCAACTGGGTGGCGCGCAGCCTCTTCATGGCCAAGTTCGGTGAGCGGAACTTCTTGTTCTCCAACGTCATCGGGCCCAACAGCAAGATCCTGTTCAATCGCGATCCGTCCGAGCGCGTCAAGGCGGTGGCGCCGTGGCTGACCACCGATTCGACCGTGTACCCGGCGATCGTCAACAAGAAGATGGTGTGGATCGTCGACGGGTACACCACCCTGGACAACTACCCGTACTCGGAGCTGACCTCGCTGTCCTCGGCCACCGCGGACTCCTCCGAGGTCGCGCTGAACCGGTTGATGCCCGACAAGCAGGTGTCCTACATCCGGAACTCGGTCAAGGCCACCGTCGACGCCTACGACGGCACTGTGACGCTGTACGCCCAGGACGAATCCGACCCGGTGCTGCAGGCCTGGGAGAAGGTGTTCCCCGGCACCGTCAAGCCGCGCAGTGACATCAGCCCGGAACTGGCTGCGCACCTTCGGTATCCGGAGGATCTGTTCAAGGTGCAGCGCGCGCTGCTGGCCAAATACCACGTCGACGATCCGGTGACGTTCTTCTCGACGTCGGACTTCTGGGACGTGCCACTGGATCCCAACCCGACCGCGTCGAGCTACCAGCCGCCGTACTACATCGTGGCCAAAGACCTTGCGGCCAATGACTCTTCGGCGTCGTTCCAGTTGACCAGCGCGATGAACCGATTCCGCCGCGACTTCCTGGCGGCCTACATCAGCGCCAGTTCTGATCCGGCGACGTACGGCAAGATCACCGTGCTGACCATCCCCGGTCAGGTCAACGGGCCCAAGCTGGCGTTCAACGCGATCAGCACCGACACCGCGGTCAGCCAGGACCTCGGCGTGATCGGCCGGGACAACCAGAACCGCATCCGGTGGGGCAACCTGCTCACCCTGCCCGTGGGCGAGGGCGGTCTGCTCTACGTCGCCCCGGTGTACGCCTCGCCGGGCACCAGCGACGCCGCCTCGTCGTACCCCCGGTTGATCCGGGTGGCGATGATGTACGGCGACAAGGTGGGCTACGGCCCGACCGTGCGTGACGCCCTGGACGGCATCTTCGGCGTCGGCGCGGGCTCCACGGCCACCGGGCCCGAGGTGCCCACACCGGTGGCCGCCGTGCCGCCGGGCAGCGTGACCATCTCCAACGCGAAAGCCTCGGCGCTGCAAGAGATCAAGATGGCCATGGACGCGGTGAAACAGGCCCAGCAGAGCGGCAACTTCACCGACTACGGTGCCGCCCTGCAGCGGCTCAGTGACGCCATGACGAAGTACGACAACGCGAATTAAGTTCTTGGTGTGGCGGGCCGCTCAGATGTGTACTTCTGTGCACATTCCGGGGTGGCAAACCGGCTCTGACCACACGATTTGGATGCCCCGT
>JAKIXW010000336.1 GCA_022708865.1 Acidobacteriota bacterium
TCTGGAAAGCGGTGGACCCCAGGACCTTCGGGGGGCCACCCGCCCATGGGGAAAGGCCCGCTGACCCGGGCCGAATCTCTCAGGCGCCCGGTCGCGGGTGGACGACAGAGGGGGAGGAGTAGTTCCGCCTGCCCCGCTGAGGAGTCCCCGTGCCCGAGCAGAACTTCGCCGACCGCCACATCGGCCCGGATGCCGCCGACGTCGCGACCATGCTCGAGGTGATCGGCGTCGCCTCACTGGACGAGCTTGCCGCCAAGGCGCTTCCCGCCAACATCCTGGATGCGCTGGACGACACCGGCCGCGCGCCCGGCATGGCCGAACTGCCCGACCCGGTGTCCGAACACGAGGCGCTGGCCGAGCTGCGTGCGCTGGCCGCCTCCAACACCGTGGCCGTGTCGATGATCGGCCAGGGTTACTACGACACGGTGATCCTGCGCAACATCCTGGAGAACCCCGCCTGGTACACGGCCTACACGCCGTACCAGCCCGAGATCAGCCAGGGCCGCCTGGAGGCGCTGCTGAACTTCCAGACCATGGTCGCCGACCTGACCGGCCTCGAACTGGCCAACGCCTCGATGCTCGACGAGGGCACGGCGGCCGCCGAAGCGATGACGCTGATGCAGCGGGCCAGCAAGTCCAAGAGCAACCGGCTGGCCGTTGATGTCGACGTCTTCGCCCAGACCGCGGCGGTGCTGGCCACCCGAGCCCAACCGCTGGGCATCGAGATCGTGACCGCCGATCTGCGCGAGGGTCTGCCCGACGGCGACTTCTTCGGTGTCATCGTCCAGCTGCCCGGCGCCAGCGGCCGGCTCGTGGACTGGACGAACTTGGTCTCCGACGCCCACGAGCGCGGCGCCCTGGTGGCTGTCGGCGCGGACCTACTGGCCATGACGGTGGTCACCCCGCCCGGCGAGATCGACGCTGACGTCGCGTTCGGCAGCGCCCAGAGATTCGGCGTGCCAATGGGATTCGGCGGTCCGCATGCCGGATACCTGTGCGTGCCCACCAAGCATGCCCGGCAGCTGCCGGGCCGCCTGGTGGGTGTCTCGGTGGACTCCGACGGGAACCCCGCCTACCGGCTGACGCTGCAGACCCGCGAGCAGCACATCCGCCGGGACAAGGCCACCTCCAATATCTGCACGGCGCAGGTGCTGCTGGCCGTGATGGCCGCCATGTACGCCAGCTACCACGGTGCCGACGGCCTGACCGCGATCGCCCGCCGGGTGCACGGCCACGCCGAGGAGATCGCCACCGCGCTCGGTGACGCACTGGTGCACGACACGTACTTCGACACCGTCCTGGCCCGGGTGCCCGGCCGCGCCGACGCCGTGGTGGCCGCCGCCGCCGAGCGCGGCATCAACCTGTGGCGGGTGGACGCCGACCACGTGTCGGTGGCCTGCGACGAGGCCACCACGGCGGCGCAGGTGGCCGCGGTGCTCGACGTGTTCGGGGTGCCGGCGCCGACGGACCCCGAGGGCCGGACCTGCGCGCACGACGGCCCGACCGCCCGAACTTCTCGGTTCCTCACCCACCCCGCGTTCACCAGCCACCGGACCGAGACCGCCATGATGCGCTACCTGCGCGCGCTGGCCGACAAGGATCTGGCGCTGGACCGCACGATGATCCCGCTGGGCTCATGCACCATGAAACTCAACGCCGCCGCCGAGATGGAACCGGTCACCTGGCCGGAATTCTCCCGTCAGCACCCGTTCTCCCCGCCGACCGACACCCCGGGCCTACGGCGGATGATCTCCGATCTGGAAACCTGGCTGACCGGGCTGACCGGCTACGACGCAATCTCACTGCAGCCCAACGCCGGCTCGCAGGGGGAGTACGCCGGACTGCTGGCCATCGCGGACTACCACGCCGCCCGCGGCGACACGCACCGCGACGTCTGCCTGATCCCGTCGAGCGCGCACGGCACCAACGCGGCCTCCGCCGCGCTGGCCGGGATGCGGGTGGTGGTGGTGGCGTGCCGGGAGAACGGCGACGTCGACCTGGACGACCTGCGGGCCAAGGTGGCCGAGCACGCCGCCGACCTGTCGGCGATCATGATCACCTACCCGTCCACCCACGGCGTGTACGAGCACGACGTCGCCGACATCTGTGCGGCCGTGCACGACGCCGGCGGACAGGTCTACGTCGACGGCGCCAACCTCAACGCCCTGGTCGGGCTCGCCCGGCCCGGCAAGTTCGGCGGCGACGTCAGTCACCTCAACCTGCACAAGACGTTCTGCATCCCGCACGGTGGCGGGGGTCCGGGCGTCGGACCGGTGGCGGTGCGCGCCCACTTGGCCGAGTTCCTGCCCGGCCATCCGCTGGCGCCCGAACTCCCGAAGGGGCACCCGGTTTCGTCGGCGCCCTACGGGTCGGCGTCGATCCTGCCGATCACCTGGATGTACATCCGGATGATGGGCGCGACGGGGCTACGCGCTGCCACGCTGACCGCGATCGCCTCGGCCAACTACATCGCCCGTCGCCTCGACGAGTACTACCCGGTGCTCTACACCGGGGAGAACGGAATGGTGGCCCACGAGTGCATCCTGGACCTGCGCGCGATCACCAAGGCGACCGGCGTCACGGTGGATGACGTGGCAAAACGGCTGGCGGACTACGGTTTCCACGCGCCGACGATGAGCTTCCCGGTGGCCGGCACGCTGATGGTGGAGCCCACCGAGAGCGAGAGTCTGGCCGAGGTGGATGCGTTCTGCGAGGCGATGATCGCCATTCGCGGCGAGATCGACAAGGTCGGCTCGGGCCAGTGGCCGCTGGAGGACAACCCGCTGCGGGGAGCGCCCCACACGGCCGACTCGCTGTTGGTCGAGAAGTGGGAGCACCCGTACACCCGTGAGGAGGCGGCGTACCCGCTGGGCAAGGGCTACCGCCCGAAGGTGTGGCCGCCGGTGCGGCGCATCGACGGCGCCTATGGCGACCGGAACCTGGTGTGCTCGTGCCCGCCGGTGGAGGCGTTCGCCTGACGACGATGCGCATCGGCTCCTGACTGGCGACCCCGACGGCGACACACCGCACGAGCTGTGGAGGAGCCGGGCGCTCGGCATCCTCCCCAACGACGTTCTGCCCAACGACGTTCTGCCCAACGACGACGTACCGGACGGAACCTCGCGTCGGCAGGGCGTGCCGCGGGCGGTAACGGGCCTCGTTCGAGGTCATCCGTTGTCGCCCGCCTTGCCGGTGGACCCGCCGATCCCGCCGTTGCCGCCCGTACC